>NZ_WHPN01000012.1 GCF_009735685.1 Streptomyces lycii | reverse complement strand
GTCATGACGGCGTTCACCGTCCGGCTCCTCCAGGTGCAGGCCGTCGACGCCGACACGTACGCCGCCAAGGGCGACGTCAACCGCTATGTCACGTACGAGATCGCGGCCGAGCGCGGCTCCATCACCGACCGCTCCGGCGGCGAGCTGGCCACCACCGTCGACGCCTACGACATCATCGGCGACCCGCTGCTGCTCACCCCCGCGCAGACCGGCGTGCGGGACGGGCCCGAGCAGGCCGCGGAGCTGCTCGCGCCGATCCTCGACCGGGATCCGGAGGAGCTGGCCGAGAAGCTGTCCGCGCCGAAGTCCCGCTACGCGGTGCTCGCCCGCAGCCGGACCCCGCAGGTGTGGAAGCAGATCAAGGACCTGAAGAGCGCGCTCGCGGAGAAGACCGCCCCGGGCGACGTCAGCGTCCTCGCGGGCATCAACCAGGAGCCGCACAGCAAGCGGGTCTACCCGAACAAGGAGCTGGCCGCCGGGATACTCGGCTTCGTCAACGCCAGGGGCGAGGGCGCCGGGGGCCTGGAGGCGCTGCTGGAGAAGGATCTGGCGGGCGAGCCCGGCCGCATCACGTACGCGCAGTCGGGCGGCCGCCGGGTGCCCACCGAGAGCGCGCGCGAGCAGCCCGCCGTGCCGGGGTCCGACGTCGAACTGACCATCGACCGCGACATCCAGTGGGCCGCCCAGGAGGCGATCACCGAGCAGGTGGAGAAGTCCGCCGCCGACCGCGGGTACGTCATCGTGCAGGACACCCGGACCGGCGAGATCCTGGCCATGGCCAATGCCCCGGGCTTCGACCCCAACGACATCTCCTCGGCCTCCGAGACCGGTACGGGCCTCGGCAACCCGGCGCTCCAGGACGCGTACGAGCCCGGCAGCACCAGCAAGGTGATGTCGATGGCCGCCGTGCTGGAGGAGGGCGTGGCCACCCCGGACACGCACGTCACGGTCCCGAACCGGCTGCACCGCGCCGACCGCAGCTTCGCGGACGACGTCGACCACCCCACCTGGTACCTGACGCTCAACGGGGTCCTCGCGAAGTCCAGCAACATCGGCACGATCCTGTCCGTCGAGCAGCTCGGCAAGACCCAGAAGGAGGCGAACCGGGTCCTGCACTCCTACCTCCGGAAGTTCGGCCTCGGCCGGCCGACCGGGCTGGACTACCCGGGCGAGACCCCGGGCATCCTGGCGAAGCCCGAGGACTGGAGCGCCTCCCAGCAGTACACGATCCCGTTCGGCCAGGGGCTCTCCCTCAACGCCGTGCAGGCCGCGTCCATCTATTCGACGATCGCCAACGGCGGCGAACGGATCGAGCCACAGCTGGTACGGGGCCTGCGGGCGCCCGACGGCAGCTTCGTCCCGGCCCCCGAGCCGGAGCGGACCCGGGTCGTCGGCGAGAAGACGGCGAAGACCCTCGCCAAGATGCTGGAGGCCGTCGTGGGCAACGAGCAGGGCACGGGCACCAAGGCCCGGATCCCCGGCTACCGGGTCGCGGGCAAGACCGGTACGTCCAACCGGGTGGACCCGGAGACCGGCGGGTACCGGGGGTACACCGCGTCCTTCGCCGGCTTCGCCCCCGCGGACAAGCCGCGGCTCACCGTCTACTGCGCCGTACAGAACCCGACCCGGGGCAGCTACTTCGGCGGCCAGGTGTGCGGGCCGGTCCACAAGAAGGTCATGGAGTTCGCCCTGAAGACCCTGGAGGTGCCCCCGACGGGCACGAAGCCGCCCGGACTCCCGGTGGAGTTCGAACCCGGCGACTGACGCACCGGAGCGGGCCGCCGCACCGGCTGCGGACACCGGCCCCCGGGCGCGTCCCGGCCCGGAGACCGCAGCGCACACCACAGCCCCGACGCACCACAGCCCCGGCGCACCACCGGGTACAGACCGACAGCAGCGCGTACCGGACAGCGCGCGGACCCGACAGCACCGCGCCCACCACGGCGCACAGGAACAGCGCACAGACAGCGCACGGAACGAGGAGCGCAGAAGCCGTGTCGACCACCACCCCGGGCGCCGGGGACCCCGGCCCCGCGCCGGCCGCGGCCCCGGCCGGCGAGATCCCGAGCACACCCTCGTTTCGCGGGCCGGGCACCGATCCCGGTACGCTCACGGCCGTGCCACACGCTGATCAGTCCCACACCACGCACCGAAGCGCCTCCCCGGGACACCCCGGAGCGCCACGCCCCTCCCAGGTCCGCCCGACGCCGGTCGCGGAGCTGGCGGATCAGCTGGGCATCGAACCGCCTGCCGGGGCCGAGGGGGCAGCCGTCACCGGCATCACGCACGACTCCCGGGCCGTGCGCCCCGGTGACGTCTACGCCGCCCTGCCCGGGGCCCGCCTGCACGGCGCCGACTTCGTCGCCCAGGCCGCGGGCCTCGGCGCCGCCGCCGTGCTGACCGATCCCGGCGGGGCCGAGCGCGCCACCGGGACCGGGCTGCCCGTGCTCGTCGTCGACGACCCGCGCGCCCGGATGGGCCAGCTGGCCGTCACCGTGTACGGCGACCCCGGGCGCGACCTGCTCCAGATCGGGATCACCGGGACCTCCGGCAAGACCACCACCGCGTACATGATCGACGGTGGTCTGCGGGCCGCGTCCGCCAAGGTGGCCGAGGGCGAGGGCGGGCCCACCGGGCTCATCGGCACCGTCGAGTCCCGCATCGGGGACGAGCGGCTCAAGAGCGAACGGACCACCCCGGAGGCCACCGACCTCCAGGCGCTGTTCGCCGTGATGCGCGAGCGCGGGGTCCGCGCGGTCACCATGGAGGTCTCCAGCCACGCCCTGGTGCTCGGCCGGGTCGACGGCTGCGTCTTCGACGTCGCGGTCTTCAACAACCTCAGCCCGGAGCATCTGGACTTCCACCCGGACATGGAGGACTACTTCCGGGCGAAGGCCCAGCTGTTCACCAGCCGCCGCAGCCGCGCCGGTGTCGTCAACATCGACGACGAGTACGGCAAACGGCTCGCCCGTGAGTCCGAGGTCCCGGTGACCACGTTCTCCGCCGAGGGCCACCCGGACGCCGACTGGCGCGCCGACAAGGCGGAGGTCGGCCCGCTGGGCTCCGTCTTCACCGCCGTCGGCCCGAACGGCGAGTCCGTACAGGCGTCCGTGCCGCTGCCCGGCCCGTTCAACGTGTCCAACGCGCTCGCCGCGATCACCGCCCTCGTCACCGCCGGGATCGACCCGCAGACCGCCGCCGACGGCGTCGCCGACATTCCCGGCGTCCCCGGCAGGCTGGAGCGGGTGGACGCCGGACAGCCGTATCTCGCGTTCGTCGACTACGCCCACAAGCCCGACGCCGTCGAGTCGGTGCTCCGCGCGGTCCGCCGGGTGACCGACGGCAAGCTGCACGCCGTCCTCGGCTGCGGCGGCGACCGGGACCCGCACAAGCGGATGCCGATGGGCGCCGCGCTGGCCCGGCTCTCCGACACCGCGGTGCTGACCTCCGACAACCCGCGCTCGGAGGACCCCCTCGCGATCCTCGCGACCATGCTCGCCGGCGCCTCCGAGGTGCCGGTGCACGAGCGCGGCGAGGTCCTGCTGCACGCGGAACGGGAGGAGGCCATCGCCGCCGCCGTCGCCCGCGCGGAGCCCGGCGACGCCGTGCTGGTCCTCGGCAAGGGCCACGAGCAGGGACAGAACATCGCGGGCGTCGTACGTGCCTTCGACGACCGCGAGGTGCTCGCCGACGCGATCCGCGCCCGGACCGCCGAGGACACCCGCCGATCGGCCTCTTCGCACCACACCGAGCAGGGATGACAGACCGCCATGCGCGTACACGCCTCCACCCGGCAGCACCCCGGCAGCACCGGGGGTGACCGGTGATCGCCCTCTCGCTCGCCGAGATCGCAGACATCGTCTCCGGCCGGCTCCACGGCGGCCCCGACCCGGACGCCCGGGTCACCGGCTCCGTGGAGATCGACTCCCGGAAGGTGCGCCCGGGCGGCCTCTTCGCCGCGTTCGTCGGTGAGCAGGCCGACGGCCACGACTTCGCGCACGGCGCGGTGGAGTCCGGGGCGGTCGCCGTCCTCGCCTCCCGGCCGGTCGAGGGCGTGCCCGCGATCGTCGTCGACGACGTGGAGAAGGCCCTCGGGGCGCTGGCCCGGGCCGTCGTGGAACGGCTGGGCACCACGGTCGTCGGGCTCACCGGGTCCGCCGGGAAGACCAGCACCAAGGACCTGATCGCGCAGTCGCTGGAGCGGCTCGGCCCGACGGTCTGGCCGCCCGGCTCCCTCAACAACGAGATCGGGCTGCCGCTCACCGCGCTGCGCGCCGACGACGGCACCCGGCACCTGGTGCTGGAGATGGGCGCCCGCGGCATCGGCCACATCCGCTACCTCACCTCGCTCACCCCGCCCCGGATCGGCGTCGTGCTGAACGTCGGCACCGCGCACATCGGCGAGTTCGGCGGCCGGGAGCAGATCGCCGAGGCCAAGGGCGAACTGGTCGAGGAGCTGCCGGCGGCCGAAGCGGGCGGCATCGCCGTGCTGAACGCCGACGACCCGCTGGTACGCGCCATGGCGGCCCGTACGAAGGCCCGTACGGTCCTCTTCGGCGAGTCCCCGGACGCCGACGTGCGCGCCGAGGACGTCCGCCTGACGGACACGGGCACCCCCGCTTTCACGCTTCACACACCGACCGGGTGCGGCGCCGTGACCATGCGGCTGTACGGTGAGCACCACGTGTCGAACGCGCTCGCCGCGGCCGCCGTCGCCCATGAGTTGGGCATGCCCGTCCACGAGATCGCCACCGCGCTCTCCGAGGCGGGCCAGCTCTCCCGCTGGCGGATGGAGGTCACCGAGCGCTCGGACGGCGTGACGGTCGTCAACGACGCCTACAACGCGAACCCCGACTCCATGCGGGCGGCGCTGCGCGCGCTCGTGGCCATGGGCAAGGGGAACCGCACGTGGGCGGTGCTCGGCGAAATGGCCGAGCTCGGCGAGCAGTCACTCGCCGAGCACGACGCGGTCGGACGGCTGGCCGTCCGGCTCAACGTCAGCAAGCTCGTGGCGGTCGGCGGCCGGGAGGCCCGCTGGCTCGACATGGGCGCCAAGAACGAGGGTTCGTGGGGTGAGGAGTCGGTGCACGTGTCCGACGCGCGGGCGGCGGTCGACCTGTTGCGCAGTGAGCTGCGGCCGGGAGACGTCGTGCTGGTGAAGGCGTCCCGTTCGGTGGGGCTGGAGCGGGTGGCGCAGGAGCTGCTCGCCGACGGCGGCGGTGCCGCGGGCGAGGGCGAGGTCACCGGCCGATGAGGCAGATCCTCTTCTCCGGAGTCATCGGACTCTTCCTGACCCTGGTGGGCACCCCGCTGCTGATCAAGCTGCTGGCCAAGAAGGGCTACGGCCAGTACATCCGGGACGACGGCCCGCGCGGGCACCACGGTAAGCGCGGCACCCCGACCATGGGTGGCATCGCCTTCATCCTGGCGACGCTCATCGCGTACGCGCTGACGAAGGTGGTCACCGCCTCGGACCCGTCGTTCTCCGGTGTCCTGGTGCTCTTCCTGATGGCCGGCATGGGCCTGGTCGGCTTCCTGGACGACTACATCAAGATCGTCAAGCAGCGGAGCCTGGGCCTGCGGGCCAAGGCGAAGATGGCGGGACAGCTGATCGTCGGCATCGCCTTCGCGGTGCTGTCGCTGAACTTCGCGGACGCCCGGGGCCAGACCCCGGCCTCCGACAAGCTGTCCTTCACCCAGGACTTCGGCTGGTCGCTGGGCCCGGTGATCTTCGTGCTCTGGGCGCTGTTCATGATCCTCGCGATGTCGAACGGCGTGAACCTGACCGACGGCCTCGACGGCCTGGCCACCGGCGCCTCCGTGATGGTTTTCGGCGCGTACACCTTCATCGGCATCTGGCAGCACCAGGAGTCCTGCGCCTACGCCGAGGCGCTGACCAACCCGGCGGCCTGCTTCGAGGTGCGCGACCCGCTCGACCTCGCCGTCGTCGCCTCCGCCCTGATGGGCGCCTGCTTCGGCTTCCTGTGGTGGAACACCTCGCCCGCCAAGATCTTCATGGGCGACACCGGCTCGCTGGCCCTCGGCGGCGCGCTAGCCGGCCTGGCCATCGTCTCCCGCACCGAACTGCTGCTGGCCCTGCTCGGCGGCCTGTTCGTGCTCATCACGATGTCCGTCGTGATCCAGGTCGGCTCCTTCCGGCTGACGGGCAAGCGGGTCTTCCGGATGGCACCGCTCCAGCACCACTTCGAGCTGAAGGGCTGGAGTGAAGTGCTGGTGGTGGTCAGATTCTGGATCATCCAGGGCATGTGCGTGATCGTCGGACTCGGTCTCTTCTACGCGGGCTGGGCGGCCGGCAAGTGACCGGAGACTCCCGCCCCGGCTTCCGGGGCAAGCACGTCACGGTCGCCGGGCTCGGCGTCTCCGGAGTCCCCGCGGCCCGGGTGCTGCTCGGCCTCGGCGCCCGGGTCACCGTGGTCAACGACGGGGACGACGAACGGTCGCGGCAGCAGGCCGCCGAACTGGAGGCGCTCGGCGCCGCGGTGCGCCTCGGCGACGGGGCGACGCTGCCGGACGGCACCGAGCTGATCGTCACCGCGCCCGGCTGGCGGCCCGACAAACCGCTGTTCGCCGCCGCGGCCGCGGCGGGCGTCCCGGTGTGGGGCGACGTCGAGCTGGCCTGGCGGCTCCGCGGGCCCGGCGCCGCGCCGTGGCTCGCCGTCACCGGCACCAACGGCAAGACCACCACCGTGCGCATGCTCGCCGCCATCCTGGAGGCGGCCGGGCTGCGCACGGCCGCCGTCGGCAACATCGGGGTCTCCCTGCTGGACGCCGTGCTCGCCGGGAGCGAGGAGGGCGGAGAGCCGTACGACGTGCTGGCCGTCGAGCTGTCCAGCTACCAGCTGCACTGGGCGCCGAGCCTGCGCGCGCACTCCGCCACCGTGCTCAACCTGGCCCCGGACCACCTCGACTGGCACGGCTCCATGGAGGCGTACACCGCCGACAAGGGCCGGATCTACGAGGGCAACCAGGTCGCCTGCGTCTACAACAGCGCCGACAAGGCCACCGAGGAACTGGTCCGCGCCGCCGACGTCGAGGAGGGCTGCCGCGCCGTCGGCTTCACCCTCGGCACCCCCGGCCCGTCCGAACTCGGCGTCGTCGAGGGCATCCTCGTCGACCGGGCCTTCGTCCCGGACCGGCAGCGGCAGGCGCAGGAGCTGGCCGAGGTCGCGGACGTCTCCCCGCCCGCCCCGCACAACATCGCCAACGCGCTCGCCGCCGCCGCCCTCGCCCGGGCGTACGGCGTCGAGCCGCGCGCCGTACGCGACGGACTGCGCGCCTTCCGGCCCGACGCCCACCGCATCGAGCACGTCGCGGACGTCGACGGCGTCGCGTACGTCGACGACTCCAAGGCGACCAACACCCACGCCACCGAGGCCTCCCTCGCGGCCTACGACCCGATCGTCTGGATCGCGGGCGGCCTCGCCAAGGGGGCGACCTTCGACGAGCTGGTCCGGGGCGCGGCCGGCCGGCTGCGCGGGGTCGTCCTGATCGGCCGCGACCGGGCCCTGATCCGGGAAGCGCTGGCGCGACACGCCCCGGATGTGCCGGTGACCGACCTCGGCCGGACCGACACTGGGGCGATGGCCGCGGCGGTCCGGGAGGCGGCGGACCTCGCCCGGCCGGGGGACACCGTCCTGCTGGCCCCCGCCTGCGCCTCGATGGACATGTTCACCAATTACAACAAGCGCGGCGAAGCCTTCGCCGACGCCGTACGCGACCTCGGGGCGGGCCGTGGGGGACAGGGACGGTAGCCGGGCCGTCCCCCGTGCCGGCACGGTGCTCCGGCAGGCCGTGGCGCACACAGCCCGACTGGAGGGGACATGACGGCCGAGCGGTACGCCCCGCGG
>NZ_WHPN01000153.1 GCF_009735685.1 Streptomyces lycii | reverse complement strand
CCCGCCTCGCCCCCGTGCCGCCCCGCGCCGTTCCTGCTCCGTCTCAAGCCCCGCGCCCCCGCCTTCCCGCCCCGCCAGCCCCGCCGCCCCGCCGTACCGGTCCGGCCCGGTCCGCCCGGTCCGGTCCGGTCCGCTTCAGCCGAGCGCCGCGGCCAGCGGCTCGCGCAGCTCCGCGGGCAGCGTCCGTTCCACCCGGACCTCGTCGCACCCGACCCAGGCCGCGGCCTCGCCGAGCGCCGCGGCCATGGGCGCGACGGCCTTGGGGCCGTCCAGCGACACCTGCCGCGCGACCAGCGTCCCGCCCTCCCGCGCCGGGTCGACCCGCCCGAGCAGCCGCCCGCCCGACAGCAGCGGCATCGCGAAATACCCGTGCACCCGCTTCGGCTTGGGAACATAGGCCTCCAGCCGGTGGACGAAACCGAAGACGCGCTCGGTCCGCGGCCGGTCCCAGATGAGCGAGTCGAACGGGGAGAGCAGCGTCGTCCGGTGCCGGCCGCGCGGCACGGTCTCCAGCGCCGCCGGGTCGGCCCAGGCCGCTCCCGCGGGCCGGCCGGAACGCCGCCCGCCCGCCGCCGCGGGCCGCCCCCAGCCCTCGACCGTCACCGGCACCAGCCCGGAGTCCGCGAGCACGGCTTCCACCTGCCCGCGCCCCAGCCGGTGGTAGTCGGCGAGATCGGCCACGGTGGCGACGCCCATGGCCGTGCCCGCCTGGGCCACCAGCCGGCGCACGCACTCCCGGTCGTCCAGGTCGTCGTGGAAGAGCGCGTCCGGCACCACGCGCTCCGCGAGGTCGTACACCCGCTTCCAGCCGCGCCGCTCGGCGCACACGACCTCGCCGGTGTCGAGCAGCCACTCCACCGCGATCTTGGTCTCGGACCAGTCGTACCACTCGCCGCCGTTCTTGGCGCCGCCCAGCTCGGTGGCCGTCAGCGGGCCGTCCGCCTTCAGCCGCTCCCGGACGGCGGCGCACGAGCGCTCCGAGTCCTCCATCACATGCCAGCGGTGGCCCCGGGCGGCGCGGGCGCGGCGGCGGAAGGCGAAGTGCGGCCACTCCTCCATGGGCAGTATGCAGGCGGCGTGCGACCAGTACTCGAAGGAATGCGCGCCGGTCCAGTACGCGTCCTCGACCGTGGAGCGGCCGACCCCGCCGAGCCGGGCGTAGGGGACCAGCTCGTGCGAGCGGGCCAGCACCGAGATGGTGTCCAGCTGGACGGCGCCGAGGCTCCGGAGCACGCCGCGCACCCCGGCGCGGCGGTCCGGCGAGCCGAGCAGGCCCTGGGCGCGCAGGGCGATGCGGCGGGCCTCGTCGGCGGACAGTTCGGCGGCAGGCGTCGGCAGGCTCGTCATGCGCGGCAGACTAGTCCCGGCCACTGACACCGCCCCCGGCACGGCACTTCCGCGGCGGCTCCGGCGTTGTCTCTTTGGAGGGACAGAAGGTCTTCGTCCCGACGGACCTCCCGGTGCGGGCGTGTCCTGACTTACGATGGCCGTTGCGACGAGGCCTCACCTCGTCGTGCCCTCGCACCTACTCTCCGCCACCGGCGGGGGCGCCCACAGTGCCAGGACCCGACCGGCAAGGAGACCAGCCCAAGTGTCCGTCTTCAACAAGCTCATGCGTGCAGGCGAAGGCAAGATCCTGCGCAAGCTGCACCGCATCGCGGGCCAGGTCAACTCCATCGAAGAGGATTTCGTCGACCTCTCCGACGCCGAGCTGCGGGCGCTCACCGATGAGTACAAAGAGCGCTATGCCGACGGCGAGAGCCTCGACGACCTGCTTCCGGAGGCCTTCGCGACGGTCCGTGAGGCGGCCAAGCGCGTCCTCGGCCAGCGGCACTACGACGTCCAGCTCATGGGCGGTGCCGCCCTGCACATGGGGCATGTCGCCGAGATGAAGACCGGTGAGGGCAAGACCCTCGTCGGTACGCTCCCGGCCTACCTCAACGCGCTCTCCGGCGACGGTGTCCACATCATCACCGTCAACGACTACCTCGCGGAGCGCGACTCCGAGATGATGGGCCGGGTGCACAAGTTCCTCGGCCTCGAGGTCGGCTGCATCCTCGCCAGCATGACGCCGGCGCAGCGCCGCGCGCAGTACGCCTGCGACATCACGTACGGAACGAACAACGAGTTCGGCTTCGACTACCTCCGGGACAACATGGCCTGGTCGAAGGACGAGCTGGTGCAGCGCGGCCACAACTACGCGATCGTCGACGAGGTCGACTCCATCCTCGTCGACGAGGCCCGCACGCCGCTGATCATCTCCGGCCCCGCCGACCAGGCCACCAAGTGGTACGGCGACTTCGCCAAGCTGGTGACCCGGCTCTCCAAGGGCAAGCCCGCGAACCCGCAGCGGGGCGTCGAGGAGACCGGCGACTACGAGGTCGACGAGAAGAAGCGCACCGTCGCCATCCACGAGTCCGGTGTCACCAAGGTCGAGGACTGGCTGGGCATCGACAACCTCTACGAGTCGGTCAACACCCCGCTCGTCGGCTATCTGAACAACGCCATCAAGGCGAAGGAACTGTTCAAGAAGGACAAGGACTACGTCGTCATCGACGGCGAGGTCATGATCGTCGACGAGCACACCGGTCGCATCCTCGCCGGCCGCCGCTACAACGAGGGCATGCACCAGGCGATCGAGGCGAAGGAAGGGGTGGACATCAAGGACGAGAACCAGACCCTCGCCACGATCACCCTGCAGAACTTCTTCCGCCTCTACGACAAGCTCTCCGGCATGACCGGTACGGCCATGACCGAGGCGGCCGAGTTCCACCAGATCTACAAGCTCGGCGTGGTGCCGATCCCGACGAACCGCCCGATGATCCGCGCCGACCGGTCGGACCTCATCTACCGCACGGAGACGGCCAAGTTCGACGCGGTGGTCGACGACATCGCCGAGCGGCACGAGAAGGGCCAGCCGGTCCTGGTCGGCACGACCTCGGTCGAGAAGTCGGAGTATCTGTCCCAGCAGCTCAGCAAGCGCGGCGTGCCGCACGAGGTGCTCAACGCCAAGCAGCACGACCGGGAGGCGACGATCGTCGCCCAGGCGGGCCGCAAGGGCTCCGTCACCGTCGCCACCAACATGGCCGGCCGCGGTACGGACATCAAGCTCGGCGGCAACCCCGACGACCTGGCCGAGGCGGAGCTGCGGCAGCGCGGACTGGACCCGGTCGAGCACGTCGAGGAGTGGGCGGCGGCGCTGCCCGCGGCGATGGAGAAGGCCGAGCGTGCGGTCAAGGCCGAGTTCGACGAGGTCGTGGCGCTCGGCGGGCTCTACGTCCTGGGCACCGAGCGGCACGAGTCGCGCCGTATCGACAACCAGCTGCGCGGCCGTTCCGGCCGTCAGGGCGACCCGGGCGAGTCCCGCTTCTACCTCTCGCTGGGCGACGACCTGATGCGGCTGTTCAAGGCGCAGATGGTCGAGCGCGTCATGGCCATCGCGAACGTCCCGGACGACGTGCCGATCGAGACCAAGATGGTCACCCGCGCCATCGCCTCCGCGCAGTCGCAGGTGGAGCAGCAGAACTTCGAGACGCGTAAGAACGTCCTGAAGTACGACGAGGTGCTCAACCGGCAGCGCGAGGTCATCTACGGCGAGCGCCGCCGGGTCCTGGAGGGCGAGGACCTGCAGGAGCAGATCAAGCACTTCATGGACGACACCATCGACGCGTACGTCCACGCGGAGACGGTCGAGGGCTTCGCCGAGGACTGGGACCTGGAACGGCTGTGGGGCGCGTTCAAGCAGCTCTACCCGGTGAAGGTCACCATCGAGGACCTGGAGGACGAGGCCGGCGACCGGGCCGGGCTCACCGCCGAGTTCATCTCCGAGGCCGTCAAGGAGGACATCCACGAGCAGTACGCGGCGCGTGAGGAGCAGCTCGGCTCCGAGATCATGCGTGAGCTGGAGCGGCGCGTGGTCCTCTCGGTGCTGGACCGCAAGTGGCGCGAGCACCTCTACGAGATGGACTACCTCCAGGAGGGCATCGGACTGCGCGCGATGGCGCAGAAGGACCCGCTCGTGGAGTACCAGCGCGAGGGCTACGACATGTTCACGGCCATGATGGACGGCATCAAGGAGGAGTCCGTCGGCTATCTGTTCAACCTGGAGGTCCAGGTCGAGCAGCAGGTCGAGGAGGTCCCGGTGCAGGACAAGGCCGAGGCCGAGGGCAAGCCGTCGCTGGAGAAGGCGCCGCAGGACGCCGTTCCGGCGGGCGCGGGCGCGCGGCCGGAGATCCGCGCCAAGGGCCTGGAGGCCCCGCAGCGGCCGGACCGGCTGCACTTCTCCGCGCCGACCGTGGACGGCGAGGGCGGTGTGATCGAGGGCGACTTCGAGGACACCCCCGCGCGCTCGGAGTCCGACGGGATGACCCGTGCCGAGCGCCGGAAGGCGCAGAAGGGCCGCCGCCGCAAGAAGTGACGGCACCGCCTCCCGGGGCGCCGGCCGGGGCCGGATTCCTTCCTGCTGAAGGGGTCCGGCCCCGGCCGCGTTCGTACTCCGGTGATCCGGAGCGGTGGACCGGAGCGGTGGACCGGCGCCGGTGATCCGGCCCCGGGAAACCGTGCCGGTGGTCCGGGGCCGGTGGCCCCCGCCGGGTGGACCCCGCCGGGTGGGTCCACGCCGGGGGCGGATCCACACCGGTCGGCTGTACGGCTCGCCCAGCGGTACGGCGTACGGGGCGGTAGGCGGTACAACTCGCGCGGCGGTACGGCGGGTCCCCGGCGGTACGGGTCAGCGGTACGGGCCAGCGGTACGGCTCAGCCGTACGGCAGATGGTCAGCGGCCGGCGGTGGCCGCCGTCACCGGGGCCGCCGGGTCGAAGCCGAGGTCCACCGCGGAGCAGCGCCAGCGGCCGTCCGCCCCGTGTTCGAGGCGGAAGGCGAGGGCCTGCACCCGCTCGCCGGTCAGGATGCGGGCGAACGCCTCGATGACGTGCGGCTCCGGCCGGTATTCGTCGCAGCGCGCGACGACCGGGGCGCCACGCCGCCCGGCCGGTGGCCGCAGCGGCGTCAGTGGGGCGAGCCGGACCAGCTGCTCGTACGCCTGGCCGACGGTGTGGCCGAGCATCCAGTGGACCGGCTTCTGCCCGCTGAGGGTGAGCAGCAGCCGGTTGGCGAACCAGTGGCGCGGGCGCAGTTCGCGCCGGTGCGCTGCGGGG
>NZ_WHPN01000152.1 GCF_009735685.1 Streptomyces lycii | reverse complement strand
TTGGCGGCTCCGGCGGCGACGCCGATGTCGCGGACCGCGCCCGGCGTGTCCACGCGTCGCTGGTCGGGCACCTGCGCGGCGGTCCCGGCCCGTCACTCGCGTCCCGTGCCCCCGGCCCCGTGTCCCGTACCGGGCCGGCGGCGCCCGGCGGCGGGGCCGACCGCGGCATCCCGCCCGACGTGGCGCGGTGGCTCACCGGCCGCCGGCTGCTCGCCCCGGACGGCACGGGGGTCAGCTCGCCCGAACGCGCCCTCGCCGACCTGCTCGCGGAGCAGGGCGCCCAACTGCGCGCGGCGTTCGACGTCCTGGAACGGAACCTCCGCGCGGTGGACGACGTGGTGGGCATGCTGCCCGCGCCCCGTACGCCCGATCACAGCAGCATCGAGGCCGAGTTCTTCGAGGACCGGGACCAGCTGCGCCGGCGCATCGACGAATTCCATCCGCTCACCCGCAGCGAGATGCTCTGCATGCGGACCACGTTTCCCGAGCCGGAGGTGCTCGACCGCAGCCTGGTCACCGACCTGGAAGTGCTCGGCCGGGGCGTGCACTGCCGGATGCTCGTCTCCACCAGCGCCCTGCGCCGCCCGGGCGCGGCCCGCTATCTGGAGGCGCTGGCGGAGGCGGGCGCCGAGGTGCGGGTGGCCGCCTCCTGCCCGCTCTACCTCCTGATCGTCGACCGCGAACTGACCGTCCTGTGGGCGGGCGTCGGAACGGACCGTGACAGGGGCGACGTGGCGCTGCACGGCCCGCTCATCGCGTCCTGCTTCGTCCAGGTCTTCGAGCACAACTGGGACGCCGCCGCCCCGCACGACCCCGGCGCGGACGGGCGCCGGGCCGGGACGTCCCGCGCCCGCGACTGGAGCCCGCGCGAACGCGAGGTGCTGGCGCTGCTCGCCACCGGCGCCAAGGACGAGTCCATCGCCCGCCGCCTCGGGGTCTCCGACCGTACGCTGCGCCGCCTGATGACCCGGCTCATCGAGAAACTGGGCGCCGACAGCCGCTTCGCCGCCGGAGTCGAGGCGGCCCGGCTGGGCCTGGTGGACTGAGGCGCCGGGCCCTGCGGAGCGTGCCGGATCCGGTTCGGCGGGGGCCCGCGCCTCGTCAGCGGTGCCGGATGCCGGACACTCCGGAGCCGTCCCCGGCCGTGAGGACCGCGGAGAACGCGGCCCAGCTCCCGGCCGGGAAGCGGAGTATGCGGCTGTCGGGGTCCTTGGAGTCGCGCACCGCGACGGTGCCGGGCACGTTGGTCGCGACCTCCACGCATTCCTGGCCTGCGTTGCCCCCGCTGAAGCTGGACTTGACGAACACGAAGTCGGCCACGCGCGCTACATCTCCTTGCGAATGTCGGCGATCAGATCGGCCGAGTCGCGCTGCGCCAGGCTGAGCCGTGTGATGCGGTCGAAAATGCCGCTGTGGTGCGTCGCGTCGGCTTCGCTCTCCAGCCAGAGCGTACTGGACGCGGTGTCCATGTAGACGACATCCATCGCGCCCGGCTCGGCGAACGAAACGATGGTGAAGGCGCTGGTCATCCCGGGATGCGCGCCCGCCGAATGCGGTACCACCTGCAAGTGAACGTTCGGCAGTTGCGCGGAGTCCAGCAAGTGCCCGAGCTGTTCGCGCATCACACGTCGTCCGCCGACCAACTGGCGAATCGCCGCCTCGTGCAGTACGGCCCAGAGGTGTAGCGGGGACTCACCGGTCAGCCTCGCCTGGCGGGCCATGCGCGACTCGACGAACGGCTCGATGGCGTCCGGGTCCTCCCACAACCCGTTCCCCACCGCGAGCGAGCGTGCGTAGCCGGCGGTCTGGAGCAGTCCGGGAACACAGGCCAACTGCCAGGTGCGCAGACTGGTGGCGATGTCCTCCAGAGCCACGTACTGAACCAGGTCCGGCAGCTCGGGGTACTGGTTCCACCAGCCTTTGGCCTTTCGGCGGTCGCGGTCGACCCGGGCCAGTTCCAGCAGACTGCCGACGGTGGCGGGATCGGTCACTCCGTACAGCTCGCACAAGGCCCGGATGTCGGGATCCCGGATCGGTACCCAGCCCCGCTCCATCTTCGCGACCTTCGCAGTTGACGCCGTCAGGGTCTCCGCGGCCTGGGGCTGAGTCATTCCCACTGCGGTGCGGAGCTTGATGAGTTCGGCGCCGAGCCGCCGTCCGAGGACTGTCGAAGTGCTGTTGCCCTGCATGGGCCGAGCTGCCGTCACGAATGTGTCCTCTCGGGGGTGTTGGGGTCATTTTGCTGGGGCTTCGATCCACGCCGCAACTCGTTCGGTGGATATTTCATTGGTGGATATTGCGCAGAGTCGAAGGTGATGGGACGTTCCGTAGCGACCGCTGCGCACTGCGGTGCCGACTTGGGCGAAGTGCCTTGCTCCGGGATGTCCGGAAGCGGCGCGTCCGCCCGCCCGTATCAGGAGGTAAGCCACGATGACCGAATCCCCAGCCCGTGCCGGGGCCGCCTCCCGGCAACCCGCGCTGCGCCGGGACGTGTTGGACTACGCGCTGACTCCCCGCAGCGTCACGCTCGCCCGGCGCCGGGCCGTGGGGCTCGTGGAGGAGTGGGGGCACCCCGGAATCGCGGGGGACGTCGCGGTGCTGCTGTCGGAGCTGGCCACCAATGCCCTGCTGCACGGGCACGTCCCGGGCCGCCTCTTCCGCGTGGAGCTGGCCCTCACCCGTACCGTGCTCCGTATCGCCGTGTCCGACGCCCGGGGCGAGACGCTGCCGTGTCCGCGCACCGCGCCGCCCGAGGAGCACACCGGCCGCGGGCTGCTCATCGTCGAGACGCTCGCGGCCCGCTGGGGCGTGGAGCGGCGAACCGTCGGCAAGACGGTCTGGTGCGAGCTGGACCTGCCGGGTCGCGGAGCTTCGGGGTCCCGCGGGCACGGGCAGCCGGGGCCGGGCACGCCGGGTCCGTATCGTGCGGTCTGCGAACCCGCACCCCGTCCGGAGCGACACGGAAAGAGGAGCCGAGCATGGCCGATCACCTGACCGTCATGACCACCACCGACAGCGCCGAGAAGGCCGAAGCCCTCGCCCGCGGCGCCGTCGAGACGCGCGTCGCCGCCTGTGTGCAGATCAGCGCGCCGGTCACCTCCGTGTACCGGTGGGAGGGTGCCGTCGAGACGGCACAGGAGTGGCAGGTGCTGTTCAAGACGGCCGCCGCCCGGTACGGGGAGCTGGAGACGTACATCCGGGCCGTGCACGACTACGACACCCCGGAGATCATCGCCACCCCGGTCACCCGGGGCGGCACGGACTACCTCGCCTGGATCGACGCGGAGACGGCGGCGTGACGGGCCCCGGTCCTGCCGGGACGGTGTGAGCGCACCCGCCCCTTCTTAAGTGCTGGCTTAATTAATGCAGTGCGTGGCATAGTTGCCCGCATGCGCGCTTTCGACGTACTCGGAGATCCGGTCAGGCGCCGGATATTGGAGCTGCTCGCCTCCGGCGAGCAGGCGTCGGGCCAGATCAGCGCCGTGATCCGGGAGGAGTTCGGGATCTCCGCGCCGGCCGTTTCGCAGCATCTGCGGGTGCTCCGCGACAGCGGCTTCGCGTCCGTACGGGCGGAGGGCACGCGGCGGCTGTACGCCGTCGAGGCCGAGCCACTGCGTGAGGTGGACGTCTGGCTGCAGCGGTTCCGCGGGTTCTGGGAGCAGCGGCTCGACGCGCTCGGCACGGAACTCGCGCGGGGCAAGCGCGAGCGCAGGCACACAGAGGGAGCGAGCAGGGATGAGTGACATCTTCGAGGAGATCAACCGGCTGCACCGCGAGGTCGGCAACCGTGCGGTGGAGGCCGGCCAGGCCCGGACCGTGCTGCTGCGCCGCACCTACCCGGCGGAGATCGCCGACGTGTGGGACGCGGTCACGTCGCCGGAGCGGCTCGGGCGCTGGTTCCTGCCGGTGACCGGTGAGTTCAAGGTCGGCGGACGGTATCAGCTGGAGGGCAACGCCGGCGGCGAGATCCTCGAATGCGCCCCGCCGGAGCGGCTGCGGGTGTCCTGGCTGTACGGGCCCGACCCCGGGTTCAGCGAGGTCGGGGTGCGGCTGGCGGCCGAGGGCCCGGAGCGGACCGTGTTCGAGCTGGAGCACGTGGCGGTGGTGCCGGAGGAGTTCTGGGGGCAGTTCGGGCCCGGAGCCCTGGGCGTGGGCTACGACCTGGGGCTGGTCGGCCTGGACCGGCACCTCGCGGGCCGCGACCTCGGCAAGGACTGGGAGTCGTCCCCGGAGGGCAGGGCGTACGCGGCGCGGTCGGGCGAGGCGTGGGGCAGGGCGTACGCCGCCTCGGGCGCGGACCCCGGCACCGTGGAGGCCACGACGGCGGCGACGATCGCGTTCTACACGGCGACGGACTGAGGGCTGTCCCGTGGTCCCGGCGGCGCACGACGGCAGCCACGGCGCCGCGCCGCGTTGCCGGACCGCCCGGATACGCCTGGCCTTGAGGCCGGTCCTCCGCCCCGCGACACACCGCGTCCGGCGCCGCGCACCGATCCGCCGGGGACGACGGGCCGCCCGGGCGGGGGATCCGGTGCCCGCCCGCCGTATGGCTCCCACGACTCCTTCGAGCCGCCTTCGTACGCGGCCGGTCAAGGGCCGTCCCGGGCCACCGGCAGCCGTCAGCCGCCGGGCGGGGCGTCCGCCGCCTCCACCCGTACCGCGCACACCTTGAACTCCGGCATCCGCGACACCGGGTCCAGCGCGGGGTTCGTCAGCGTGTTCGCGCGGCCCTCGCCCGGCCAGTGGAACGGCATGAACACCGTGTCGGCCCTGATGTCACGGGTGACGCGTGCCGGGGCCACCGCGCGGCCCCGGCGGGAGGTGACCGCCACCGGGTCGCCCTCCGCGACGCCGAGCCGTTCGGCCAGGTGCGGGTGCAGCTCGACGAACGGGCCCGGCGCGGCGGCGTTCAGCTCGGCGACCCGCCGGGTCTGCGCGCCCGACTGGTACTGCGAGACCACCCGGCCCGTCGTCAGGTACAGCGGGAAGTCCGCGTCCGGCTCCTCCGCGGCGGGACGGTGCGTCACCGGTACGAAGCGGGCCCGGCCGTCCTCGGTGGCGAACCGTTCCAGGAACAGCCGCCGGGTGCCGGGGTGCCGCTCGTCCGGACAGGGCCAGAAGACGCCGTCCTCCTCCGCGATCCGCCGGTAGCTGATGCCGGAGTAGTCGGCGGGACCGCCCGCCGAGGCGCGCCGCAGCTCCTCGAAGACCTCCTCCGGGTCGGCCGGGAAGCTCTTCTCCCGGCCGCCCAGCCTGCTCGCCAGGCCGTTCAGCACCTCCAGGTCCGAGCGCACCCCGGCCGGGGGGTCGAGGGCTTTGCGGCGCAGGACGACCCGGCCCTCCAGATTGGTGGTCGTACCGGTCTCCTCGGCCCACTGCGTGACGGGCAGGACGACGTCCGCCATCGCCGCGGTCTCCGAGAGCACGACATCGGCGACGGCCAGGAAGTCCAGCGCCGCGAACCGCTCGGTGATGTGCGCGGCGCGGGGCGCGGACACCACCGGGTTCGAGCCCATGACCAGCAGCGACCGGATGTCCGTACCGAGGGCGTCGAGGAGTTCGTAGGCGCTGCGGCCGGGGGCCGGGAGGGAGTCCGGGTGGACGCCCCACACACCCGCGACGTGGGCGCGGGCGGCGGGGTCGGCGAGCTTGCGGTAGCCGGGCAGCTGGTCCGCCTTCTGTCCGTGCTCGCGACCGCCCTGCCCGTTGCCCTGGCCGGTGAGGCAGCCGTAGCCGGACAGCGGGCGCCCGGCGCGGCCGGTGGCGAGGCAGAGATTGATCCAGGCGCCGACGGTGTCGGTGCCCTTCGACTGCTGCTCGGGACCGCGTGCCGTGAGCACCATCCCGCTCGGAGCGCCGCAGAACAGCTCCACCGCCTCGCGCAGCGCGGGCAGCGGCACACCGGTGATCCGCTCCACCTGCTCCGGCCAGTGCGCCATGGCCGCGGCACGGGCCTCGGGCCAGCCGGACGTCCGTGCCGCCACGAACGCCTCGTCCAGATGCCCCTCGGCGACCACCAGGTGCAGCATGCCGAGCGCCAGCGCCAGATCCGTACCGGGGCGCGGCGCGAGATGCAGGTCGGCCAGTTCGGCGGTACGGGTGCGGCGCGGGTCGACGACGACGAGCTTGCCGCCGTTCTCCTTCAGCTCCCGCAGATAGCGCAGGGCGGGCGGCATGGTCTCGGCGATGTTCGAGCCGACGAGCACGACGCAGCCGGTGCGCGCGACGTCCTCCAGCGGGAACGGAAGCCCCCGGTCCAGCCCGAACGCCCGCTGGTGCGCGGCGGCGGCCGAGGACATGCAGAAGCGGCCGTTGTAGTCGATCTGCGAGGTGCCGAGCACGACCCGGGCGAACTTGCCGAGCCCGTACGCCTTCTCGTTGGTCAGCCCGCCGCCGCCGAACACGCCGACCGCGTCCGGTCCGTGAGCCGCCCGGGTACGGGCCAGGGCCTCGGCGATCCGGTCCAGCGCCTCGTCCCAGCCCGCCGGGGCCAGTTCGCCGCCGGGCTCGCGGCGGACCAGCGGTTCGGTCAGCCGGACCCGGCGGTCGAGCACGGCGGCGGCGGTGCGGCCCTTGCCGCAGAGAGCGCCCCGGTTGACGGGGAAGGAGGGGCGCTCGACCACCTCCACCCCGGGCCCGCCGCGCCCGCCCGGCACTCGGGGCACCCTGGACGCCCCCGGTCCGTCCGGCACACCGGCGGCACCCGGCTCCTGTTCCTCGCCGGGGCCGGATCCGGAGACCGCCCGCAGTCCCATCCCGCACTGCAGCGCGCAGTACGGGCAGTGGGTGTCGACGGTGGCCGGAGCAGGGGTGACGTTCATACCCGCCAGCGTGCTTCCCCCGTGTTACGCGTCGCTCCCGCCCGGGTTACGCCTCCCGCACGGGGACCTCAGCGGCGGCACCCGGGCACGGTGAGGCGGCCCCGGCACCCCGATCCGGCGGCACAGCGGAAAGCCGGACACGTACCCGGAAGGACAGTGCACGGACAGCGGTCAGGACCGTACGTCCCGCTGCTGCACTTCTTTGAGTACCGCCGACACCGTGGCGAAGCCGTTGTCCACGTGAAGCACCCTGTGACCGTGGTGGACTGCTGTCGCACACACCAGAAGATCGATGGCCCCGGCGGCGCGGTGCTGCGCTCGCTGCGTGAGCTTGTACTGGGCGGTGTCGACCCAGCGCCACGCGTTCTCGGGAACCGGCGAGGAACGGCAAAGAGCATCGATTTCCTCGGCCAATTCGTCGCGATGGGCCGGGGGGCGCAGCGAGTCGGCCGCCCGGACGGCGGCGAGCGGGACGGCGGCGAGCGGGACGGCGGTGAGCGGGACGGCGGTGAGCGGGACGGCGGCGGACCGTACGGCAGCGCGCCGGGCCGTTCCGGATCAGCCGCCGGACGCCAGCGCGTCCCGTATGCCCGGCTCCTGCGGGCCCAGGAAGTGCGGGTCCGGGCGGAACGCGGCGTCCAGGGCCGCCTTCCCGGCCGCGAGGATCTCCCGGGCGCCGCCCGCGTACCAGACGGGGGTGCGCGGCTCGGCGACCCCGACCCCGTACGCGTCGAGCCCCGCCCGCCCGCACAGCGCAAGCGCCCGGCGGATGTGGAAGTCCTGGCTGACCAGCACCGCACGCTCCACCCCGAAGATCTTCCTCGCCCGTGCGCAGGAGTCCCAGGTGTCGAATCCGGCGTAGTCGCTGACGATCCGGTCGTCCGGGACGCCGCGCTCCACGAGATACGCACGCATCGCGTCCGGCTCGTCGTAGTCCCGGCGGCTGTTGTCACCCGTGACCAGCAGCACCCGGACCGTCCCCGCCCGGTACAGCTCCGCGGCCGCGTCCAGCCGGTGCGCCAGATACGGCGACGGGTCGCCGTCCCACAGGCCCGCGCCGAACACCACCGCCACCGGGGCCGCGGGGACGGAGGCGGTGTCCCGCACCCGGTCCGAGGCGGTCGCCGTCATCCATGTCATGGGCGCCAGCGCCAGCACACAGCCCAGCACCGCCGCCCGCACGGCCCGCCGGCGGCCGCGCCGGGTCCGCGGCAGCCGCGGCCGGAGCCGCAGCGACAGCGCGGCCCTGGCCCGGACAGCCCAAGCCGCGCGCCGAACCGGACTCGCCCGCCGCGCCGGGCGCTCCTGCCGCGCCGGGTCCGGCTCACCGGCGGCCCCGGGCCCTCGCCCGGCCGGGCCGGCCCACCCGGCTGTGCCCGTCGCGCGTGCAGCGCCCCCGTCCGTGCTCGTGCCCCTGCCCGCGCTCGTGCCACCCACGCCGCTCGCCGCCCCCGCAATCCCTGTCAGCCCCCGCGGCAGCGGCTGCTGCCGTGCCCTCATGAGCCACAACGCCGATCACCGGCCGCGCGGTTCCCGGCTGCCCGGCCCTTCCGGCAGCTGTCCGGCAGCCGTCCGACGGCCCTTGCGACGGCCCTTCCGACGGCCGTTCCGACGAGCCTTCCGACGGCCGTTCCGACGGCCCTTCCGACGGCCCTTCCGCCGTGCGGCACGGCGTCCTCACCGCGGCCGCGGGCGGAGGTGAAGCCGTGGAAACCAGCTGTCATCACGGCGCAACGGCCCGGCAACGCCCGCCCGGCAGACTCCCTTCATGACGGCGTCCCACACCCTCCCGAACCCGGTCCCCCTCGGCAGCACGGCGCAGCTCATGTCGCAGATCACCGGCAGGCTCACCGCCGGCCTGGCCGGTGCGGGGACGCGTGCCGCCCGCGGCCGAGCGGCCCGCCGGCCCGCCCTGATCGCCGTCGCGCACGGCAGCCGCGACCCCGGGGCGCTGCGCACCGTGACGGCCCTGCTGGACCGCGTACGGGCCCTGCGGCCGGACCTCTCCGTCCGCCTCGGCCACATCGAACTCAACGAGCCGCTGCTCACCGACACCCTGGCCGACCCCGCGCTGCGGTCCACGGGAGCCGTGCTGGTGCCGCTGCTGCTCAGCCGCGGCCACCACGTCAAGCACGACATCCCGCGGATGCTCGCCGCCGCCCCGGGTCTGGACGCACGGTTCGCCGCGCCGCTCGGCCCGCACCCGCTGCTCGTCGAGGCGCTGCACGGGCGTCTCCAGGAGGCCGGCCGCCGCCCGGGAACGGAGCCCGGCCCGCGCCCGTCGCTCCCGTACGACGGAGTGGTCCTCGCCGCGGCCGGGTCCCGGTACCCCGACGCCGCGGTCGACACCGGGTGCTCGGCCCGGATGCTGAGCGAGCGGCTCGGCGGCGTCCCGGTCGTCGCCGGGTACGCCTCGGCCGCGGCCCCGACCGTGCCGGAGGCGCTGCGCGCGCTCCGGGCGCGCGGCTGCCGCCGGATCGCGGTGGCCTCGTACTTCACCGCCCCGGGCCGGTTCGCGAGCGACAGCGCGGCCGCCGCACCGGGCGCTGCCGCCGCCCCGCTGGGCGACCACCCGGCGCTGGCCCGGCTGGTCCTCGGCCGCTACGCGGAAGCCCTCGCCACCCCGGAGACGCTCCGCCCCGCCGTGTAGCCCCGGCTGCCCGGTGCCACGCGCCCGGTGCCACCCGGCCGGTGCCAGCCGCTCGGCGCGACCCGCTCGGCGCCGTCCGCCCGGCGCCATCCGCAGCGCGGCCCCGGCCGTCCGGGGCCCGGCCGCCGCCACCCATTTTCGGTGTGCGGTCCCGGTCGTCCGTCCGGTGCCGCCTGCCCGCCGCCACCTGCCGAGCCGCCACCCGCCCGCCGCCACCCGCCCGGTGCACTGCCGTGCGCGACCCCGGTGCCCTTCCACCGTGCGGCCCCGGCCGTCCGGCCGCGGACCCGTTCGGCCGCGCACCCTGTCCGGCCGCTCGGCCGCGCACCCCCGGCCACTCGCCCGGTCGACGCCAACCGCGCACCCCGCCCGGCGCACCCGTCCGGCCGCGCACCCCGCCCGGCGCACTCGCTCGGCGCACTCGCTCGGCCGCACACCCCACTGGGCCGCACACCCCGCTCAGCCGCGCACCCCGTCCGGCGCACCCGCTCGGCCGCTCAGCCCTACCGGGCCGCACAGTCCCGGCCACTCGCCCGGTCCGGCTCCGGCCGCGCCGCCCCGTGCCGACGGCCGTCCCCGGCTCCGTGCCTCCTTGGGCCCGCGCCGGGGCCCTCGTGGCTCCCCTGGCTCCCGTGGGCCCCGTGATCCGCCGGACCGTCACCGGCTGCGGTTACGGTCGGTGGCATGGACGGCACCGCACGGCCCGAGACCGGCGCCCGCGAGGCGTACGGCACCTCCGTGCCGGGATACGACCCGGCCGACGTCGAGCGCTGGGCGCCCGAACCGGACAAGCGGCCGGGCCGGACCGACTTCCAGCGGGACCGCGCCCGGGTGCTGCACTCCGCCGCGCTGCGCAGGCTCGCCGGGAAGACGCAGGTGGTGACGCCGGGGATCGCCGGCGCGGACGTCGCGTGGGACGCCAGCCCGCGCACCCGGCTCACGCACTCCCTGGAGTGCGCCCAGGTCGGCCGGGAGCTGGGTGCCGCGCTCGGCTGCGACCCGGACCTGGTGGAGGTCGCCTGCCTGGCGCACGACCTCGGCCACCCGCCCTTCGGGCACAACGGCGAACAGGTGCTGGACGAATTCGCGGCCGACTGCGGCGGTTTCGAGGGCAATGCCCAGTCGCTGCGCCTGCTGACCCGGCTGGAGCCGAAGCGCTTCGTCCGCGCGGACGGAACGCGCGGGACCGGGGTGTTCGGCACCGGCCCCGCGCCCGCCGGCGGCCCCGCCGCCCCCGGCCCGGGCACCGGCGGCGACGGCACGGTCAGCGTCGGCCTGAACCTCACCCGCGCCGCCCTCGACGCCGCCACCAAGTACCCGTGGCCGCGCGGCGGACGCCCCGGCGACCCGGAGTCCCCGAAGTTCGGCGTGTACGAGGACGACCTGCCGGTCTTCGACTGGCTGCGCAACGGCGCCCCGGCCGCCCGGCGCTGCTTCGAGGCGCAGGTCATGGACTGGTCCGACGACGTGGCGTACTCGGTGCACGACGTCGAGGACGGGCTGCACGCCGGGCACATCGACCCGAACATGCTGCTCGCCGAGCCCGAGCGGCGCGACATCTTCGCGGTGGCCGCCCGCCGCTACGCCCCGCCCGGCGGCGCGGCCCCCGACGAACTCGCCGAGGCCCTCGACCGGCTGCTGGACCAGGAGTGGTGGCCGCACGGCTATGACGGCTCCGCGCCCGCCCAGGCCCGGCTCAAGGACGCCACCAGCCAGCTGATCGGCCGGTTCTGCCTGGCCGCCGAGGCCGCCACCCGGACGGCGTACGGCTCCGGGCGGCTCACCCGGTACGCGGCCGAACTGGTCGTGCCCCGCGCCACCCGCCTGGAGTGCGCGGTGCTCAAGGCGGTCGCCGACCGGTATGTGATGCAGCGCGCCGACCAGGCACGGGTCCGCGCCGAGCAGCGCGTGATCCTCGGCGAGCTGGCGCGGGCGCTGACCGCCCGAGCCCCGGACGGGCTGGACCCGCAGTTCCGCGCGCTGTACGCGGCGGCCGCGGACGACGGCGAGCGGCAGCGGGTGGTCGTCGACCAGATCGCGGCGCTGACGGACACCGCGGCGCGCGCCCTGCACGCCCGGCTGACGGCGCCGCGCGCCGCGTAGCGCGGCCGCGGTGGTGCGCCGCAGTGGCGCGCCGGTGACCGCGCCGACCCCCACCGGGCGGGTGACCGCCCCGGCCCAGGCGGCTCACTCCCTCTTCCCGCCGCACGCTCCGTGCGGGACTCTCACAGGGGACCGGTCCGGGACGGGGGACGGACCGGGCACGGACCGGGGACGTACGGACGAGCGGGCGTACGCGAGACGCCCGGCAGCGAGGAGGCATCACGTGGTCGACGCACATCAGACCTTCGTCATCGTCGGAGGCGGGCTCGCGGGGGTGAAGGCCGCCGAGACGCTGCGCGCCGAGGGGTTCACCGGCCGGGTGATCCTCGTCTGTGACGAACGCGACCACCCCTACGAACGCCCCCCGCTCTCCAAGGGGTACTTGCTGGGCAACGAGGAGCGCGACAGCGTCTTCGTGCACGAACCGGCCTGGTACGCGCAGGCAGAGATCGAGCTGCACCTCGGCCAGCCCGCGGTCCGTCTCGACCGCACCGCGAAGGCGGTCGCGCTCGGCGACGGCACCCGGATCCACTACGACAAGCTGCTGCTCGCCACCGGCGCCGAACCCCGCCGCCTGGACATCCCCGGCACCGGTCTCGCCGGGGTGCACCACCTGCGCCGGCTCGCGCACGCCGAACGGCTGCGCGGCGTCCTCACGGCGCTCGGCCGCGACAACGGCCATCTCGTCATCGCCGGGGCCGGCTGGATCGGCCTGGAGGTGGCGGCCGCCGCCCGCTCGTACGGCGCCGAGGTGACGGTCATCGAGCCCGCCCCCACCCCGCTGCACGGTGTCCTCGGCCCCGAGCTGGGCGCCCTCTTCACCGACCTGCACAGCGAGCACGGCGTCCGCTTCCACTTCGGCGCCCGGCTCACCGAGATCACCGGCCAGGACGGCATGGTGCTCGCCGTGCGCACCGACGACGGCGAGGAGCACCCCGCCCACCAGGTCCTCGCCGCGATCGGTGCCGCGCCGCGCACCGCGCTCGCCGAGTCGGCCGGGCTGGAGCTGGTGGACCGCGCGTCCGGCGGCGGCGTCGCCGTCGACGAGACGCTGCGCACCAGCGACCCCGACGTCTTCGCCGCCGGTGACGTCGCCGCGGCCGCCCACCCGCTGTTCGGCACCCGGCTCCGCGTCGAGCACTGGGCGAACGCCCTGAACGGCGGTCCGGCCGCGGCCCGCGCGATGCTCGGCCAGGAGGTGTCGTACGACCGCATCCCGTACTTCTTCTCCGACCAGTACGACCTCGGCCTGGAGTATTCCGGCTACGCGCCGCCCGGGTCGTACGCGCAGGTGGTGGTCCGCGGTGACGCGGGCAAGCGGGAGTTCACGGCCTTCTGGCCGGCGGCGGACGGCCGGCTGCTCGCGGGCATGAACGTCAACGTGTGGGACGTCAACGAGACCGTGCAGGCGCTGATCCGCTCCGGCCGCCCGCTGGACACGGCCGCGCTCGCCGACCCCGGGACGCCGCTGGAATCCCTTCTCGCGCCGGCCGAGGAGGAGTAGCCGGGTCCCGGGCGCCCGGTGCCGCCGCGGCGCGGTGACCGGGGCGGTGACCGGGGGAGAGGGGCCGCGGTGACCGGGGCGCGGTGACCGGGGACAGGGCCGCGGTGACCGGCCCGGACACGGGGTGGAGGCGGGGTCCGGCGCCGGAGTAGCGTCAGCCGCATGGGGATTCGCACAGAAGTCGTACCGGTGGCGGAGATCTTCGACCTGCGGTGGGCGGTGCTGCGCGCCGGGATGCCCCGGGAGAGCGCCGTCTTCGCCGAGGACTCGGGCCCGGAGGTGTTCCACATCGCGGCCTACGACGGCGACGCGCCGGGCCG
>NZ_WHPN01000151.1 GCF_009735685.1 Streptomyces lycii | reverse complement strand
GGCGGCGGCAGCGGAGCCCCCATCGCATGCTGCATCCGCTGACTCTCCGTCTCGTGCGGGCTGTTGGCCGGTGTTCGGGCTGCTCGGGTGGTTGGCCGAGCGCTACCGAACGGTACCTTCCCCGGCCGCCTCCGTGTGAACGGCCGGGGTTTCCCGGACGTGCCCGCCCGGCCGGGCGGGAGGCCGGGAGCCGCTCCCGGACTGCCCGGCCGCCCGTCCGCGGCCGCAGTACGAACACGCTGTTGCCGGGTCCGCGAACGCCCGGCGGAGCCCGGAACGAGCCCGGTCACCGCCCCGGACGTTCTCCCCCCGAGTCCCCCGGTCAGCCGCCCCGGCCCTCGTCCGCCAGGGCACGCAGCGCCAGCCGGTAGGACCCGATGCCGAAACCGGCGACGGTCCCGGAGGCGACGGCCGCGACGACCGAGGTGTGACGGAACTCCTCCCGGGTGTACGGATTGGAGATGTGCACCTCGATGAGCGGAGCGGTGCGCTGCGCCGCCGCGTCCCGCATGCCGTACGAGTAGTGCGTGAAGGCGCCGGGGTTGAGAACGACCGGAATCTTTCCGTCGGCGGCTTCGTGCAGCCAGCGGATCATCTCGCCCTCGTCGTTGGTCTCCCGGACCTCGACGGCGAAGCCCAGCTCCTTGCCGAGCCGGGCGCACTCCTCGACCAGCCCGGCGTAGGAGGTCGAGCCGTACACGTCCGGCTCCCGGGAACCCAGCCGCCCCAGGTTGGGCCCGTTGAGCACGAGGACGTGCCGCGGCTCCGCCCCCGGCTGCTGCCCGCTCACCGGGAGACCTCCGCGTACGCGGCCAGCAGCACGGCCGGATCCGGGCCCTCCAGCACGGTGGGCTTGGCCAGGCCGTCCAGAACGATGAAGCGCAGCAGGTCGCCGCGGGACTTCTTGTCGACCTTCATGGTCTCCAGCAGCTTGGGCCACTGGTCGCCGCGGTAGGTGAGCGGCAGCCCGACCGACTCCAGCACGCTGCGGTGCCGGTCGGCGGTGGCGTCGTCCAGCCGGCCGGCGAGCCGGCCCAGTTCGGCGGCGAAGACCATACCGATGGAGACGGCGGCGCCGTGCCGCCAGTTGTAGCGCTCGTTCTTCTCGATGGCGTGCGCGAGGGTGTGCCCGTAGTTGAGGATCTCGCGCAGGCCCGACTCCTTGAGGTCTGCGGAGACCACCTCGGCCTTGACCCGGATGGAGCGCTCGATCAGCTCCGCGGTGTGCGCGCCGCCGGGCTTGCGGGCCTCGGCCGGGTCCGACTCGATCAGGTCCAGGATCACCGGGTCGGCGATGAAACCGGCCTTGACGATCTCCGCGAGTCCGCTGATGTAGTCGTTGACGGGCAGCGAGTCGAGGCTGGCGAGGTCGCAGAGGACACCGGCGGGCGGGTGGAAGGCGCCGACGAGGTTCTTGCCCTCGGCGGTATTGATGCCGGTCTTGCCGCCGACGGCCGCGTCGACCATGCCGAGGACCGTGGTGGGGACGGCGATCCAGCGCACCCCGCGCAGCCAGGTCGCGGCGACGAAACCGGCCAGGTCGGTGGTGGCGCCGCCGCCGACGCCGACGATCACGTCGGAGCGGGTGAACCCGGTCTGCCCGAGCGCCTTCCAGCAGTAGGCGGCGACCTCGGCGGTCTTGGACTCCTCGGCGTTCGGCAGCTGGATCGCGACGGCCTCGTAGCCCTGTCCGGCCAGGTCCTCGCGGAGCGCCTCGCCGGTGGCCGCGAGGGCCTCCGGGTGCAGCACCGCGACTCGCTTCGCCCGGTCACCGATGAGTCCCGGCAGCTCGCCGAGGAGCTGCCGGCCGACGAGCACGGTGTACGGGTCGGTGCCGGCCGTTCCGCCGACCTCGATGCGGGTGGGGGTCTCCGTCATGCCTTCCTCAGTTCCAGTGCGTCGAGGACCGCTTCGGCGACGTCCTCGGGGGTACGGCCCTCGGTGGCCACGACGGCGCGGGCCACCTCCGTGTACAGCGGCCGGCGCTCCTCCATCAGGGCGCGCCACTGCTGCCGCGGGTTGACCGCGAGCAGCGGCCGGGGGGCGTCCAGGCCGACCCGCTTGACGGCGTCCGCGAGGGCGACGTCCAGGAAGACCACCGGGAGCCCGGCGAGCAGGCCGCGGGTCTCCTCGTCCATGATCGCTCCGCCGCCGAGGGAGAGCACCCCGGGGTGCTCCCCGACCGCGGCGCGCACGGCCTGCCGCTCCAGGGCGCGGAAGTGCGGCTCGCCCTCCTCGAAGAAGATCTCCGGGATCGCCTTGCCCGCGGTCCGCTCCACGTCCGCGTCGGTGTCGCGGTACGTCGTGCCGAGCCGCTCGGCGAGCAGCGCGCCGACCGTGCTCTTGCCGGCTCCGGG
The DNA here is from genome assembly GCF_009735685.1 of Streptomyces lycii. Lineage (GTDB taxonomy): Bacteria > Actinomycetota > Actinomycetes > Streptomycetales > Streptomycetaceae > Streptomyces > Streptomyces lycii. The sequence goes on along the minus strand of NZ_WHPN01000151.1, from coordinate 10,565 downwards.
CGGGCCGACCAGCACGACGGCGGGACCCGTCCCGGTCACCGGATCGCCAGGTTGTCGAGGAAGGACTCGACGTTGCGGCGGGTCTCCGGGACGCTGTCGCCGCCGAACTTCTCGGCCACCGCGTCGGCGAGCACCAGCGCGACCATGGCCTCGGCCACGATGCCCGCGGCGGGCACGGCGCACACGTCGGAGCGCTGGTGGTGGGCCTTGGTGGCCTCGCCGGTGACGACGTCGACGGTCGCCAGGGCGCGCGGGACGGTCGCGATCGGCTTCATCGCGGCCCGTACGCGCAGCAGCTCCCCGGTGGTCAGCCCGCCCTCGGTGCCCCCGGAGCGGCCGGAGGTGCGGCGGATGCCGTCGTCGGTGGAGACGATCTCGTCGTGTGCCTGCGATCCCGGGACCCGCGCGAGGTCGAAGCCGTCGCCGACCTCCACGCCCTTGATCGCCTGGATTCCCATGAGGGCGGCGGCGAGCCGGGCGTCGAGCCGCCGGTCCCAGTGAACGTGGCTGCCGAGGCCGACCGGCACCCCGTAGGCCAGCACCTCGACGACGCCGCCGAGGGTGTCGCCGTCCTTGTGCGCCTGGTCGATCTCGGCGACCATCGCCTCGCTCGCCTGCGGGTCCAGGCAGCGGACGGGGTCCGCGTCGAGCCGCTCGACATCGGACGGCTTCGGCAGCACCCCGTACGGGGCCTTGGCGGCGGCCAGCTCGACCACGTGCGAGACGATCTCGATCCCGGCCGTCTCCCTGAGGTAGGAGCGGGCCACGGTGCCGAGCGCCACGCGGGCGGCGGTCTCCCGGGCGGAGGCGCGCTCCAGCACCGGACGGGCCTCGTCGAAGCCGTACTTCTGCATGCCCGCCAGGTCGGCGTGGCCGGGGCGGGGCCGGGTCAGCGGGGCGTTCCGGGCCAGCTCGGCCAGCTCGGCCGGGTCCACCGGGTCGGCCGCCATGACCTGCTCCCACTTGGGCCACTCGGTGTTGCCGACCATGACCGCGACCGGCGAGCCGAGGGTCAGGCCGTGCCGTACGCCGCCGAGGAAGGTGACCTCGTCCCGCTCGAACTTCATCCGGGCGCCGCGGCCGTAGCCGAGCCGGCGGCGGGCGAGGGCGTCGGCCACCATCTCCGTGGTGATCGGCACACCGGCCGGAAGACCCTCCAACGTCGCCACGAGTGCGGGGCCATGCGACTCCCCGGCGGTCAGCCAGCGCAACCTGCTCAACGATGCTCCTCGGATACCTTCGGCCGTGCGGGTTCTCGCCCGATCCTCCCACGAGCCGGACCCGGCGCCCCGGCGCGTCCAGGTTACGGACGGAAACCGCCGGAACGGCTGGAAACCGCGGAACAGCCGGGCGCCACGGACCGGACGGGCGCCACGGAACGGCCGGACACCGCGGGCCGGACGGGCACCGCGCGAGAGTCAGGCGCCGCGGGCCGCGAGGGCGCGCTCGCCGGCCTCGCGCATCGCGGCCAGCGGTGCCGGGGCCCGGCCGGTCATCTGCTCGACCTGGAGCACGGCCTGGTGGACCAGGAGGTCGAGGCCGCCGACGACCGCCCCGCCGCGCGCCGACCAGGCACCGGCGAGCCGGGTCGGCCACGGCTCGTACAGCACGTCGAAGAGGGTGCCGGGGCCCTCGGGCACGGCCTCGGCGAGCGCGTCCGTGGCGCCCGCCGGCGTGGTGGCGATCACCAGCGGGTCCTGGAACGCCTTGGCCGCGTCGGCCCAGTCCGCGGTCGTCACCGCGACACCCAGCCGCTCGCCCCAGCGGCGCATCTCCGCGGCGCGGGCGTCGCTGCGGACATAGGCCGTGACCTCGCCGGGGCAGATCCGGGAGAGCGCGGCGAGCGCCGAGGAGGCGGTGGCGCCGGCGCCCAGCACGGAGGCCCGTTCCACCCGCTCCACCCCGCGTTCGCGCAGCGCGGCCAGCAGGCCCGGGATGTCGGTGTTGTCACCGGCCCGGCTCCCGTCCGGCCGGAGGAGCACGGTGTTGACCGCCTCCACGGACGCCGCCGTGCCGCTGATCTCGTCGAGCAGCGGGATGACGGCGCGCTTGAGCGGCATCGTCAGCGACAGGCCCGACCATTCCGGCCCGAGGCCCTCCACGAAACCGGGCAGCGCCTCCTCGTCGACCTGGAAGCGGCCGTACGTCCAGCCGCCGAGGCCGAGGGCCGCGTACGCCGCGCGGTGCAGCACCGGGGAGAGCGAGTGCTCGATGGGCTTGCCGAGCACCGCGGCGCGGCGGGTGCCCGGGACGGGACTGGCTGCCACCGACCCACCTCAACCCTTGTTCTTCTGGTTCTGGTTGAACTCCTGCCGGAGCCTCTCGTGCTCCTCGTGGGTCTCGGCGAACTTGGTGTTCTCGCCGTCGACCGCGACAAAGTAATACCACTCGCCCGGCTCCGGGTCGGCCGCGGCCTCCAGTGCCTCCTGGCCCGGATTGCCGATCGGGCCGGGCGGCAGGCCCCGGTGGTAGTACGTGTTGTACGGGTCGTCGTCGCTGCGGATCTCGTCGATGCCGATCTCGATCTCGCTCTGGCCCTTGAGGTAGTTGTACGCCGAGTCGAACTCGATCTTGCCGTTGGTCTCGGTGTTGCCCGGTTCCAGCCGGTTGTAGACGACCCGTGCCATCTTGCCGAAGTCCTCGCGGGTCTTGCCCTCGGCCTGCACCAGGCTGGCGACGGTGAGGAGTTGCAGCGGCGAGTCCAGCTTCAGCTTGGCCGCCTCGCCCTCCAGGTCGTGCTCGGCGTACTCCGCCTTGGCCCGGGAGACCATCTTGCGGAGGATGTCCGCGGGCTTCGCGCCCTCGCCCGCGTCGTAGCGCGCGGGGTAGAGGAATCCTTCCAGCGGGTCCTTGATCTGCTTGTTGTCGTTTGCCCATTCGGGCAGCCCGAGCTTGTCCGCCTGCTCCTCGGCGACCTTCCGGGTGGTCCCGCGCCGGAGTTCGAGTTTGTCGTCGATGAGCGCGTAGACCTGGGCGTTGCGGGTGCCCTCGGGGATGATCAGGGCGTTGCGGCTCTCCGGGCTCAGCATCAGCGCCACGGCGGCCTCGCCCGACATCTCCTTCTTCAGGGAGTAGACACCGGCCTGGATGGTGGCGCCCTTCGGATTGTCGTTCGCCGCGTCCACGAAGGCCTGGGCGCTCTTGACGACCTTGGCGGACTTGAGGATCCGGCCCATCTCGCCGAGCCCCGCGCCGGGCGGGATCTCCACCTGCGCCGTCCCGCTGCCCTCGCCGGAGTAGTCCGGAGCCGGCCCGAAATGGGTCTGGTAGAAGTCGTACGCGAAATATCCCACCGTGCCGACGCCGCCGACGAGCACCACGCCGACCAGCAGGCAGGCCGTGCCGCTGCGCCGTTTCTTCGGTTTGCCGCCGCGGCCGCGGGACGGCCGGGGCTCGTCGCGGTCGTCGTGGTCGTCGCGGTCGTCGTGGTCCTCGTAGCCGTCCGGGTCGAAGTCTCCCCCGCCGGAGCGGTGTCCGTAGCCACCGGACGGGCCGCCCTGCCGGTCGTCGTGGCCGTCACGGCCGCCGGGGCCGCCCTGCCGGCCGCGGCCGGCCGCGCTGTCCGGCTGGTCCGCGAAGAACGCGTGCTCCGGGCCGTCCGGCTCCTGGGCCCAGTCGGCCATCGGCTCCGGGCCCTGCTGCTGCCGGGGGTCGCCGCCCTGCGGGTCGTACCGCTGCTGCCCCTGCGGACCCGGCTCGTAGCCCCTGGGGTCGTACTGCTGGGGGTCGTACGGGTGCTGCTGGGCGTACTGCCCGCCGTCGTGGGGCTGCTGCTGATAGCCGTACGGATCGGCCGGCTGCCCGTACGGGCCGCCCTGGCCGTAGCCGCCGCCCGCGCCGTGCGAACCGTCCCAGCCGTATCCCCGGTCCGTGCCGTCCGGCTGCGGGTACTGCTGCTGCCCTTGCGGCCCTTGTGGCCCCGGGTACGCATTCCCGTCCCACTGCGGATGCTGCCCGGGGTACTGCTGCTGGTACTGCGGTTCCCCGTACGGACCGGAGCCTGCGGTGGCCTGCTGTCCGTCCCATCCGGCATACCCGTCGCCCCCCTCCCGCCCGTAGCCGGGCGAGAAGAGGGGGTCGTCGGGATGCCACGGTTCGGAGCCTCGGCCCCGGCCATACTCAGTCATCGAACCCCTAGCAACGCGAGACGACTTCCGGTGCGCGTCGTCGGCGCAAGGATCCGGTCCGTCTCATTCCGCTTGTATGCGACACGTGCAGGCCGCCACATCGCGCGGAACGTTACCGTATCGCGATCAGATGACCACTTGGACGTACTCGCCCGGAGCTTTACCCGACACCCGTTCGGTCTCCAGCGCGCTCTGCAGGATGACCACGGCCGCGGCCTGGTCGACCACCGCACGGCCCTTCTTGGCGTTCCTGCCGGAGGCCCGCAGTCCCTGTGCCGCAGTGATCGTACTCATGCGTTCGTCCACGAGCAGCACCGGGACCGGTCCGACCGTTCTGGCCAGCTCCTGGGCGAACGCCCTGACCTTGGCCGCGGCCGGCCCCTCCGACCCCTTGAGCGAGCGGGGCAGGCCCACCACGACCTCGATCGGCTCGTACTCGGCGACGATCGCGGCCAACCGCCGGTGGGCGGCGGGGACATCGCGTCCCGGCACGGTCTCCACCGGGGTGGCCAGGAGCCCGTCGGGGTCGCACGAGGCGACCCCGATCCGGGCGTCCCCGACATCGACGGCGATTCTCCTGCCGCGGCGCACCGGCTGCCCCGTCACGCCTTGTCGGCGACGAGACGCTCGACGGCGGCCATCGCGTCCTCGACGGCGGCCGGGTTCTGGCCGCCGCCCTGAGCCACGTCGTCCTTGCCGCCACCGCCGCCACCGAGGGTCTTCGCGGCCGTACGGACCAGCTCACCGGCCTTGACGCCGCGTTCGCGGGCGGCCTCGTTGGTGGCGACGACGACCAGCGGGCGGTCCTTGACCACCGTGAACAGCGCCACCACGGCCGGCCGGCCGCCCTGGATGCGGCCGCGCACGTCCAGCACCAGCTTGCGCAGGTCGTCGGCGCCCGTGCCGTCCGGCACCCGGCCGGTCACCAGGGCCACGCCCCGCACGTCGCGCGCGCCCTCGGCCAGACCGGCGGCGGCCTGGAGCACCTTCTCGGCACGGAAGCGCTCGATCTCCTTCTCGGCGTCCTTGAGCTTGGCGAGCATCCCGGAGATCTTCTCCGGCAGCTCCTCCGGACGGCCCTTGACCAGGTCGGTGAGGCGCGAGACGACCGTGTGCTCACGGGCCAGGAAGTTGTACGCGTCCACGCCGACCAGGGCCTCGACCCGGCGCACACCGGAACCGATCGAGGACTCGCCGAGCAGCTTCACCAGGCCCAGCTGGGCGGTGTTGTGGACGTGCGTGCCGCCGCACAGCTCCTTGGAGAAGTCACCGATGGTGACGACCCGCACCCGGTCGCCGTACTTCTCGCCGAACTCGGCGATGGCGCCCTGCTTCTTGGCCTCGCTCATGGACATCACCTCGGCGGTGACGTCCAGTTCGCGGGCCAGCACCTCGTTGATCTGCTGCTCGACATCGGTGAGGACCGTGCCGGGGACGGCGGTCGGCGACCCGAAGTCGAAGCGGAAGCGGCCCGGGGAGTTCTCCGACCCGGCCTGCGCGGCGGTCGGGCCGAGGGCGTCGCGCAGCGCCTGGTGGGTGAGGTGGGTGGCGCTGTGGGCCCGCGCGATGGACCGGCGGCGGGTCACGTCGATCACGGCGTACGCACCGGCGCCGACGGTGACCTCGCCGACCTGCACGACACCCTTGTGCACGCTGACGCCGGCCACGGGCTGCTGCACGTCGCGGACCTCGATCACGGCACCGGTGTCGATGCGGATCCGGCCGGTGTCGGCGAGCTGGCCGCCGCCCTCGGCGTAGAAGGGGGTGCGGTCCAGCACGACCTCCACCTCGTCGCCCTCCTGGGCGACCGGGGCCGGTACGCCGTCCACCAGCAGGCCGACGACCGTGGTCTCGCCCTCGGTGTCGGTGTACCCGGTGAAGACCGTGGAGCCGGAGCGGTCGGCGACCTCGCGGTAGGCGGAGAGGTCGGCGTGTCCGGTCTTCTTGGCCTTGGCGTCGGCCTTGGCGCGCTCCCGCTGCTCCTTCATCAGCCGGCGGAAGCCCTCCTCGTCGACGGACAGGCCCTGCTCGGACGCCATCTCGAGGGTGAGGTCGATGGGGAAGCCCCAGGTGTCGTGGAGCAGGAAGGCCTTGTCCCCGGGGAGGACCTTGCCGCCGGCGGACTTGGTCTCGCTGACGGCGGTGTCGAGGATGTTGGTGCCGGCCTTCAGCGTCTTGAGGAAGGCGGCCTCCTCGGCGAGCGCGACGGTCTCGACGCGCTTGCGGTCCTCGACCAGCTCCGGGTACTGCTGCCCCATCGTTTTGATCACGGTGTCGACGAGCTCGGCGACGACCGGGCCGGTGGCGCCGAGCAGCCGCATGTTGCGGATGGCACGGCGCATGATGCGGCGCAGCACATAGCCGCGGCCCTCGTTGCCGGGGGTCACGCCGTCGCCGATGAGCATGACGGAGGTGCGCAGGTGATCGGCGACGACGCGCAGCGAGACGTCGGTGTCCTCGCCCGCTCCGTAGCGGACGCCGGTCAGCTCGGTGGCCTTGTCCATGACGACACGGAGGGTGTCCGTCTCGTACATGTTGTGCACGCCCTGGAGGATCATCGCGAGGCGTTCGAGGCCCAGGCCGGTGTCGATGTTCTTGCTGGGCAGCTCGCCGAGGATCGGGAAGTCCTCCTTGCCGGAGCCCTCGCCGCGCTCGTACTGCATGAAGACCAGGTTCCAGATCTCCACGTAGCGCTCGTCGTTGACGGCCGGGCCGCCCTCCTCGCCGAACTCGGGACCGCGGTCGTAGTTGATCTCCGAGCAGGGCCCGCAGGGGCCGGGGACGCCCATCGACCAGTAGTTGGGGCCCATCCCGAGGCGCTGGATGCGCTCCGGGGGCACGCCGACGACATCGCGCCAGATGCGCTCGGCCTCGTCGTCGCGCTCGTAGACGGTGATCCAGAGCTTCTCCGGCTCCAGGCCGTAGCCGCCGTCCGCCTGGGGCGTGGTGAGCAGCTCCCAGGCGTACTTGATGGCGCCTTCCTTGAAGTAGTCCCCGAAGGAGAAGTTGCCGCACATCTGGAAGAAGGTGCCGTGCCGCGTGGTCTTGCCGACCTCTTCGATGTCGGGGGTGCGCACGCACTTCTGCACGCTGGTGGCGCGGTCGTACGGCGGCTTGACCTCGCCGAGGAAGTACGGCTTGAAGGGCACCATGCCCGCGGGGACCAGGAGCAGCGTCGGGTCGTCCGCGATCAGCGACGCCGACGGGACGACGGTGTGCCCCCGCTCCTCGAAGAAGCGCAGCCAGCGGCGGCGGATTTCAGCCGACTCCATCAGTGGTCCTCATTCCGGTTGTGCGGGTCGTAGGGGTAACGCCGGGTGGGCGTGGGCGGGTGTGACGTGCCCCGCGCGGGCGGGCGCTGGGTGTCCTGCCCGGCGGGCCGGGGGCCGCCCAGTGCGGCCGGGCGGCGGGCCGCGGGGAGTTCGCCGGTGCCGTCCGGCGCGTCGAGGCCCAGGGCGTCGTTCAGTTCGAGTTCGCGCTGGGCCATGCCGGCCTTGACGTCGAGCGCGAAGTCCTTGAGCCGGTGCCCGGCCTCGACGGCCTTGTCGGCGGCCTGTGCGGCGAGGCTCTCCGGGGTGAGCCGGCGCAGCTTGCGGTGGACCTTGGTGGTCGCCCACACGCCGGTGGCGGCGCCCGCGGTGAACCAGAACGTACGGCGGAACATCGGTCGTCTCAGCCCTTTCCTCGCCGGTCGCGGCGGCTGCCGCCGCGAGCCCCGGGCACCGCGCGTCCCACGACGACGGTGCGGCGGGGGGACGCCGGCCCGGCGTCCTTGCGTCCGAGTGCCCGCCGGACGCCGTAGCCGAACGCCGCGACCTTGACCAGCGGGCCGCCGAAGGTGGAGGCGACGGTCGTGGACAGCGCCGAGGCGTTGGAGGTGACCTCCTGGACGTCGGTGGCGATGGCGTCCACCCGGTCGAGCTGGCTCTTCGCGGAGCGTACGGTCTCGGACGCCTCGCCCAGCAGCGGAACGGCGTGCTCGGAGACGTCCGCCACCAGCCGGGTGGCCGCCTTCAGCACCTGCGCCAGCCGCGCCAGCGCCACGGCGAGAAAGGACACCAGAATGGCCCAGAAGACTGCCACGAGGATCCCGGCCACCTCACCACCGGACACGCTGCACCGCTCCCTCGAAGACGACTTCCCCCGGTTCACGTCCGGGGGGTCACCGCCGGTCAAGGCGGCACCGGCCGGGTGCGTGATGCCGCGTCCGGCCCGGTGCAAGCCTATCGCCTCGGGCCGGGGCGCCCGTACCGGATTTGCCGGTGCCGCGCATCCGCCGCGGGGCAGCCGATTGTACGGTCCGCACACCTGTGGGTACGCTCCGTGTTCCATGCGACACACCACGTCGGACGACGGCCCGCGAGACGTCCCGCCGCCGGGCGGGCTGCCCGCCGAGCTGACCCGGTTCGTCGGCAGGCGGACGGAACTGGCGGGTCTGGCACGGCTGCTGGACGACGCGCGGCTGGTGACCGTCACGGGCTGCGGCGGTGTCGGCAAGAGCCGGCTGGCCCTCCGGGCTGCCGCGGACCGGGCCGCGCAGAAACGCTTCTGTACGGAGGTCCGGCTGGTCGAGCTGACCGCGCTCGCCGATCCCGCGCTGCTCGACCACGCCTTCAGCGAGGCGCTCGGCCTGACCGACCACTCCCCGCGTCCCCCGCGCGCCGTACTCGTGGACCAGTTGGCGGGGCGGCAGCTGCTGCTGGTCGTGGACGGCTTCGAGCACCTCGTGGAGGAGTGCGCCGCCCTGCTGGGGGAACTCCTGTGCCGGGCGCCCGGGCTGCGGGTGCTCGCCGCGGGCCGCCGGCCGCTGGGCGTGCCCGGCGAGCGGATCTTCCCTCTCGCCCCGATGCCGACCCCGCTGCCGCCGCGTCCGGGCGGCGGGGCGGCCGTACCGGCGGGGGACGCGGTGGAACTCTTCGCCGAGCGCACCGCGGCACTCCTGCCGGACTTCGAGGTGACCGGGGCGAACGGCCGGGAGATCGCCGAGATCTGCCACCGGCTGGACGGCATTCCGCTCGCCCTGGAGCTGGCGGCCGGGCGGCTGCGCGCCCTCTCCCCCGCGGAACTGCTGCACCGCCTGGACGACCGGTTCCGGCTGCTCACCGGTGGCCGGGGGCCGCTGCCCCGGCACCACACGCTGCGCACGGCGATCGGCTGGAGCCACGAGCTGTGCGCCCCCGCAGAGCGGCTGTTGTGGGCCCGGCTGTCGGTCTTCGCCGGCCAGTTCGACCTCGACGCGGCCGAGTACGTGTGCCCGGGGCCGGAACTGCCCGCGGACGACGTGCTCGACACGCTCTCCGAACTGGTGACGCAGTCGGTGGTGGTGCGCGAGGACACCCCGGCGGGCAGCCGCTACCGGATGCTGGACACCGTACGGGAGTACGGCGCCCGCTGGCTCGACGCGCTGGGGGACGGCGAGCGGGTCCGGCGCCGGCACCGCGACTGGTATCTGGGCCTGGCGACCTGGTGCGAGCTGGAGTGGTTCAGCCCGCGGCAGGCGGAGGTGGCCGCCCGGATCGACAGCGAGCTGCCGAACCTGCGGCTGGCGCTGGAGTTCAGCCTGGAGAGCCGGGAGACACCGGACGTTCCGGAACCGCCGGGCCCCGGCGCCGAGGTGCGACTGGGCCGGCTCCTCGCGGGCACCCTGTGGTTCTACTGGGTGGGCTGCGGCCGGATGGCCGAGGGCCGGCACTGGCTGGAGCGCTCCCTGGAGTGCGGATACGGGTGCGGGGACGAGGACGACGAGGCCCGGCTCAAGGCCCTGTGGGTGCTCGGTTACGTGGCGGTGCTCCAGGGCGACACCGTCCGCGCGCTGACCGCGCTCCAGGAGTGCGGCAGCCGGGCCGAGGCGTCCGGCAACACCCGCGCCGCCGCCTACGCCCTGCACCGCACCGGCTGCCTCGCCCTGCTCACCGACGACGTGCCGCGCTCCGAGCGGCTGCTGCGCTCGGCGGTGGAGCAGTACGCGGAGATCGGCGAGCTGAACAGCAACGTGCTGATGGCCCGGGTGGAGGTGGGGCTCAGCCGGGCGTTCCAGGGGGATCTCGCCGGCGCGGAGTCGGCGTGCGAGGAGGTCCGGGGGGTCTGCGCGGACCACGGCGAACGCTGGACGCTGGCGTACGCCCTCTATGTGCTGGGTTTCGCCGCGTTCCGGCGGGGCGACCTGGACGCCGCCCGCGGGCTGCTGGAGGAGTGTCTCGCGACCAACCACGCGTTCCACGATCTGGTGGGCACCGTCCTGGCGCTGGAGCTGCTCGCCCTGATCACGCTGGAGGAGGGCGACCCGGAGGCCGCGGTCGTGCTCCAGGGCGCGGCCGGGCGGATGTGGCGCTCGGTGGGCGCGCCGCTGTTCGGCTCCCGCCACTTCCGGGCGCCGCACATGCTGTGCGCGGAGCGGGCGCGCGAGCTGCTGGGGACGGAGCGCTGCGCGGCGCTGCG
>NZ_WHPN01000150.1 GCF_009735685.1 Streptomyces lycii | reverse complement strand
CGTCGGCCCGTCCGTGCTGCACGGGCTCCAGGCCAACGCGGCGCTCCGCGCGCTCTCCGGGTTCCTCATCTTCTTCCTGGCCTTCCTGCTCCGCGAGGAGCCGCTCGCCGGACAGAGCGCGGCCGTGTCGCTGGGGATCGTCGGGGTCGCCGCGGGCGCCGGCAACGCGCTGGGGACGGCCACAGGGGCGTGGCTCAGGGAACGCGGCCCGGAGGCGATCGTCGCGACGGTACTGGCGGTGGCGCTCGCGGCGACGATCGCGGCGGCGGCACTGTTCAGCGCGCCGGCGGTCGCCGGTGTGGCGGGCGTCGCGGGGCTGTCGCAGGCGCTGGCGAAGCTGTCGCTGGACGCGATGATCCAGCGGGACATGCCGGAGGAGGGGCGGACGTCGGCGTTCGCCCGCTCCGAGACGCTGCTCCAGATGTCGTGGGTGGTGGGCGGCGCGATCGGCATCGCGCTGCCGCTGCACGGCACGCTGGGCATGGCCGTGGCGGCGGCTCTGGTCGCGATCGGCGCGGTCGCCACCGTGCCGGGGCTGCTCACGGCCGGGCGGCGCGGCACGCCGCACCCCGCGCGCTCATGAGCTGGGCGGACCGATAGCCTGCGGGCATGACCGTTGCCAAGCGGCCCAGCCGCACTACGACGCAGTCCCGGGGCCGGGCCCGGCGTACGGCCGCCGCCCTCGGAGCCGTGACCCTCGGGTTGGCCGCCCTGGCAGCCTGCGACAAGCCGACGCCCATGGCGACCGTGACCGTCGGATCGGACTCCGCCTCCGCCGAGGCGTCCTGCTGGAACGACGGCAAGAAGCTCTCCGAGAAGGACCTGCAGAGCTGCCTGACGAAGAAGCAGGGCGAGAAGCTCACCGTGTCCGACGGCGAGCAGGTCCGCATCGGCGTGGAGCCGGAGATCGCCGAGTCCGGCTGGGCCATGGTCGTCAACGGCCAGGGCACGATGCCCGAGGCGTCCAAGGACACCTACCGCTCCTTCGACCACGACGAGATCTTCGCCCCGCAGCAGGGCCAGTCGGGCGCCGCCTCGGTCCCGAAGACCGCGCAGGTCACGATCGTCGAGGTGGACAACAAGGGCGCGGCGAAGGGCACCTGGTCCTTCACCCTGGAACGGGCCTCGTCCTGACGGGCCCCACCGGCCGCTTCCCGTTCCGCGGCCACCGCACCACACCCGCCGGGCCGCTCCGCTCCCGGCCCGGCGGCCGCGTCACCGCGCCTTCCGGGACCCGCTGATGCGGATCCTGGTCGTCACCGCCGTCGCCGCCGAGGCCGATGCCGTGCTCGGCGGGGCGGGCAGCCGCCGGATCGCCCTGCCCGGCCGTCCGCGGCCCGGCTACGGGCTGCGCCGGCAGGGCCGCCTCGACGTGCTCGCCGCCGGGGTCGGCCCGGCAGCCGCCGCGGCGGGGACGGCGACCGCGCTGACCGCCGCGGACATCACCGGACGGCCGTACGGCCTCGTGGTCTCGGCCGGGATCGGCGGCGGCTTCGCCGAGGTCGCGCCGGTCGGTTCGGTGGTGGTCGCCGAGTCGATCGCCGCGGCCGACCTGGGCGCCGAGACACCGGACGGCTTCCTGCCGGTCACCGCGCTCGGCTTCGGCACCGACGCCCACCGGCCCCCGGAGGGGCTGGCGCGCGCCGTCGCCCGCGCCACCGGCGCCGTGTACGGCCCGGTGCTCACCGTCTCCACGGTCACCGGCACCGCCGGGCACGCCGCCGCGCTGGCGGAGCGTCATCCCGGGGCGGCGGCGGAGGCCATGGAGGGCTTCGGGGTCGCCGAGGCCGCGGCCGCGCACGGGGTGCCGGTGCTGGAGATCCGGGCCGTCTCGAACCCGGTGGGCCCCCGCGACCGCGCCGCCTGGCGCATCCCCGACGCCCTGGCCGCGCTCACCGCCGCGTTCGCCGCGCTGCCGGACCCGCTGCCGGGGGCGTCCCCCGACGTACCGCCGGCCCTGCGGCCCGATCCCGAGGAGGAAGCGTGACCGGGAGTCCGCTCCACATCGCCTACTCGCCCTGCCCGAACGACACCTTCGTCTTCCACGCCTGGGCCCACGGCCAGGTGCCGGGAGAGCCCGCGCCGGAGGTGACGTTCGCGGACATCGACGTCACCAACGGCATGGCGGAACGCGGTGAACTCGACGTGCTCAAGGTGTCGTACGCCGTGCTGCCGTGGGTCCTCGACGACTACGCGCTGCTGCCCTGCGGCGGCGCGCTCGGCCGCGGCTGCGGCCCGCTGGTGCTGACCGCGGGCCCGGCCGGACCCGCCGGGCTGCGCGGGAAGCGGATCGCGGTGCCCAGCGAGCGGTCCACCGCCTATCTGCTGTTCCGGCTGTGGGCGGCGGCCGAAGTGCCGGGCGGGGTCGGCGAGATCGTGGTGCTGCCGTTCCACGAGATCATGCCGGCCGTGCGGGACGGCAAGGTCGACGCCGGGCTCGTCATCCACGAGGCCCGCTTCACCTACCGGAACTACGGACTGCACCGCCTCGCCGACATGGGCGAGCACTGGGAGCGGACGACGGGGCTGCCCATCCCGCTGGGCGCGATCATCGCGAAGCGGTCGCTGGGCGCGGAGCGGCTGCGCGCCGTGGCGGACGCGACGCGCGCGTCGGTGCGGGCGGCGTGGGACGCGCCGGAGGCGTCCCGGGCGTACGTCCTGGAGCACGCGCAGGAGATGGACCCGGCGGTCGCCGACCAGCACATCGGGCTGTACGTCAACGAGTTCACCGCCGACCTCGGCGAGAGCGGCTACGCCGCCGTGCGCGGGCTGCTCACCCGCGCGGCGGCCGAGGGGCTCGTACCGCCCCTCGGCCCGGACGCGCTGTCGTTCCCGTAGGCGCGTTCGTTCACCGAGGCGCCGTCGTTCCCTGAAGCGCCCGTCGTTCCCGGAGACGCCGGAAGCCGCCGCTCGCGCGGGGAGCCACCCGGCACGGCGGGTGCCGGGCGGGCTTCCGGCACCGTGCAGGTCTCCGGCGCCGGGCACGCGGGAGCGCGCGGCGCCGGACGGACCGGATGCCGGGGCCGGGCGGGCCGGACGTCGAGCCGGTCGGACATCGAGCGGGTCGGACGACGAGCGGGTCAGACGTCGAGCTGGTCCGCGACGTGCCGCAGCATCCCGGCGATCTTGGAGCCGTGCGCCTTGTCGGGATAGCGGCCGCGCTCCAGCTGCGCGCCGACGTTCTCCAGCAGCGTCGTGAGGTCCTGGACGATGGACGCCAGCTCGTCCGGCTTGCGGCGCTGCGCCGCGACGACCGAGGGGGCCGGGTCGAGCACCGTGACCGAGAGGGCCTGGTCACCGCGGTTGCCCGCGACCACCCCGAACTCGACCCGCTGTCCCGGCTTGAGCGCGTCCACCCCGTCGGGCAGGACGGAGGAGTGCACGAAGACGTCACCACCGTCGTCGCGGGAGAGGAAGCCGAAGCCCTTCTCGCTGTTGAACCACTTGACCTTGCCGGTAGGCACGTCCGTCCTCGTCTTCGTACTCGTCGGGGAAACAAACCACACGGAAACACCGGAAAGCAGCTCCGGAGAGCAGGCGAGCGGGTCGCGAGACCCGCCTGACTCCAAGGCTAATGGCCTCGCGCCCGGTGACAAGACGTCGCCGGCCGGTTCCTCAGCGTTCACCGGCGGCCCCCGGCCCGGGGCCGTCGCACCGCATCTACCCTTGTCGGGTGAGCAGTGAAACCCCAGCCAATCCAGCAGCCGCGACCGACGGCCCGGGCGACCGGCTCGTGCGCGTCGGCGGTGTCGTCTTCGTCGTCGGCGCGGTGGCCACCGTCGTCACCGTGGCGCCGCTCCTCCTCGGCGCCGACCCCTTCCCGACCGTGGCGTACCTCATCAGCATGCTGATGGGCGCGGGCTTCGCGATCGCCGCGGCCGGTGTGCTGCGCTCGGTGGCGGCGCAGCGGCGTCAGGCCCGGGACGCCGGGGTTCCGGGCTCCGCGGCCTCCGGGCCGGGGGCCTCGGCGGCCGGGCCCTCCCGGTAGCGGTCCAGCCAGCCCGGGAACGCCCTGAGGTCGTCGAGGACGACGTCGGCGCCGGCGGCGCGCAGTTCTTCCGCGCCGCACGGGCCGGTGGCCACCGCCACGGACAGCGCACCCGCCGTACGCGCGCCGCGTACGTCACCGGTGTGGTCCCCGACGTACACCCCGGCCCCGTGCGCGCGCAGCGCCTCCGCCTTGGCCTCGGCCCACAGTTGTCCGGCGAGGACGTCCGGCTCGATGCCCACGTGCCGCAGGTGCAGTTCCGCGCTGGGGCCGTGCTTGGCGGTGACGACGACCACCCTGCCGCCCGCGCGCCGCACGGCGGCCACCGCCTCGGCCGCGCCGGGCATGGCGGGGCTGGGCGCGATGGCGTACTCGGGGTAGATCGCGCGATAGATTCCGGCCACTTCGGGGACGGCCTCGACGGGGAACCAGTGGGCGAGTTCGTGTTCGAGCGGGGGCCCGAGCCGGCTGACGGCGAGGCCGGCGTCTATGGCGGTGCCGGTGCGGACGGCGAGTTCCTCGTAGGCGGCTTTGATGCCGGGGCGTGAGTCGATCAGGGTCATGTCGAGGTCGAAGCCGACCGTCGGGGGGTGCATGGGCATACCGGCCATTCTGCCGTGCCCAACCAGTACACTTAGGCTCGCCTTACCTAACCGGTCCGCCGGTCCGCCGAGTCCGCCACCCGCCGCGCGCGTCGTCGCGGGCGCCCGCACGATGGGATCCGATGTCAGCCCCAGCCCCCACCAGCGCCAGAACATCCCTGGTCGGGCGCCGTGTCGGCCGGCTCTCGGCGGCCGTGCTCGCGCTGCTCCTCGCGGTGGGACTGAGCCTCGCCGTCGGCAGCCGCACCCTCGCGCCGACCGCGGTCCTCGACGCGCTGCTGCACGGCGGCACGGACGACGCGGCCGAAATCGTACGGTCCATGCGGCTGCCCCGGACCGTCGTCGGGCTGCTCGTCGGCGCCGCCCTCGCCATGGCCGGCACGGTCTTCCAGGGCCTCACCCGCAACCCGATCGCCGACCCCGGCATCCTCGGCATCAGCCAGGGCGCGGCGGCCGGGGTGGTGCTGGCGATCACCCTCGCCGGGGTGCACACACTGACCGGCTACATCTGGTTCGCCTTCGCGGGCGCGGCCGTCGCGGGCGTGGCGGTCTACGCGATCGCCGCCCGCGGCCGGAGCGGCGCGAGCCCGGTGAAGCTGGCCCTCGCCGGGGCCGCCGTCAACGCCCTGCTCGTCTCCGTCATCCACGCCGTGCTCACCACGGACGCCGCGACCCTCGACGAGTTCCGCTTCTGGAACATCGGTTCGCTGGCGGGGCGGGGCGCCGCGGTGACGGAGCGGATCTGGCCGTTCCTGCTGGCCGGGGCGGTGCTGGTGCTGATCGTCGCGCGCGGCCTGGACGCGCTCGCGCTCGGCGAGGACGTCGCGAAGGGCCTCGGGCAGAACATCGCCGCCGTACGGATCACGGGCGGGGCCGGCGCGGTCCTGCTGACCGGCGCCGGGGTCGCCGCCGCCGGGCCGATCGCCTTCGTCGGGCTGGCGGTGCCGCACATCGCGCGGGCGCTCGTCGGCACCGACCACCGCTGGCTGCTGCCGATGGCCGCGCTCACCGGCCCGGTGATGCTGCTGGTCTCCGACGTGATCGGGCGGATCCTCTTCCCGCCCTCGGAGGTGCCGGCCGGGGTGACGACGGCCCTGATCGGCGTGCCGTTCCTGGTCGCCCTGGTGCGCCGGAAGACGGTGACGGCATGACCGCCCCGGTGACCGCGCGTCCTCCCGCGCCGCGCCCCGGCGCCGCGCGCCCCGCCGGATACGCACTGCTGTCGGCCGGGCCCGCGTCGTTCCTGGTGCACCGGCGGTCCGCCGCCGTCACCGGCGTCCTCGCCCTGCTGCTCGCCGCCGCCTGCCTGGCGTACCTCTGTCTCGGCGAGACCACCGCGAGTCCCGCCGGGGCGGTGCGGGCCGCGTTCGGGCTGCCGTCCGACGACGCGTTCGTGGTCGGCGTGCTGCGGCTGCCGCGGATGGTCGTGGGGCTGCTCGTCGGCGTGGCCTTCGGGATCGCCGGGGGACTGATCCAGACCGTCGCCCGCAACCCGCTCGCCAGCCCCGACGTCATCGGCATCAGCCAGGGCGCGAGCGCGGTCACCGTCGGCGCGATGACCTTCGGTGTCACCTCGTACGCCGTGCTGCCGTACGTCTCGATCGCCGGCGGACTGGCCGCCGCCGCGCTCGTGTACGTCTTCGCGTGGCGCGGCGGGCTCCAGGCCGCCCGGTTCGTGCTGATCGGCATCGGCTTCGCGGTCGCGCTGCGATCCCTCACCCAGCTGTTCCTGACCGAGGGGGACCATCTGATCGCCCAGCAGGCGCAGGTGTGGACGACCGGCTCGCTGAACGGCCGCGGCTGGGGCGAGGCGGCGACGCTGGGCTGGACGCTGCTCGCGCTGCTGCCCGCCGTGCTGTGGGCGGCCCGCGCGCAGCGCCGGGTCGCGCTCGACGACGACACGGCGACCGCGCTCGGCACCGGGCTGGGGCACACCCGGCTCGGGCTGGTGCTGCTCGGAGTCGTGCTCGCCTCGGTGGCGACGGGGGTGGCGGGGCCGGTGGACTTCGTGGCGCTGCTCGCTCCGCAGATCGCGCGCCGGCTGACCCGGACCGCGCAGATCCCGCTGCTGTGCGCCGCGCTGACCGGCGCGCTGATCGTGGTCGCCGGAGACCTGCTGGCGCGGACCCTCTTCTCCCCCACCGAACTGCCGGTCGGCGTGCTGACGGCCGCCGTCGGCGCCCCGTATCTGATGTGGCTGATCGTGCAGGACCGCGGCGTCGTCCGCCGTACCGGAGGCAAGGCATGAGCATCGGCAGGAAGACCGCCACTGGCTCGGAGAAGACTCCGGCAGGGACCGCGGCCCGGACCGGCCCGGCCGGGAACGGGAACGGGAACGG
>NZ_WHPN01000149.1 GCF_009735685.1 Streptomyces lycii | reverse complement strand
GTGTCCGGGACCGGGACCGGCCCGAGGTCAGTCGCCCGGCTCCGGCTCCGCGTCCCCCGCGTCCCACAGCTCCTCGAACCGCTTGATGCGCCGGGCCACCCGGTCCTCGCGCAGATCCATCGTGGTCTTGGCGTTCATGCCCCGCAGATCGGGCTCGACCTCGTAGGACAGCGACTGGTCGAAGAGGATGAAGTCGTTCGTGATGTCGATCCCCGCGATCGGCGGAAGCTGCGAGAGCGCCAGGACCCGGACCTGGATGCCCAGGCTCTGCTGGTGCTCGACCAGCTGGCCCAGGTCGTCGTCGATCTCCTCCGGGGTGTCGACGATGAACAGCCGCCGGATCCGCACCCCGCGGCTGCGGATGGCGTCCCGCTGGGCCCGCAGATAGCGCTGTCCCAGCTCGGTCGGCCAGAAGTCGTGGTCCACCGAGGTGCTGGTGGCGTCGATGGTGTCGGTGGCGCACTGGGTGAGCGAGACGATCCAGTCGTGGTCCTCGCCGTCGTAGTCGGCGTGCTTCTGGTGGAGGTTCGCCATCAGGGTGGCGAGCCGGTTGACCTCCGACTGGGCGAAGGCCTTCATGATCTCCGGGCCCTCGGAGCCGACGACCGTGGCACTGCGGACCAGCCGGGTCACACCGTCGGAGCGCAGCGCCGAGCCCTCGACGAGACCGAACAGCTCGGTGGCGTGGTTGATCTTGGCGAAGCCCTCGGCGACCAGGTCCTTCATCTCCGAGTTGTGCACGCTCAGGCTGCTCTCCACGCCGCCGAGCCGCCGCTCGAAGTCGACCATGAACTGGATGATCATGGCGGCGCCGCCGACGAAGATCGAGGCGGTCAGCTTCCACACCTCGGGCTGGTCGGTGGCGTTGGTCATGACATAGGTGAAGCCGCCGATCACCGCGGTGATCAGGGTTTTCAGCAGAAACGGCGGTACGCCGGCCGGCTGTGCCGCCGGGGCCCCGGCCGATCCCCGTGTCTGCGTCGGTGCGTGACTGTCCATGGTGTCCCCCGGTCGGGTTCGGCGTGCGCACGCATCCCCGTCATCGTGCCGTCAGGGCTTCGCGCGGCAACGGAATGGCCTGCAGAGCCAGCTGGTCCCTGATGCGCTGGACCAGCGTCTGCCATTGCCGGGTGAATCCGGGCTCCCGCTCGAGCACCTCCCACAGCGGGCTCAGTGCCCCGGCCACCCGGGCTCTCGGCATCCACAAGTGCAGCAGGTGGTCCACGGCCGGGCGCAGCGCCGTCACCACGGCGTACCCGTCCGCGGACCCCGGGCGGCTGCGCTCGACCATCCGGACGAGGGTCGTGAGCAGCCAGTCGTGCAGTGCGAGGTCCTCGCAGAGGCCCGCGACGGCGGCCGGAGCGATCTCCTCCGGCACCCGCAGTTCCACGGTCCGCAGTCCGTCCGCGGCGAGGGTGAAGCGCCGGATCGACGGGGCCTGGCCGTCCCGGGTCCGTAACGCCACCCAGCGCAGCCGGGTGCGCCGGGACTTGAACGGCGGCCGCTGGTCGAGCAGTTGATGCCGCAGCACAGCGGTGAGCAGACGCTCGGAGACGGCTCCCAGGTCCAGCTCGCCGGCCTGCCGGGTGCCCGCCAGGATGCCGTCGGCGACGGCGCGGACGGGCAGCCCGCCGAACGGCTCCAGCACCCCGGGCCGTACCAGGTAGTGGCCCCAGGGCTGCCGCTGCTCGGGACCGGCTCCGGCCGCCCGGAAGTACGCGGTGGCCTGGAGCACCCGGCCCTCGGTGAGCACGGCGCGCGCGGCGACGGTGCCGATGGCGCGCACCCTTGCCCCGGAGCCCGTGGGCAGCCGGCAGTCGACGCCGGTGAGCACGTCGGGCGATACGGCGTGCAGATTGGGGCGTTCGGACAGGCGTACCCGTTCGTCCTCCCGCAGCCGCAGCAGTTCCTCGGCGGCCGACGCGGTCAGCGACAGCGAGGTCTGGAGCAGGCAGGTCCGGACCTCGCCGCAGACCGGCTCGGCCGTGCCGGTGTCCCCCGTGGCCGTCATGTCAGGGACCCGCGTAGAAGACGTAGGAAGCGCGGTCGGCGATGGCGTCCGGGACGGGCACGCCTTCCCGGGCGGAGCGCTCGGCGACCTGCCGGAGGGCGTCCGGGTCCGTCTGGATCTGGCTCAGCACGACGCGGACGGCGTGCTCCACGGGCAGGAACCGGGAGGGCAGCACGGAGCAGGTGCGGTACGCCGCGAAGGGCGCGGCCGACGGGGAGAGCTGGATCAGCGGCGGCAGGGCGTCCCAGTCGTGCGGGAAGCCGCCGTCCGGCCAGGGCCGCGGGCGCAGCACCGGTTCGCCCCGGTACCGGAGCAGGCCCAGCCGGGCCAGCTGCCAGACGGCGGCGAGGAAGGGGCAGGACCAGGTGCGCCGCCCGTCCCGGTCGTCCCACAGTTCGACGTCGGCGAAGACGGAGTGCCGGCGGGCGGCGGTCTCGTTGGGCGGGCTCCAGGTGGTGAGTCCGGCCATCGCCTCGGCGCCCGCCGAGCCCGGGGTGCGCTCGCCGTTGGCCAGCCAGCCGGTCTCGCTGACGGGCGGGCGGGAGCCGTCGCTGCCGGGCGGCGGCAGTTCGACGAGCCGGGCCTCCACCGCGGCGGCGATCTGCACGCCGTCGGCGACGGCGCAGCCCGACTCGCGGGCGAGGTAGTCGACGGTCAGCCCGCAGCGGTCGGCCTCGGCCAGCAGCAGCGGCACGAGTTCGGCGGGCGAGGAGAAGCGGGTGAAGTAGTCGTCGATCAGGAAGCAGGTGCTGATCCGCGGCCGCTTGCCGTTGCCGGCCGCGGACGCCCGCACGGCGTCCACCCAGGGCCGTACCAGCGCGAAGTGCTCGCGCAGCCGGCCGGCACCCGCCTCGAAGTCCTCCATGTAGAGATGGCCCAGTTCGAGCGAGACATGGGCGAGCGGGACCGACTGGGTGCGGGGCTCCGCCGCCGTCTCGCGGAACACGGCGTCCGTCACGTGGCCCCCCAGCTCTCGTGGTCGGTGAGCTTCGCCGCCAGTTCCTCCAGCGCCTGCCGGGTCTCCATGTTGGCGACCTTGCTCGCCAGCACGTCCTCGTCGGTGATGAGCTGCTCGCGCCACTGCAGTACGGGCTCCAGCGGCACCGACCCCAGCACCATGCTGAATCCGGCCTCGAGATCGGCGGCGAGTTCGTCCAGATCCTGGTCGCACTTGCGCATCCAGGCGGACTGGGGCGGCGGGACCTGGGACCACAGCGGCGACTCGGGGTCGGGCACCGCGGCACGGACGAAGCGGATGGCGCCGCGCAGGCGTTCCGCGTCGTGCCCGCGGTCCACGCCGCCGGCGACGATGCCCCGGTCGCCGAACACCAGTCCGGCGGCGGCGATCACATGCTGCCGGGTCCAGCGGTGGTAGACCAGCCAGCGCGCCTCGACGCCCCGCATCGCGGGCCGCGACGTGGCTTCCAGGGCCATGTCCACGGCGTAGCTGCGGCCGGCGCTCAGGTCGACGACGACGAGGTCGAACTCGGCGTTCAGCCGGAGGAGGAGGTCCACGCAGCGGCGCAGGGCGTCCCGGCCCACGGCGAACTCGCCGCCGCTGCGGTCGCCCGGGAGCAGGACCAGATTGCCGGAGCCGGTGGGTCGGTGGCGCAGCACCTCGTGCTCCGTCTCGGCCCAGACGTCGATCCGCTCCGGTTCGCTGACCTTGCCCTGGAGGTAGGTGTGCAGACCGCCCGCCTCGATGCCGCGCAGCGCTCCGGGCACGTCGAACACGGCGGCCGCGGTGGGCGAGCCGAAGTCGAAGTCCAGATAGCAGACGTCGTCTCCGGCGAGCGCACGGCGGTAGGCCAGGTTCGCGCTGGTGACGGAGCGGCCGGTGCCTCCTTTGTCGGAGGCGGCGAAGACGAGCACCGTTCACGCTCCCCGGGAGGCGGTCCGCCTGGCCAGCGCCAGGGTGTCGAGCTGGCCGAGCACTTCTATGGTGAGCGCGCAGGCCGTGCCCGGCTGTTCGTCGAGGATCTGCCGGGCCCTGGCGAGTTTGACCTCGACGCTCTTGAGGGCGATGCCGCGGGACCCGTCGGCGACCGAGGTGGGTTCCAGCTGTTCGTTGCCGAGCAGGTGGGTGGCCTCGCTGAGCAGGTCGCCGGCGAGGCCCGCGAGGTTCGCGGAGCGGATCGGCGGCTGGGTGTAGAGCTGGCGCGCGGCGACCATGCACTCGGTGACGCGCTCGGTGATGCTCCAGGACAGCGGCCAGTCGCGGTCCGGGGAGTCGGGATAGACGGCGTGGACGTTGTCCCAGAGCCCGGCTCCCTCGCCGCGCCGGACGCGGCGCTGCCACACATGGTCGAAGATCCGCTCGGCCAGCCGCAGCAGCCGGTCGTGGGAGGAGATGGTGCGGGACAGGGTGCACAGCTGGATGGTGCGTTTGAGCAGGTGGGCCGAGAAGTCCGGCATGGTCCACTGCATCGGCGGGCCGAGCGTCTCGCTGCCCTGCAACGGGAGTTTCACGCCCGGGTTGTGCAGTCGCATGGCCGGGTCCTGGACGGTCATCCGGCTGGTGATGCGGCCGCGTTCGGCGAGGCGTTCCATCACGCCGACGGTGCGGGTGAGGTCGTCGTCCGTGGCGCGGCGGCGCACCAGGTCGTGGACGAGGATGGCGGCGACGGAGAGCGAGAAGTACTCCGATTCCAGCCGCTGGCCGGTCGTACGCCAGGGAATGTCCTCCAGGGGCCAGCTGCCGTCGCCGAACCGGGCGATCGCCGACCAGTACTGCTGGGTGATCTCCCACCGGAGGCGTAACGCCTCGGCCAGCCGCTGCTGCTCGGGGTTGAGCAGCCCGAGCGTCAGGGTGCGCTCGGAGAAGAGGTCCTGGATGCCGTCGAGGGCAACGACGGTGAAGTAGAGATACGGGACGGACTTGGCGACGCCGTCGGGCTGCGGGCCGACCGGCTCGCTGGTCTCCACCGGCGGCGCGTCCCGCACCAGGCTCCAGGCCCAGCCGCACTCGAAGAGCTGGCTGTCGTCGCTGAGCGCGTCGGCGACGTCGACACCGAGGAAGATGCTGTCCCGGATGGTGGCGCGCAGGGACTTGAAGCGGCGCGCGAACTGCTGGACGACGATCCGGTCGGACACCTGGCCCTGGCCGATGAGCCGGCACAGCGTCCGGCCCTGCGGCGCCTCGGAATCGAAAACGTTGACGGTGAAGGAACGGAGCAAACTCACCATGGCCGCCGTCAGCCGGGCCTCGGTGGCGGACTTGAGTTCCTCCGCGAGCGCCTGGACCTCGGCTCGGCGCGGCTTGGTGAGATACACCTTGAGAAAGCCGAGCGTCGCCAGGGACAGCGTGATCGACATGGAGTAGGAGTCGACGACTCCCAACTGCCGCTGCTCCGCGGTGAGTTCGGCTTTCGGGTCCGGTGTGTCGAAGTAGTGGCCACCCGCGAAACTGGGCCGTTTGTCCTCCGCGGTGTGGGTCCGCATGTATTCGGCGAGGATCTTGAGGATCTTCCCCGGGACCTCCAGCCGGCCCCCGGCGTGCTTGAGCGCGTCCTGCACGTCCCGGTCCGTGGTGTCCGGATCGTCCAGCCGGAACGCCGGGAACTCGGTGGCCGGGTACATCAGGCACAGCAGGCGCTCGGCGTCCGCCACGCTGCTGATGCCACCCCCCGATTTGTCCCAGAGCCATTCCCCGTCTTCGAACGAGTGGCGGGCCATGGCCCGCCAGATGTCCAGCAATTGCTGGCGCGGCTTGATCTGCATCCCCCATACCCCTCACCGAAGCCCGCCCCCGTACCGTGAACCGGGGGCGAGCCGGAACCGATTGTTCAGATCTGCGTTCAGTCGGAATTACGCCGTCCGCAGGCCACCAGCATTCCCTTGTAGCCCACCCGCAGCGGGTCACCCGGAATTCCGATGGAATGGATCTGGACTTCCCCCTCCGCAAAAGGAGTCAGCGTGTCCCGCACCTGCGCGCCGGTGACGCTGCACGCCGGGAAGAATTCGTCGCCCACCGCGTAACCCTCGGAGCCCTCCATGAACGCGGCGGCGAACGGAGCGCCCGGAAGGAGGCATTCGGCGAAACGGCGGACGCCCTCCTGGAACTCCTCGTGGGCGGTGGTCATCGACTCGGCGACGAAGAACATGGTCCCGATCCCCCAGCGCGCCTCGGGCAGGCTGAAGAGATTGCCCTGCTTCACCCGCGCCGCGAGCCGCAGCGCCGCCCGGGGGTTCTCCGTGCCGGCGTAGGGCCGGGCCTCGCGGAGCACGTCCCAGAAGGCGTCCCAGTTGGGCTCGTAGCCGGTCACCTGACGCTCCAGCCAGGCCGCGTTCGTCGCGGCGTACTCGAAGAGGGTGATCTCCGAGCACCAGGGGAGGAGGGTGAGGGCCGGGTAGAGATTGGCACCCGAACCGACGTCGATCCCCGGGACCGGATCCCCCGGGTGCCGGCGGAAATGATCCGTGAAGTAATCACGGACGATGCGGATGATCTGCTCGTCGTCCGGGCGCAGGTCGCGGTAGTTGTGCGCGACATATGCCTCGGAGTCGAACGCGTTCCAGTCGGCGTCGTCGTTCAGCTCCTGGGCTTTCACGACGCCGGGCGCGGGTGGTCTCAGAACCATCTCCCAATCGTAAGCGAAAAAGGGCGCGCGCCACCGCGTGTGACGGAAAGAAATCGGAGGCGCACAGGGGGCGCGCCGATGCGTGGCGGCCGCTCGGCCCGTTCCGTTCTTGACCGCCAGGTCAGCGGCATGAATCCTGGTTTGACCGTTGCCGCCGACACCCGGCGCACCCCGCTCCACCGGCTCGTCCGCACCCCGAACGAGTGATCAGACATCGTCCCCTACCCCTTCATCAGGACGTGGTATGCCCTCTCTGCCCCACGGAGACAGCTCCCCTTTGTCACCGTTGTCGCCCCTGTCACCGTCGCGGCCGCTGCCGCCGCCGTTACCCCGCGGCCCGTCGCCGGCGGCGCCCGCCCTCTCGGCGGTGTCCCTGGCCCCGCAGGAGCGACCACCGCTGGTGCGGCCGGTGACCGGTGAGGAGCTTCCCCGGCTGTCCGGGCTCGACGAGCAGATCTTCGCCGAATACGCCTACCCGTACTTCGTCCTGCGCCAGCTCTACGACGTCTACGCGGATCACCTGCTGGTCCTGGACGACGGCGAGGCCCTGCGCGGATACGTCCTGATGGGCATCCGGCCGGACCGGAGCCTCGCCTGGATCCTGGGCCTCGGCATCGAACGGCGGGCTCGCGGCCGCGGGTTCGGCCGGCAGCTGATGGCGGAGGCGCTGCGGAGACTGCGCGCGGACGGTGTCGGCGAGGTCCGGCTGACCGTGGAACCGGCCAACGCCGCCGCCGTCGCGCTCTACGAGTCGCTGGGCTTCTCCGGCCTGGAACACAGCGAGGACTACTTCGGGCCCGGTGACGGGCGGCTCGTCATGGCACTGGCGCTCTACGGCTGACCGGACGTCGCGGGCCGGAACCGGCCGTCGCGGCGCCGGTGCGGCAGGCCGCCGGCACGGGCCTTCGCCCGGCACGGCGTCGCGGTGCGGGACGTCGTCCGGTACGGCCGGTCGCCGGCCCGGGAAGTCACCCCGAACGGGCCGTTCACCGGTGCGGACGGTTCACCCGGTGCGGCGGAAGGCCGGGACGAGGAAGTTCTCACCGGAGCGGCCCGCCAGATAGTCCTCCACGTTGCGCACGGTGGCCTCGACGATCTGTGACACCGCTTCCCGCGTGTAGTACGCCTGGTGGGACGTGACCAGGACGTTGCCGAAGGTCATCAGCCGGGCGAGGGTGTCGTCGGCGACCACGTCGAGCGACTTGTCGAGGTAGAACAGCCCGGCCTCGGCCTCGTACACGTCCAGTCCGACGCCGGTGAAGCGGCCCGCCTTCAGCTCACCGACCAGCGCCTCGGTGTCGATCAGCCCGCCGCGGCTCGTGTTGACCAGCACGGCGTCGTCCTTCATCGCGGCCAGGCCGTCCCGGTCCAGCAGGTGCTCGGTCTGCGGCAGCAGCGGGACGTGCAGGCTGACCAGGTCGGCCTCGGCGAGCAGCCCGGGAAGGTCCTCGCGGTACTCCATGCCCAGGTCCCGGCAGGCCGGGTTCTCCGCGATGTCCCAGCCGAGCAGGCGCATCCCGAAGCCGTGCGCGATCCGGGTGAAGGCCTCACCGATCTTGCCGGTGCCGAGCACGCCGGCGGTGCGGCCGCGCAGGTCCCGGCCCATCAGCCCGTCCAGCCGGAAGTCGAAGTCACGGGTGCGGGTGGCGGCCCGGACGACGCGCCGGTTCACCGCCATGGCCAGCGTCCAGGCGAACTCCGCGACGGCGTACGGGGAGTAGTACGAGACCCGGGCGACGGTCAGGCCGAGTTCCTCGGCCACGGCCAGGTCGATGTTGTTGAAGCCCGTGGCCCGCTGGGCGATCATCCGGGTGCCGCCCGCCGCGAGCACGCGCAGGGTCTCGGCGCCCAGCTCGGCGTTGACGCTGACACTGACGATCTCGTGACCGGCAGCGATGGGCGCGGTGTCCCGGTTCATGAACACGTCCAGACAGCGGACCGGGCGCAGCCCGTCGAAGGCCGTTTCGAGCACGGGTCGTTCATCGGTCTGGACGCCGAAGGCGAGGATCTCCACGAGCGCTTCCTTGTCGGACGGGTCGTCGGGCGGGCCGGGCGGGCCTGGCCGGTCGGGCGGGTCGGACGGTTCGGGCAGGTCGGACGGTTCTGGCAGGTCGGGGCAGACCGCCGGGCGGACGAGGCGAAAGAGGCGGGTGCGACGGATGCGGCGGGTGAGGCGGCCGGTCGGGCACGGGCTGCCGGGGCGGGACCGGCGCGCGGCACCGGCGTCCGGTGCCGACGTCCGGTGCCTGTGGACCTCCGGCCGCCGCCCCCTCGCGGACGCGGGAGCACTCCCGGGGCCGGCCCGGCGTGCGAGCGGGGTTCGCCCCGGGCCGGCCCGGCGCGGGCCGGCCCGGGGCGCGGTCTCAGCCGAAGAAGACGTCCGCCTCCGCGTACAGCTTCGGGTCGACGGTCTTCAGCTTCGCCGTGGCGTCGGCGATCGGCACCCGCACGATGTCGGTGCCCTGGAGCGCCACCATCTTGCCGAAGTCGCCGTCCCGCACCGCCTCGATGGCGTGCAGCCCGAAGCGGGTCGCGAGCCAGCGGTCGAAGGCGCTGGGCGTGCCTCCGCGCTGGACGTGCCCCAGCACGGTGGTACGGGCCTCCTGGCCGGTGCGGTCCTCGATCTGCTTGGCCAGCCACTCGCCGACACCGGACAGCCGGACATGCCCGAAGGAGTCCTGCGAGCCGTCCTTGAGCACCATGTCGCCGTCCTTCGGCATGGCGCCCTCGGCGATGACGACGATCGGGGCGTACCGGATCTTGAAACGGGACTCGACCCAGGAGCACACCTGGGCGAGGTCGAAGCGCTGCTCCGGAATGAGGATGGCGTTGGCGCCGCCCGCGAGCCCGGAGTGCAGCGCGATCCAGCCCGCGTGACGGCCCATCACCTCCACGACCAGCACCCGCATGTGCGACTCGGCGGTGGTGTGGAGGCGGTCGATGGCCTCGGTGGCGATGTTGACCGCCGTGTCGAAGCCGAAGGTGTAGTCGGTCGCGGACAGATCGTTGTCGATGGTCTTGGGCACGCCGACGCAGGCGATGCCGTACTCGTCGGCGAGCCGCGCGGCGACGCCGAGGGTGTCCTCGCCCCCGATGGTGATGAGCGCGTCCACCTCCAGCTTGCTCAGGTTCTCCTTGATCCGGCGGATGCCGTTCTCGGCCTTGAGCGGATTGGTCCGCGAGGAGCCGAGAATGGTCCCGCCGCGGGGCAGGATGCCGCGCACCGCGGGGATGTCGAGTTGGACGGTGTCGGCCTCCAGAGGGCCGCGCCAGCCGTCCCGGAAACCGATGAAGTCGTAGCCGTAGTCCTGGACGCCCTTCCGGACGACGCCCCGGATGACCGCGTTAAGCCCGGGACAGTCACCGCCACCGGTGAGTACTCCGATCCGCATGGGATCTTCCCTTCGTCATGGTGCTCCTTGGTGATACGACCACCGCCGAGGCTAATGGTGATCCACATCACAGGGGATGGGAGCAACCGGGCTATTCCGGTGTTTCGAAGGGGAGATGACCGCCACTTCACCCGTACGGCAGACATCCGGCAGGCGCGCGGCAGGCGTCCGGCAGGCACGGGCCAGACGTTCGGCAGGCACGCGGCAGGCGTCCGGCAGGCGCGCGGCAGGCGTCCGGCAGGCACGCGCCAGACATTCGGCAGGCACTGCGGCACACACGGGCGCGACGGCGCGGCCGGGCGAGGGCCGGGCTGGGCCGGGCCCCGGCGGGACGGCGAACGGGACCCCGCGCGGGAACCCGGGCAGGGCCGCGCGCGGAGCACGCTCGGCGCACGGAACCGCGCGCGGAGCACGCGGACAGCGCCGCACCGGGGGCCGGGGACGGTGCCGCACCGGTCGGTCGGCGCCCGGGTGCCGAACGGGGAACCGCTGCGGCGCCGTCCACCGCCGTGCCGGTCCGCCCGGTCCCCGGCGCGCCCGCGGACGGCCGCGCCGGGCGGCGGAACACCGGACGGCGACACCGCACCGGACGGCGGACGCCCCGGTCGCGGCCGCCCCCGGACGGCGGACAACCCGTCAGGCGTCGTCCAGGCCCCGCTCGATGGCGTACCGGACGAGCTCCACCCGGTTGTGCAACTGGAGCTTGCCCAGGGTGTTCTGGACGTGGTTCTGCACCGTGCGGTGGGAGATCACCAGCCGCTCCGCGATCTGCTTGTACGACAGCCCCTTCGCGACCAGCCGCAGCACCTCCGTCTCCCGGTCCGTCAGCTGCGGCGCGCCCGTCTCGTCCGGCGCGGCGGACGACGGCTCGGAGGCCAGCCTGCGGTACTCGCCGAGCACCAGCCCGGCCAGCCCCGGGGTGAACACCGGTTCCCCGGCGGCCGTGCGGCGCACCGCGTCCAACAGCTCCTGCGAACCCGCCGACTTCAGCAGATAGCCGGTGGCTCCGGACTTGACGGCCTCCAGGACGTCGGCGTGCTCCCCGCTCGCCGACAGCACCAGCACCCGCACGTCGGGCAGGGCGTGCACGACCTGCTTGCAGACCTGCACGCCCGGCAGCCCGGGCAGGTTGAGGTCCAGCACCAGCACGTCCGGGGCGGCGGCCTTGGCCCGGCGCACGGCCTGCGGCCCGTCCCCGGCGGTCGCCACCACCCGGTACCCGGCCGCGTCCAGGTCCCGTGCGACCGCGTCCCGCCACATCGGGTGGTCGTCGACGACCATCACCCGGACCGGCGCGGCGGCCGCGGGCTCACCGGCCCCGGCTGTCCCGGCGGTCTCACCCGCCCCGCCTGTCCCGCCCGTCCGGGCGGATCCGCTGGACTCGCTCATGACTTCCTCCCACTCCCCCGCGGTACCCGCAGCTCGACTTCCGTGCCCTGGCCGGGCACCGACAGCAGTTCGGCGCTGCCGCCCAGTTCCCGCAGCCGCCCCCGGATCGACAGCGCCACACCGAGCCGTCCCTCCCGCTCGGCGTCGGCCAGCCGCCCCTCGGGGATGCCCGGACCGTCGTCCCGCACGGTGACGATCACCTCGTCCGGTTCGTCCTCCACCAGAATCCACGCCTGCGCGTTCTCGCCCGCGTGCCGCCGGACGTTGTCCAGGGCGGCCCCGGCGGCCGCGGCCAGTTCGGCGGCGGCGCGGGCGGGCAGCCGTACCGGCGCGCCCGGCTCGGCGAAGGACACCCGGGAACCGGCGTACGGGGCGAGCAGGCTGCGCAGATCGCAGGG
>NZ_WHPN01000148.1 GCF_009735685.1 Streptomyces lycii | reverse complement strand
GGCCGAGCCAGCGGCGGTACGCCGAGACGAAGGGTTCCACGCCACCGGCGTCGCGGCGGCCGGCCTCCGCCAGCCACGCGCAGGTCCGCCGGGCCTCGCGGACGAGGCTCCCGGGATAGCCGTAGCGCACCCGGTGTGCGGCGAACTCCTCCTCGTCCTCGACCCGGAGCCCGCCGCCACGCGGCCGTACGACGTCGAGATCGAGGTCCACGGTGCGCAGCACGGTGCCGTTCCCGCTCCACTCGGGGACCGTGCACACGTCGCAGTACAGCTCGGGGCCGGGGTCCGCGCAGAACGTGGCCGTCCACCAGGCGGCGCGCGGCACCAGCGTCACGTACGCGAAGCGGGTGGTCCAGCCGCCCGCGGCCGAACCGACCGGGACGCCGCGCGCCGTGCCCAGCCAGGTGCCGTGCTCGTCCGCACCGAGCCGGGTGGCCGTCCACCGTGCGCTCGAGCTGCCGTCGTACTTGCGGATGTCGACCAGCACGGTGCCGGTCAGGGCCGCGGCTCCGCCCCGGTGTCACGGACCGGTCCCGGGCCGGAGCCCGGCGGGTGCAGGGAGGCGGCCGAGAACAGCCGCATGCGCTGCAGGACCGCCTCGGCGGTGGGTGCGGCCATCTCGTCCACGATCCGTCCGTCGCCGAGGAACAGGACGAGATCGGCGTGGGCAGCGGCTCCCGGGTCGTGCGTGACCATCACGACCGTCTGGCCCAGGTCGTCCACGGCCTCCCGGAGAAAGCCCAGCAGCTCCAGGCCTGACCGGGAGTCGAGATTGCCGGTCGGCTCGTCGGCGAAGACCAGTTCCGGGCGCGAGGCCAGGGCCCGGGCGCACGCCACCCGCTGCTGCTGGCCGCCGGAGAGCTGCGCGGGCCTGTGGTGCAGCCGGTCCCGCAGCCGCAGGGTGTCGATCACCCGGTCGAGCCAGGCCCGGTCCGGCTTGCGGCCCGCCAGGTCCATCGGCAGCGTGATGTTCTCGGCGGCCGTGAGCGTCGGCAGCAGGTTGAACGACTGGAAGACGAAGCCGACCTGGTCGCGCCGGATCCGGGTCAGCTGCTGGTCCTTGAGCCCGGTGATCTCCGTGTCGCCCAGCCAGACCTGGCCGGACGAGACCGAGTCCAGCCCGGCGAGGCAGTGCATGAGGGTCGACTTCCCGGAGCCGGACGGCCCCATCACCGCCGTGAACCGGCCCCGGGCGATCCGCACGTCCACGGAGTCGAGCGCGAGGACGGCCGTCTCGCCGGTGCCGAAGGCTTTGGTGAGCGCCGCCGCGCGGGCGGCCGTGGGGAGCGCCGCTCCGGGCGCCGTATCCGTCGGGGAACCGGGCAAGGCTGCCACCCCGCTTCTTCCGTAGGGGTTCCGCCGCCGAGCCTAGGGGCGCCGGGGCCGCTCCGACAGTCCCTTGCCGGAGCTAGCACCTGCGCGCTAGCTTGGTGGTGTGGCCAAGACACAGCTGAACGTCCGGGTGGACGAGACGACCGCGGAGACGGCGCGGCAGCGCGCCCTCCAGCGGGGACTGTCCATGAACCGCTACATCGAGGAACTCGTCCGGGAGGACGCGGGCGAGGCCGGCCGGACCTTCGTCGAGGCGGCCGCCGACTTCATGAAGCAGTACGAGTCGGTGTTCACGGAGGAGTTCGGCGAGGAGCGCACACGCCGTTGACCCTCCGCATCGACATCGCCTGGCTCCTCATGGTCGCCGAGCACAACACACCCGGCGACCCGCAGGTCACCGACTGGGGCGCGCTGGTCG
The DNA here is from genome assembly GCF_009735685.1 of Streptomyces lycii. Classification (GTDB taxonomy): domain Bacteria; phylum Actinomycetota; class Actinomycetes; order Streptomycetales; family Streptomycetaceae; genus Streptomyces; species Streptomyces lycii. The sequence continues at coordinate 2,704 of NZ_WHPN01000148.1, read as the reverse complement.
CCGCCGTCAGCCGGCACGAGGCGGAGATATTCGGCGTGCCGGTCTACACCGACGCGCACACGCGCGCCGCCTCGCTGCTGCAACTGCTGCTGCACGTCCCGGCGCTGGAACGCTCCAACGCGATGTTCGCCTCCGCGGTGGCGTACGCCTATCTCGTGGCGAGCGGACTGAAGGTCACGACCTCGCCGGAGCAGGTCCGTGATCTCGCCCGGCTGGTGAAGGACGGCACCGCGGGCGTGGAGGCGATCGCCGAGGAACTGCGCGGCTGGAGCAACTGAGGGCGGCCGCGGCCGCCGCGGTGGTCGAGCCACTGGGCCTCCGGGGCCGGGGACCGCGCACGCGTCCCGCTGCGGGCCGGGCCGCGCCCGCATCCGGCTCCGGGCCGGGCCGGGCCGCGTACGAATTCCGGCTCCCGGCCGGACGCGTACGCATCCGGCTGCGGACCGCGCGGGGCCCGGCCGCGGGCACGCCGCCCGCCGGTGTCAGCGGCCCGGTGCCCTCGCCCCGTCCGGTGCCCTCCAGGTGCCGCCCAGTGCCGGAGCCAGCCACCCCGCCGACCGGGCACGGAACACCGCGGGCGGCAGCGCGCCCGCGCCCTGCGGGACGAGGCCCAGCAGCGGCGCGCCTGCCACGTCCGGCAGGTCCGGCACGTTGCAGCGTTCCGCGAGCCCGGGATCCGCGGGCCAGCTGCCCACCAGCACCCCCGCGCAGACCGTGCCCCGGGTCCGCAGCGCCTCCGCGGTCAGCGCCGTCGCGTTCAGGGTGCCCAGCCCGGCCGCCGCGACGACGAGCACCGGTGCGCCGAGCAGCCGCGCCGCGTCGGCCAGCGTCGCTCCCTCGTCGTCGAACCGGACGAGGAGTCCGCCCGAGCCCTCCACCAGCACCAGATCGTGCTCCGTGGCCAGCTTCTCCGCCGCCTCGGCCACGTCCCGGGGCCGCACGGGCGCGAGTCCGGCGCGCCGGGCCGCCGTCGCCGGAGCGAGCGGCTCCGGATAGCGCGCCAGCTCGGCGGCGGTCACCGGCCCGGCGAGCCGCGCCACCTCCGCCGCGTCCCCCGGCTCACCCCCGGCCACCCCGGTCTGGGCCGGTTTGAGCACGGCCACGGACCGGCCGGCGGCCAGCGCGGCCGCGGCGAGCGCCGCGGTGGCCACGGTCTTGCCGACCTCCGTGCCGGTTCCGGTGACGACCATGACGGACACGCCGTCTCCTTTCTCCTGCCGGTCTCTGCTCCCGGTTTCCCCTGCCGGCTCACCGCTGCCCCTTGCGGGTGCGCCGCCTCGCCGGACCTGCCGCCCTTGCGGGCTCCGTCGCCCCTCCCGGGCCCTGTCCCGCCGCCTCTCGCCCCGCCCCCTTCCGGGCGCGGTCCCCCTCCGGGCCGCGCAATCAGCCTGCGGCCGCAGCCGCCCGCACGGCCGCGCAGATCCGGGCGACGTCCTCGTCACCCGTCACATACGGCGGCATGGTGTAGACGAGATCGCGGAACGGCCGCAGCCACACGCCCTCCCGGGCCGCCGCCCGGGTCGCCGCCGCCATGTCGATGTCGCGGTCGAGCTGGACGACCCCGATGGCGCCGAGCACCCGGACATCCCGTACTCCCGGCAGCCGTTCCGTCCCCGCCAGCCCCTCGCGGAGGCCCGTTTCGATCCGTCCGACCTCGCCGCGCCAGTCCTGCGCCAGCAGCAGTTCCACCGAGGCGTTCGCGACGGCCGCGGCGAGCGGATTGCCCATGAACGTCGGGCCGTGGGCCAGTACGGGGACCTCGCCCCGCGCGATGCCGTCCGCCACCGCGGCGGTGCACAGCGTCGCCGCCATGGTGAGCATGCCGCCGGTCAGCGCCTTGCCCACGCACATGACGTCGGGAGCGATCCCCGCGTGCCCGGCGGCGAACAGCTCACCGGTACGCCCGAACCCGGTCGCGATCTCGTCGAGGACCAGCAGCACGCCGTGCTCGTCACAGGCCTGCCGCAGCACCCGCAGCCAGGCGGGGGAGTGGAAGCGCATGCCGCCCGCGCCCTGCACCACCGGCTCGACGACCACGGCCGCCAACTCGTCCGCATGGCGGGCGATCAGCTCCCGCAGATGCGCCTCGTAGGCCGGGTCGGGCGGGGTGTCGAAGCCGTCCGGCGGCGCGTCCGCGAAGACCTGCCGGGGCAGCGAGCCCGACCACAGGTGGTGCATGCCGCCGTCGGGGTCGCACACGGACATCGGCTGCCAGGTGTCGCCGTGGTAGCCGCCGCGCCAGGTGAGCAGCCGGCGCTTGTCCGGTTTCCCCAGTGAGCGCCAGTACTGCAGGCACATCTTCACGGCGACCTCGACCGAGACCGAGCCGGAGTCGGCGAGGAACACGTGCTCCAGCGGCTCCGGGGTGATCTCCACCAGCCGTGCCGCGAGCCGCACGGCGGGCTCGTGGGTGAGCCCGCCGAACATCACATGGCTCATCCGGTTCAGCTGTTCCCGCGCCGCGTCGTGCAGCACCGGATGGCCGTAGCCGTGGATCGCCGACCACCAGGACGACATGCCGTCGACCAACTCGCGGTGGCCCGCCACGGGTTCCGCGAGCCGCAGCCGCACCCCCGTCGCGGACTCCACGACGAACGGCTCCTGGCGGCCGGGCATCGGGCCGTACGGATGCCAGACGTGCCGGCGGTCCAGCGCCAGCAGCTCCTCCGTGGTCAGGGAGCCGGTGCGCGGCTCAGGCATTGGG
>NZ_WHPN01000147.1 GCF_009735685.1 Streptomyces lycii | reverse complement strand
TGCTGCTGCCGGCCGTGCCGTTCGCGCTGGTCTGCGCCGGGCTGGGGCTGGAGGAGGGATACGGGGGCTGGCACCGCTGGGCGTATCTGCTGTTCTTCGCGCTCGGCCTGGTGCTCGCCGGGGACGCCCGGTTCCGGGCGGCCGTGCGGCGCGACGCGCTGCCGGCGGCGGCGCTGGCCCTGCTGCTGTTCGCGCTCGCCGCACCGGGCTTCACGGCCGACGGCGACCCCTTCACCGACCGCACCCCGGCCGCGGTCGCCGCGCGAGCCCTCTTCGGGGCGACGGG
>NZ_WHPN01000146.1 GCF_009735685.1 Streptomyces lycii | reverse complement strand
GCGTGCCGTGCGCCGTGCGCCGCCGCGCACCATGTGTGCTGTGTGCCGGGCGTCGTGCCGTACCGCTGCGCGCCTCGTGCGCCGCTCGGCTCCTGCGGCGCGCGGACCTGCCGCTGTCAGCGACCGCCGGCCGCGGGACGGCCGCGGTCGCGATCGCCGGCCAGCAGCAGATCCAGGTCCACCGCGTCGGCCATGGCCTTGGTGCCCGCGTCGTTCGGATGCAGGCCGTCGCCGCTGTCGTATGCCGGGTCGAGCGTCAGCGGATCGTCGGCGGACGCTGTCGCCGCCGCGAAGTCCACCACCCCGTCGAACTCGCCGGAGTGCCGGATCCAGTCGTTGACCTCGTCCCAGACCGCCTGACGCTCCTCCGTCCACATGAACGAGCCGCGGAACGGCAGCAGGGTCCCGCCGTAGACCTCGACACCGTGCTCGTGGGCCGCTTCGACGAAGGCCCGGTAGCCGGCGATGATGTCCTCCGCCGGGGCGCTGAAACCGATGTCGTTGATGCCCTCCAGCATGATCACCGACCGCACCCCGGTCTGCCCGAACGCGTCGCGTTCCATCCGGGCGAGCCCGGAGACACCGTAGAACGGCTCGCCCTCGCGGTCGGCGATGAGCCGGTTGCCGCCGAGGCCCGCGTTGACGACCGACAGGGTGCGCCCCGGGACTTCCCGGAGACGCCGCGCGAGATGGTCCGGGTAGCGCTGATTGGCGTTGCCGGTGGTGTTCGCGGTGTCCGTGATCGAGTCGCCGAACGCCACCACCGTGCCCGCCGTACGGGCCGACTTGCGCACGTCCACGCCGCTCACCAGCATCCAGCACGGCGTGCCCGCGTAGTCCCCGCCGGTGGTGTCGCGGGCTCGGTCCCCGTCGGCCAGGTGGTTTCCCTGCGCGGTGAACGGATGATTCGTCAGCGGCCCGGTGGCCTCCTCGACGTACACGCTGACCAGCAGCGTGGACAGCGCCTCGACCGGTATCCGGACCGGGTCGCTGAACAGCTCCCGGCCCGCCGGGATCGTCGTCGCCCGCCGGCCGTGGAACGTCAGGGTCCGCATCGTCCCGGGCACCGCGTCGGCGTTCTCCTTCTGCTGCGCGACGGTCACATGATCCACCGTCACGGGACCGGCGCCGAACGTGTTGGCGAGCCGGACGCGCACGCTGTCGCCGCCGGCGCTGACGTACAGGACGTTCCGTACGGTCTGGTTCTCCAGTCCCGCGCCGGCGGGGCAGTCGTTGCCGGGGATCTCGCTGCCGGCGACCTGACTGGCGGCCCAGGCGCCGACCCAGTGCCGGTCCGGGCCGTGGGCGGAGGCGGGCTGGACGCCGGGGCCGAGGGCCGCGGCCAGGGCGAGCACGGTGGCGGCGGTGACGGGGCGTAGGAACCCGCGGGCACGGGTGCGGACACGGTCGCCGGGGGCCGGGCGCCCGGCGGGGGTCCGGCCGGCCGGCGCGGACTCCTCGTCCCGGGGTCTCGGACGGGGACTGCCGGCGGGAACGGGGCGGGGGTGCATCGGTGTACTCCTTCGGTGAGGCCGGCCGCTGACGGGTGGTCACGGCGCTCGGCCGGGCGGGACGGGTGGCGGCCGCGGTGCGGCCGGAGTGGGGTGGACAACGTTGTCAGAGGCCGGTGACAGAGCCGTTGTCACAGGCCCTTTGGGGGCGTGCCGCGGACGTGCTGCGGAAGGTACGGGCGGAACGGCTGCGCCCGGCTGCGGTCGGGTCGGGTGCGGGCGGTCGGGTGCGGCCAGGTGCGGTCCGCTGTGGACCGGTGCGGTCCGGTGTGGACCGATGCGGTCCGGTGCGGTGGTGCGGACCGCACGGTGCCGCGAGCCGCGTGGCGGAACGGCGGTGCGGGGTGATGCGGCGGCGCGGGCTGAACGGCGGTGCGCGGCGATGACGGTGTGCGGCGAACGGTGCTGCGGTGATGCGGCGACGCAGCGGAACGGCAGTGCGGGGTGAACGGCGATGACGGTGTGTGGCGAACGGCAGTGCGGTGGTGCGGCGGTGCGGGGTGATGCGGCGGCGCAGCGGGACGGCAGTGCGGTGGTGCGGGGCGACGCGGCGGAACGGCGGTGCGGGTGATGCGGCGGTGCGGCGGTGCGTGGCGGTGTCCGCGTCCGGCGGCCGTGTCGCGCGGCCCGCGGTTCGCCGTGCGCAGATGCAAGCACCGCCCCGGCCGGCCGGTCAAGGCCGCACTCGCCGTGGTACCGGTCGCCGGGGCCCGGGCCGCCGGTCCGCGCGGGTCGGCCGCGGCCGTGCCCGGATGCCGTCGGGTGCGGCACCGGGGACGGGAAAGGGTGCCCGGGACGGGAAGGGCGCCCGGGACGGGAAGGGTGCCCGGGACGGGAAAGGGCCCGGGCGCGACGGGAGTGCGGCCGCCACCGCGGACCGTCCTTCCCGGCCGGTCAGCCGGTGGTCGCACGGTCGGCGAGGATCTCGCCGACGACGTCACGGGCGATGGCCGCCATGCGCGGGTTCGACTCGCGGAGGAAGCGGAGTTCGGGCAGGGCGATGGACAGCGCCCAGCCGCGAGCCCGGGCCCAGGTCGCGTCGTCCGCGTCCACGGCCGAGCGGAAGGTGCCGCGCGCCTCCGCGGGCAGCAGATACCAGGCGGCGATCAGATCGACAGCGGGCTCGCCGAGGCCGGTGCAGCCGAAGTCGATGACGCCGCTGAGCCGTCCGCCGCTGAGCAGCACGTTTCCGGGTTGCAGGTCCGAGTGGATCCAGACGGGCGGCCCGTCCCAGGCGGGGGCCCGCAGGGCGGCGTCCCAGGCGGCGGTCACGGCCTCGGTGTCCACGACCCCGGACAGCTCCCGGATGACGGTACGGGTCGCGTCGTCACGTGCCGCGAGGGACTCGCAGCGATAGGCGTCCGGGGCGCCCTCCGGGTCGATGCGCCGCAACGCGGTCACGAAACCGGCCAAGTCCCGCGCGAGAGCGAGAGGTTCGGCGGGGCCCCGGCCGGGTTCCGGGTTGTCCCCGTCCAGCCAGCTGTGGACGGACCACGGCCAGGGCCAGTCGTCGCCGGGCTCGCCCCGGCCCAGCGGTACGGGAATCGGCACCGGGAGCCGCGGGGCGAGCCGGGGCAGCCACAGGATCTCCTTCTCGATGTCCCGCGCGGCCCCCGGCACCCGGGGAAGCCGGACGGCCATGTCCGGCCCGAGCCGGAACATGGCGTTGACCGTGCCGGCGGAGTCGACCGGGGTGAGGGGCAGCCCGGCCCAGGCCGGGAACTGCGCGGCGAGCAGCCCGCGGACCAGGGATACGTCGACGCCGGCCCGGCCGGCGCGCGTCTCGGCAGCGCTCATGCGCACACTTTCCGTAACGAAGGGCAGGACCGTGCCGCGCGGACGGGCGCGGCCGCGGGCACGGACCCGGCGGCCGCTGCCGGCGACCGGGCCGACGGCGATGCAATCGGGCGCGACCCCCGTCCGTCAACCGATATATGCGGCCCGGGCGGTGGCACCCCGGGGCACCGCGACCCCTCGGACCGGCCGGACGGTGCCGCGCCCAGGCGTCGCCACGCGGAAGTCAGGGTCAGCCCGGAGGCCCGTGCGGCGCCGCCGCCCTAACGTCGTGAACGCCGGTGATTCCGGCGGGCGGTGGGCCGTCCGAGGGCTTCACGGGGGAGCCCCGGCCCGCTGCCGGAGAACGCGAAGGAGCAGCTCATGAAGCGCATCACGGCCGCGACGGCGGTCGCCGCGTCAGCACTGGCCCTGGTCGTCACGGGAGGCGCCGCCGGTGCGGCGGCCGCCGAGAACCCGGAAGCCCGGACGGCCGCGTCCGCCGCGCAGGCGGGCCCGTGGTTCAAGTACGGCACCTACCCGGACGTCGCGACCTGCGGCCACACCGGCCACAACCTGGTCAACCGGGACGTCTACGCCGACTACACCTGCACCCGGACCTCGGGCGGTTACGAGCTCTGGGTCCGCACCTGAGCAGGGATGCTCCACGCCGGCGCGGCCAGGGGTGACGGCGCCCCGGACCGCGCCGGCGGTGACCGGTCGAAAGACGCCGAAAGACAGTGGCCGCGGCACGGAGTCCTCACCGCGCCGCGGCCCGGACAACGACCGGATACGGGACGGACGAATTCCGGGCTGGTGGGGAAGGGCAGCATCTTCCCCCTGTGAGGCCGGGAACGCGATGGGCTGGATCGACAACGACACGGTGCCGCGCGACGCGGAGAACACCTTCGAGGGGCGGTTCGGCGCGCTCGGCATCTCCTCGGCGGAGAAGCCCGAGCCCGTCGCCCCCGGCAATGACCGTGACAACAACGACCCTGGTGCTCTCGCCCGACGCGACGGGCAGCGGTTCGTGTTCCTCTCCGTCCGGGGGACGGAGAGGAAGCACCACCTCTGCGACACGAGGCCCGGCTCCACACCCCGGAAAACCGCCTGGCCGGGGACTTCGCCGCGCTCGGTGACACCGCCGTGTCCATCGACCGGCGCTGAGCGGCCG
>NZ_WHPN01000145.1 GCF_009735685.1 Streptomyces lycii | reverse complement strand
GCCGTTCCGCCAGGATCTCCGCGAGGTGGCGGGCCCGGCGGCCGGCCAGCTGGTCCAGTTGGGTCCGGCAGGAGAAGCCGTCCGCCAGGAGTTCGGTGTCCGGGCCCGCTTCCCGTACCGACGGCAGCAGTTGCTCCTCGGCGCAGGCCACCGACACGTCGTAGTGGCCGCGTTCGAAGCCGAAGTTCCCGGCGAGGCCGCAGCAGCCGCCGCTCAGGGTGCCGGTCAGGCCGGCCCGCTCACGGAGCCTGCGTTCGGCCTCGTCGCCCAGGACGGCGTGCTGGTGGCAGTGCGTCTGACCGGCCACGGGGCGGTCCACGCGCGGCGGTTCCCACTCGGGGGCGTACTGGTCCAGAGCCTGCGCGAAGGTCTTCACCGAGGCCGCGAGCCGGGCCGCGCGGGGATCGTCGGAGAGCAGTTCCGGGAGGTCCGTGCGGAGGGCCGCCGCGCAGCTGGGCTCCAGGCCGACGACCGGAAGTCCCGCCTCCAGCGCGGGGGCCATGACGTCCAGAGTGCGCCGCATGACCCTGCGGGCGCCGTCCAGCTGCCCGGTCGAGACCCGGGTCAGGCCGCAGCACACGGGTTTCGGCGGCACGACGACACGCAGCCCGGCCGCTTCGAGCACCGTCACCGCGGCGCTGCCGACCGACGGCGACAGATGGTTGGTGAAGGTGTCGGGCCAGAGGACGACGGTGCGTTGGCGTTCCG
>NZ_WHPN01000144.1 GCF_009735685.1 Streptomyces lycii | reverse complement strand
GAGTTCGTCCAGCTTCGGCAGGTCCGGCAGTTCCTCCGCGCCGGGCACCTCCGCGCCCGGCGCGCCGCGCTTGTAGAGGCCCATGGATCCGTCCTGCCACTCCACGGACAGCTTCTGGCCGTCGTCGCTCACCTTCAGCGTTCCGCCGGGCGTCGCGTCGCCCTGCCCGCTCGTGCAGCGGAGGGTGAACGGCAACTTGCCGCCGGCCGCGTCCGCTTCGAGCATCCCGCTGCACGTCTGCTCCGTACCGTTCCGGGTCAGCTGGCCCACGGTGGCGACCCGCTGTCCGTTCACGACCAGCGCGCCCGGGCTGTCGTCCAGCGTGGAGACCCACGTCCCGTCCGGCTTCCCGGCCCCGGCAGCGTCCCCGCCGTCGCCGCCCGCCGGGGACTGTGACGCCTCGGCAGTCTTCTCTCCCCCGGCCGCCGCCTTGTCGTCACCGCTGTCACCGCTGCCACCGCAACCGGTCACGAGCAGGGCCGCGGTCACCGCCGCGGCGGCGCGTCGAACTGCCTTCAGCACTGCTGCTCCATCCATGGTCCGATCGTGCTCCGATACGAGAACCCGGAAAAAGTAGCAGTGTCCCCGTCCGTTTCCCGGCCGGGTCCCGCACACCGCGTCCGGAACCGACGGGGCGTCACAACCCGGGCGCGTCCGGCGCAGAGACGGCGCCGGGTCCGGCGCACACGGCGGCGTCCGGAACCGACGGGCCCTTCCGGTCCGTACGGCGACGGCACGCGGCGGGGCGGGATCCGCCCGCCACGGCCTGCCGCCGCGGGAAAGAGCGTGCCCGACAGCGGTCCGGCAGGACATGATGCACTCCGAGCGCGCGCCGGACGCACCCGGTGCCGCGCGGACGGCGCTACGGAAGGAGGGCCTCCGTGCCCCATGAGGTCGATCAGTCGTTTCTGGCGTTGCCCCTGCGGGCCCTCGCGGATGCCGCGCTGGCCCGCGCCCGGTCGCTCGGCGCCGAGCACGCGGACTTCCGGCTGGAGCGGATCCGCGGGGCGTCCTGGCGGCTGCGGGACGCAAGGCCGGCCGGCACGTCGGACACCACGGACCTGGGGTACGCGGTGCGGGTCGTGCACGGCGGCAGCTGGGGCTTCGCCTCCGGTGTCGACCTCACCCCGGACGCGGCGGCGCGTGTCGCGGGGCAGGCCGTGGAGATGGCCCGGCTGTCCGCGAAGGTGATCCGGGCGGCCGGTGCGGACACGGGGGCCTCCGGCACACCCTCCGGGCAGGGAGGCAGGGTGGAGCTGGCGGACGAGCCCGTGCACGCGGACCGGGTGTGGGTCTCGTCGTACGAGACCGATCCGTTCACGGTGCCGGACGCGGAGAAGACGGCCCTGCTCGCCGAGTGGAGCGCCCGGCTGCTCGCCGCCGACGGCGTGGCCCACACGGACGCCTCACTGCTCACCATCCACGAGAACAAGTTCTACGCGGACACCGCCGGCACGACGACCACCCAGCAGCGGGTCCGGCTGCACCCGGAGCTGACCGCCGTCGCCGTGGACCCGCGCACCGGCGAGTTCGACTCCATGCGCACCCTCGCGCCACCGGTCGGCCGCGGCTGGGAGTATCTGACGGGCGGCCCCGGCAGCGGCGCCTGGGACTGGGACGGCGAGCTGGCCCGGCTGCCGGAACTGCTCGCGGAGAAGATGCGCGCCCCGTCCGTCGAGGCGGGGACGTACGACCTGGTCGTCGACCCGTCGAACCTGTGGCTGACCATCCACGAGTCCGTCGGCCACGCCACCGAGCTGGACCGCGCCCTCGGCTACGAGGCCGCCTACGCCGGAACCTCCTTCGCCACCTTCGACCAGCTGGGCAAGCTGCGTTACGGCTCGGAGCTGATGAACGTCACCGGCGACCGCACCGCCGAGCACGGCCTCGCCACCATCGGCTACGACGACGAGGGGGTGGCCGCCCAGTCCTGGGACCTGGTCCGGGACGGCGTCCTCACCGGTTACCAGCTGGACCGCAGGATCGCGAGGCTCACCGGCTTCGAGCGGTCCAACGGCTGCGCGTACGCGGACTCCCCCGGCCATGTGCCGGTGCAGCGGATGGCGAACGTCTCGCTGCTGCCCGCTCCGGACGGCCCGTCCACCGAGGAGCTGATCGGCGGCGTCGAGCGCGGCATCTACGTGGTCGGCGACCGGTCCTGGTCAATTGATATGCAAAGGTACAATTTTCAATTTACCGGGCAGCGGTTCTTCCGGATCGAGCACGGCCGGCTCGCGGGCCAGCTTCGCGACGTCGCGTACCAGGCGACGACGACCGACTTCTGGGGCTCGATGAGCGCGGTCGGCGGCCCGCAGACCTATGTCCTGGGCGGCGCCTTCAACTGCGGCAAGGCGCAGCCGGGGCAGGTCGCGTCCGTCTCGCACGGCTGCCCGTCCGCCCTCTTCGAAGGGGTCAACATTCTCAACACCACGCAGGAGGCCGGACGATGAGCCGCGCGAGCAGCAAGCCGCACGAGATCGTCGAGCGGGCGCTGGAGCTGTCACGGGCCGACGGCCTCGTCGTCATCGCCGACGAGGAGTCCAGCGCCAATCTGCGCTGGGCCCGCAACGCCCTGACGACCAACGGCGTCACCCGCGGCCGCACCCTGACGGTGATCGCGACGGTGGACGGCGCCGAGGGCACCGCCTCCGGCGTCGTCTCGCGCTCGGCCGTCACCGCGGAGGAGCTGGAGCCGCTGGTACGGGCCGCCGAGGCGGCCGCGCGCGACGCCGGGTCGGCGGAGGACGCGCAGCCGCTGGTCAGGGACGTACCGGCCGCGCCGGACTTCACCGAGGGCCCGGCGGTGACCACGCCGGAGGTGTTCGCGGCGTTCGCCCCCGCGCTCGGTGAGTCCTTCGCCCGTGCCGCCGCGGCCGGACGCGAGCTGTACGGCTTCGCCAGCCACACCCTGACCTCCAGCTATCTGGGCACCTCCACCGGGCTGCGGCTGCGCCACGACCAGCCGACCGGCACCCTGGAGATCAACGCCAAGAGCCCTTCCCCCGACGGTTCGGCACCGCGCTCCGCCTGGGCCGGGCGCGCCACCCGGGACTTCCGGGACGTCGATCCGCTGGCGCTCGACGCCGAGCTGGCGGAGCGGCTGGACTGGGCGGGCCGGCGGGTCGAGCTGCCCGCGGGCCGCTACGAGACCCTGCTGCCGCCGACCGCCGTCGCCGATCTGCTGATCTACCAGCTGTGGTCGTCGGCCGCGCGGGACGCCGCCGAGGGCCGTACGGTCTTCTCCCGGCCCGGCGGCGGGACCCGGGTCGGCGAGAAGCTGTCGGGCCTGCCGCTCACGCTGCGCAGCGACCCGCACGCGCCGGGGCTGGAGTCCGCGCCGTTCGTGCTGGCCCGGTCCTCGGGCGACGACGCGTCGGTGTTCGACAACGGCCTGCCCCTCTCCCCCACCGACTGGCTGCGGGACGGCGAGCTGACCAGGCTGGTCGCCACCCGGCACAGCGCCGGGCTGACCGGCCTGCCGGTGGCGCCGGGCGTCGACAACCTGCTCCTGGACGCGGGCGGCACCCGGACGCTGCCGGAGATGGTGCGCGCGACGGAGCGCGGGCTGCTGCTGACCTGCCTGTGGTACATCCGCGAGGTCGACCCGGCGACGCTGCTGCTCACCGGGCTGACCCGGGACGGGGTGTATCTCGTGGAGAACGGCGAGGTCACCGCCGAGGTGAACAACTTCCGCTTCAACGAGTCGCCGGTGGGGCTGCTGGGGCGGGCCACCGAGGCGGGCGTCGCCGAGCGGACCCTGCCCCGGGAGTGGGGCGACTGGTTCACCCGGGCCGCGATGCCCCCGCTGCGGGTGCCCGACTTCAACATGAGCTCCGTCAGCCGGGGCGTGTGACCCGGCCCAATAGACTGGCCCCGACCCTGTCCCCTCCTATCCGCGGGAACGACACGATGACACGCCTCGGCGACTCCGTCGCTCGCACCAGCGAGCTGCTGGCGCAGGACCTCTCCTCCGACAAGGCCGTGGAGCAGCTGCTCACGGAGACGAAGGCGAGGCGCTATCTGGACCTGTCGGACCTGTCCCCGAAGGAACAGGCCGCGCTGATCACGGCCCGGTCGGTCGAGGTGCTGCCCGGTGAGGAGCAGCTGGCCGAGCGGATCGAGGAGCGCCGGGCCGCGGGCCGGGGTCTGAGCGTCAAGCTGGGCATCGACCCGACGGCGGCGGACATCCACCTGGGGCACGCCGTCCCGGTGATCGTGCTGAGCCGGCTCCAGCGCATGGGGCACGACGTGACGCTGCTGATCGGCGACTTCACCGCCAAGATCGGCGACCCGTCGGGCCGTACGGCGGAGCGCCCGCCGCTGACCGACGAGGACATCGCGGAGAACCTCGCGGGCTACCGCGACCAGGTGCGGCCCTTCGTCGACTTCGGGAAGGTCAGCTTCCGGCAGAACACCGAGTGGCTGACTCCGTACAGCTTCCCGGAGCTGCTCACGCTGCTCTCCCAGGTGCCGGTCTCGCAGCTGCTCCAGCGTGAGGACTTCCGCAGCCGGCTGGCCGCCGGTTCCGGGCTGACCATGTCGGAGCTGCTGTACCCGATCGCGCAGGGCCTGGACTCGGTGGCCCTGGAGTCCGACGTGGAGCTGGGCGGCGCCGATCAGCTGCTGAACCTCCAGATGGGCCGCAAGCTGATGGAGCTGCGGGGGCAGCAGCCACAGCTGGTCGTCACGATGCCGCTGATCGAGGGCACGGACGGCACGGGCGCGAAGATGTCGAAGTCCAAGGGCAACTACGTCGGGCTGACCGCGACCGCGGACGACGTCTTCGGCAAGATCATGTCGATCCCGGACCGGCTGATGGAGCCGTACCTCAAGGCCTGGACGGAGTGGACCGACGAGGAGGTCACCCTGGCGCTGTCCCGGGTCGCCGACCGGTCGCTGCACCCGATGGACCTCAAGAAGGTGCTGGCGGGCGAGGTCGTGGCCGCGCTGTACGACGTCGAGACCGCGGCGGCGGCGCGGGCCGGGTTCGTGGCCCAGTTCTCGAAGAAGAGCTTCGCCGACGTCGAGTCGCTGCCGGTGGTCGACACCGGTGAGCACGGCGGCGAGACCGTGGCCGGGGTGCTGACGAAGGTGCTCGAGTTCACCCCGAGCGCGTCGGCGGCCCGCCGGATCGCGAAGCAGAACGGCCTGCGGCTGGTTCTGGAGACCGGCGACGGCCAGCGTGCCGTGGTGCTGCCGGAGGCCGCTGCCGCCCGGCCGCTGGCGGAGGTGGTCGCCGAGGTCCTCGCCGAGGCGGGTACCGGTGCCGCGGCGGGCGGGGTGTTCCTCAAGGCCGGCCGGAAGCTGGCCCAGCTGACGGGCCTGTGACCGCACTCGCCGCACTCCCGGTGACCCGGCGGTCACCAGGAGTGCGGCCCTCCGGGCCCGGGGACGCGCGACGGCCGGGTGCGCACCGCGCACCCGGCCATCCGTTGTCGGGGTTCACGCTCTCTCACGCCGGTGTTTCGCGCCCCGCATCTTGGCCCAGAGCGGACTGACGAGCGCGACCACCACGATCGCTCCCACCAACTGGAACGCATGCCTCCACCAGTCGATCCCGGCGGTCGCGTCCACTCCGGCCCAGCGGGCCACGGCGTTGCCGAGCAGGGCGCCGACCATGCCGCAGATGGCGGTCAGCCAGAGCGGGATGTTCTGTTTCCCGGGAATGATCGCCTTGGCGAGCAGCCCCAGGACGAGACCCAGGATGATTGCCCACAACCAGCCCATCGTTTCCTCCTCATACGGCACTGTGTGCGCAGATACAGCCAGTGTCCGCCCGGTTCGGCTACGGCGCATGTCGGAGCGGACCGTACGCGGCCCGGCGCACCGTCCCCGCGCCGCCCGCGGGCCCACCCGGGCACGGCCGCGCGGCGGCACGGCGTACCGTGGGAGGAGACCGGAACAGCTGCGTGACCGGTGTGGAAACGGGTGGTGGAACGTGATGCGGAAGCAGGGCGGCGCCGAGGTGTACCGCATCACCGGGGCCCGGCAGGGGCTGGCGGACGATGTGCGGGGCAGGCAGCGGCGCTATGTGATCTCGATGTCGCTGCGCACGGTGTCGGTCGTGCTGGCCGCCGTGCTCTGGGACGTCCAGCGGTACGTCGCCGTCGTGGCCCTGGTCCTCGGTGTGGTGCTGCCGTACGTCTCCGTGGTGATCGCCAACGCGGGCCGGGAGAACGCCTCTTCGCTGCCGTCGGCGCACCTGGCCCCGCCGGTCCGCCCGATGCTGGAGAGCCGGCCGGGCGACGAGGCGGAACCCGCTCCGGAACCGGTGCCGGAAGGGGTGCGGACGGTGCGGCCCGGGCACCCCGATGGGACGCCCGACCCCCTCTGACGTGCCCGTCGGCACCCGCGGTGGGCAGGCTTCCGTGCAAGCCTCAAGAAAAGCTCAGATCAATCATGTGATTCCGGTGCACCCGGCCCAACCGCCCATGCCATACTTCGTACGCGCTCCGCATCCCCCGTCGGAGCGACGGACCGACGCCGGGCAGCTCCCCCCGTGGCTGCCCGGCGTCGCCCTGTGTCGCCGCCGGATATTAGGGTTGAGCCGTGATGCTCCCCGAGGACCCCGGCTCGCCGATCTGTTCCGCCAAGGGCTGCCGTGAGGCGGCCGTATGGGTGCTGGCCTGGAACAATCCCAAGCTGCACACCCCGGAGCGGCGCAAGACCTGGCTGGCCTGCGAGGAGCACCGGGAGCATCTGTCGGCGTTCCTCGGCGCCCGGGGGTTCCTCAAGGACGTCGTGCCGTTCGCCGAGTGGTCAGCCGCCGATCGCTGACATCGGCCGCTGCGGCTGGAGGAAGGACGGGTCGTCCAGACCCGATCCGGCCTTCTTGCCCCACATCGCCGTCTTCCAGAGAGCCGCGACCTCCTCGTCGGCGGCGCCCGAGCGCAGCGCCCCGCGCAGATCGGACTCCTCGGTCGCGAACAGACAGGTGCGCACCTGCCCGTCGGCGGTGAGCCGGGTGCGGTCGCAGGCCCGGCAGAACGGCCGGGTCACGGAGGCGATGACGCCGACGCGGGCGGGCCCGCCGTCCACCAGCCAGCGCTCGGCGGGCGCGGAGCCCCGGCGCTCCTCCCCCTCGGGGCTGAGGTCGAAGCGGGTCCGCAGGGCGGCCAGGATGTCCCCGGCGGTGATCATGCCTTCGCGCTTCCAGCCGTGCTGGGCGTCCAGCGGCATCTGCTCGATGAAGCGGAGCTCATACCCCTCCTCGACGGCCCAGGCGAGCAGGTCGGGGGCCTCGTCGTCGTTGAGCCCCGGCATCAGCACGGCGTTGACCTTGACCGGGGTGAGCCCCGCGGCACGGGCGGCCTCCAGGCCGCGCAGGACGTCGGCATGGCGCTTGCGGCGGGTCATGGCCTGGAAGACGTCCGGGCGCAGCGTGTCCAGGGAGACGTTGACCCGGTCGAGACCGGCGTCCCGCAGGGCCGCGGCGGTGCGCTCCAGCCCGATGCCGTTCGTGGTGAGGGACATCCGGGGGCGGGGCTCCAGGGCCGCGCAGCGCTCGACGATGCCGGTGAGTCCGGGCCGGAGCAGCGGCTCACCGCCGGTGAAGCGGACCTCCTCGACGCCCAGGTCGGTCACGGCGATACGGATCAGCCGGACGATCTCGTCGTCGGTCAGCAGGTCCGGTTTGGCGAGCCACTGGAGGCCCTCCTCCGGCATGCAGTAGGTGCACCGGAGATTGCACCGGTCGGTGAGCGAGACACGCAGATCGGTCGCGACGCGGCCGTAGGTGTCGATCAGCATGTCGGCTGCCCTCCCACGCGTTCCTGTGGACCCGTTCCCGGGACGCCTGCCCCGGGCTCCATGTGATGAAGCGTACGCGAGAGGAGTGACACCGGGCCCGGCCCGGGGTCACTCCCCGGACACGCGGCAGCCGCCGCCCCCCGGTGCGGGGTGCGGCGGCTGCCGGACGTGTCAGTGCGCGTGGGTGCCCGTGAGCGAACGGACCTCCAGCTCCGCGTACTTCTCGACGTTCGGCTCCTCCTTCGACAGCAGGGTGCCGATCCAGCCGAGCAGGAAGCCCAGCGGGATGGAGATCAGGCCCGGGTTCTCCAGCGGGAACCAGTGGAAGTCCACGCCCGGGAACATGGAGCTCGGCTTGCCGGAGACGACCGGCGAGAAGAGCACCAGGAGCACCGACGCCCCGAGGCCGCCGTAGATGGACCACAGCGCGCCCTGGGTGGTGAACCGCTTCCAGAACAGGCTGTAGAGCAGCGTCGGCAGGTTGGCCGAGGCGGCGACGGCGAAGGCCAGCGCCACCAGGCCGGCGACGTTGAGGTCGCGCGCGAAGACACCCAGGATGACGGCCGCGCCGCCGATGCCGACCGTGGCCCAGCGGGCCGCGGCGACCTCTTCCTTCTCGGTGGCCTTCCCCTTGCGGATGACGTTGACGTACAGGTCGTGCGCGAAGGAGGACGACGAGGCCAGGGTGAGACCCGCGACCACCGCCAGAATGGTGGCGAAGGCGACCGCGGAGATCACCGCGAGCAGGATGGCGCCGCCGGCGGAGCCCTGACCGCCGCCGATCTCCTGTGCGAGGAGTGGCGCCGCGGTATTTCCTGCCGCGTTGGACTCGATGATCGTGTCCTGTGACAACAGCGCCGCCGCGCCGAAGCCGAGCGCGATCGTCATCAGGTAGAAGCCACCGATGATGCCGATCGCCCAGTTGACGGACTTCCGGGCGACCCGGGCCGTGGGCACGGTGTAGAAGCGGATCAGGATGTGTGGCAGGCCGGCGGTGCCGAGGACCAGCGCGATGCCGAGCGAGATGAAGTCGATCTTCGACATGGCGTCGACGCCGTACTTCAGGCCCGGCTCCAGGAACGCGCTGCCCTTGCCGCTGTTGTCGGCGGCCGCGCCCAGCAGTGTCGAGATGTTCCAGTTGAACTTGAACATCACCAGGACGGTGATCAGCAGGGTGCCCGCGATGAGCAGCACCGCCTTCACCATCTGCACCCAGGTGGTGCCCTTCATGCCGCCGATGGCGACGTAGAGGATCATCACGATGCCGACCAGGACGACGATGAGGATCTTCCCGGCCTCGCTGGTGATGCCGAGCAGCAGCGCCACCAGGGCGCCGGCGCCGGCCATCTGCGCCAGCAGGTAGAAGATCGACACGATGATGGTCGAGACGCCGGCCGCGGTGCGCACCGGACGCTGCCTCATCCGGAACGCGAGCACGTCACCCATCGTGAAGCGGCCGGAGTTGCGCAGCGGCTCGGCGACGAGCAGCAGGGCCACCAGCCAGGCGACGAGGAATCCGATCGAGTAGAGGAAGCCGTCGTAGCCGAAGAGGGCGATGGCGCCGGCGATGCCGAGGAAGGACGCCGCCGACATGTAGTCGCCGGAAATGGCGAGACCGTTCTGGAATCCGGTGAAGGAACGGCCGCCGGCGTAGAAGTCGGTGGCGTTCTTGGTCTGCCGGCCGGCCCAGATGGTGATGCCGAGCGTCGCGAGAACGAAGACGGTGAAGAGCGAGATGATCAGGACCCGGTGCTCGCCGGCACCCTCGGCCGCCAGAGTCGTCGCCCCTTCGAGGGACAGGATGGTCATGCGTCACCCTCCAGTCGCGCCTTGATCGCATCGGCCTTCGGGTCGAGCTTCGCCTCGGCGTGGCGGGAGTACCACCAGGCAATCAGGAATGTGCTGGCGAACTGCGCCAGACCGAACACCAGAGCGACGTTGACGTTGCCGAAGAGCTTGGTGCCCATGAAGCCACCGGCATAGTTGGACAACAGGACATACAGCAGATACCAGACGATGAAGGCAATGGTGAGCGGAAAGGCGAACGAACGGTGCGCCTTGCGCAGCTCCCCGAACTCGGGGCTTTCCTGCGCCTCGCGATACGCCACGACAGCGGTCGGCGCATCCGACCAGTGCGCGGGCGGCGTCCCCTCGGGCGGGGGTGATGCGGTGGCCACGGATTCTCCTGAGGGTGTGGTGCGACAACATGGCCGGTGCGGGTGATGGGGATCACGCCTACACCGGATTCGGAATGGTAGGCGCGACACGGGGTGATCCGACAGAGGTCGGAGATTGAAATTCGCCGGAACTGCACGCCCGAGGCGTCCCAGGTCACGGGCCTGTCTCGGTCCGGCACACGATCGCTATACCTCGTCACCCGGCGGGTCCGGGGCATCACCCTCCGTGCCGCCCCGCCTCCGCCCGGCTGCCGGGCGGAGGCGGTCTCCCCGCCCGGGCTCCGGGGGCACGGCGACCGGCCGGCCGCACCCCGCCCTCGCCACCCCTGGGACGGATTCTGGCCGCCAACTGGGCCAGCACACGGAATGAATCCGTATTTTTACCGGAAGTAATTGATCAGATCAGCTGTTCGGCGCTAGCTTCCCTCGTCATGCACCCGTTCACCCGCGACCCGCGCGTGGACGGTCTCACGGATGATGTGGAGAACCCATGGATCATCTCCGGTCCAGACGCTCACGGGCACTCGCGGTGCCCGTCGGGCTCGCCCTGACCGCCGCCCTCGGTTTCCTTCCCGGAGCCACCGCCACGGCCGCCACCGACCAGGGCGTGTCCGCGGCGCCGGAAGCCGCCGCCCAGGAGGGGCCGAAGCTTTCGTACGTCGTCAACACCGCCACCGACAAAGGCACGTTCGGCAAGGTGAAGAAGGCCGTCAAACGGTCCGGTGCCACCGTGGTGAACGCCCACCCCCGGATCGGGGTGATCGTGGCGCACTCCACCGACCCGGACTTCGCCGACACCATGCGCACCGTCGAGGGCGTGCAGTCGGCCGGGGCGACCCGGACCGCTCCGCTCCGGGCGGCCGCCACCACCGAGGTCGGCCGGCCCGAGAAGGTCCGGGAACCGGGCGCCTCGCTGCGCGCCGCGGCCGCCGCCGACGGCCTGGAGCCGCTGGAGTCCCTCCAGTGGGACATCCCCGCGATCAAGGCCGACCGGGCGGCGGAGGTCAACCCGGGCAGCCGCGACGTGACCGTCGCCGTCATCGACACCGGGGTGGACGACACGCACCCCGACCTGGCCCCGAACTTCTCCGCCGGGCAGTCGGCGAACTGCGTCGGCGGTGTCGCGGACACCAGTGAGGGCGCCTGGCGGCCGTACACCGCGGACGACTACCACGGCACGCACGTGGCCGGGTCGATCGCAGCCGCCCGCAACGACATCGGCGTCGCCGGAGTCGCACCGAACGTAAAGGTCTCCTCCATCAAGGTGAGCGAGCCCACCACCAGCCTGTTCTACGCGGAGGCCGTCGTCTGCGCCTTCGTCTTCGCCGCCGAGAACGGCGTCGAGGTCACCAACAACAGCTATTACGTCGACCCGTGGCTGTACAACTGCGAGGACGACCCCGACCAGCGGGCGATCCTGGACGCGGTCGGCCGCGCCACGAAGTACGCCGAGCGCAACGGTGCGGTCAACGTCGCCTCGGCCGGCAACGCCGCCTCCGACCTGGCCGCGGACGAGCTAACCGACACCTCCAGCCCGAACGACTCGAAGCCGGTGCCGCGGACGATCAACCCGTCCACCTGCCTGGACGCCCCGACGCAGCTGCCGGGCGTCGTCACCGTCGCCGCGACCGGCGTGCAGTCGCTGAAGTCGTACTACTCCAACTTCGGCCTGAACCAGATCGATGTCGCGGCCCCCGGCGGCGACCGCTACCAGGTGCCCGAGCTGCCCGCCAAGGACGGCCGCATCCTCTCCACGATGCCCGAGGGCGACTACGCCTACCTCCAGGGCACCTCGATGGCCGGACCGCACGTCGCGGGTGTCGCGGCGCTCGTCAAGAGCGGGCGTCCGGACGCGAGTCCGCAGGAGGTGCAGTGGCTGCTCAAGGCCCAGGCGAACAACCCCGGCTGCCCGACC
The DNA here is from genome assembly GCF_009735685.1 of Streptomyces lycii. GTDB lineage: Bacteria > Actinomycetota > Actinomycetes > Streptomycetales > Streptomycetaceae > Streptomyces > Streptomyces lycii. The sequence goes on along the minus strand of NZ_WHPN01000144.1, from coordinate 12,894 downwards.
GCCCCGTACGATCCGGACGGTGACGGTGATGTCGACGCCGAGTGCGAAGGCACCCGGCACATCAACAGCTTCTACGGCTTCGGCATCGTCGATGCCCTGGCCGCGGTAGAGAAGTGACGCGCCGCCACCGCGCGCCCGTTCCCCGTCCGTCACGAAGTGGAGATCACATGACGCCCACGCCGCGCACCGCGCGATCACGCCGTGCCGCCGCCATACCGGCGAGCGTGGCCCTGGCCACCGCCTTCGCCTTCCTCCCGGGCACCCCGGCCGGCGCCGCCACCGCGGACACCGCCGAGCCCGCGCCGGCCGCCGCGCCGGCCGCCGCCGACGGCGAGTCGCTGAGCTACGTCGTCAACGTCCGGCCCGGCAAGGGCAGCGCCAAGCAGGCCGGCAAGGCGATCGCCAGGGCCGGCGGCGAGGTCGTCCAGGCCTACGAGCAGATCGGCGTCCTGGTCGTCCACTCGGCGGACCCGGCCTTCGCCGAGAAGATCCGCAAGGTCCGCGGGGTCGACTCGGCCGGGGCCACCCGGCACGCGCCGCTGCCCGCCCAGACCACCACGGACATCGGCACGCCGAAGGAGCTGACGCCGCAGCAGATGCTGGCGGCCCAGGCCCGCGCGGCGGACGACGAGGACCCGCTGCAGCCGCTCCAGTGGGACCTGCCGGCCATCAAGGCCGACCAGGCGCACGAGAAGACCCTCGGCAGCGACAAGGTCACGGTCGCCGTCATCGACACCGGCGTGGACGACACGCACCCGGACATCGCGCCCAACTTCGACCGCGGGTCCTCCGTCAACTGCGTCACCGGCTCCCCGGACACCACGGACGGCGCCTGGCGGCCGAACGAGGGCGAGAGCGCGCACGGCACGCATGTCGCCGGTGAGATCGCCGCCGCGAAGAACGGCACCGGCGTGACGGGCGTCGCCCCCGGCGTGAAGGTCTCCGGCATCAAGGTGTCGACGGAGCAGGGCTACTTCTACACCGAGGCGGTCGTCTGCGGCTTCGTCTGGGCCGCCGAGCACGGCGTCGAGGTGACGAACAACAGCTATTACGTCGACCCGTGGATGTTCAACTGCGCGGACGACCCGGACCAGAAGGCGCTGCTGGACTCCATCTCCCGGGCCACCCGCTACGCGGAGCGCAAGGGCGCGGTGAACGTCGCCGCGGCCGGCAACTCCGAGTTCGACCTCGCCTCGGACTCGATCACCGACACCTCGAGCCCGAACGACGGCACCCCGGTCGAGCGGGACATCGACCCGGGCGAGTGCCCGGACATCCCGACCCAGCTCCCCGGGGTGGTCACGGTCTCCTCGACCGGCGCCAAGGGAATGAAGTCCTCGTTCTCCAACTACGGTCTCGGCGTCATCGACATCGCGGCCCCCGGCGGCGACAGCACCGCCTACCAGGCTCCGGAGGCCCCGGCCACCAGCGGCCTGATCCTGGGCCCGCTCCCCGGCGGCAAGTACGGGTACATGGCGGGCACCTCGATGGCGTCCCCGCACGTCGCGGGTGTCGCGGCGCTCATCAAGAGCACCCACCCGTGGGCGCCGCCGGCCGTCGTCAAGGCCCTGCTGAAGGCGCAGGCCGACCCGATGCCGTGTGACGACCCGTACGACATCGACGGGGACGGCAAGGCGGACGCGGTCTGCGAGAGCGGCCGGAACATGACCGGCTTCTACGGGGCCGGGCTCACCGACGCGCTGGACGCCGTCCAGCGGTGACCGGTGCCGGCGGGACCGGCACGCACGGCCGCCGCCCGGCGTGCCGGACAGCGCCGGGCGGTGAGCCGCGCCGGATGGTGAACCCCGTCGGGCGGTGGCACGTGTCGGACGGGCACCGCCCACAGGCGAGCCGCCCACCGACGGTGAACCGCCTCAGGTGGTGAACCTCAGGTGGTGAACCGCCGGCCGGTGGACGGGTCCGGGGGGCCGGGTGGCGACGCGCCGCCCGGCCCCTCGGCCGGCAGCGGCTGTGGCGCGGGCTGCCAGCCCGGTCCTCGGAGCAGCCGGCCCGCCCGCTCCCGCCAGTCCCGGGCGGCGCGGAGGTCACGGGCGATGGCCGCGTACTCGTGGGTGGCGACCCGGAGCGGGTTGTAGGTGGCGATGTTCTTCGTCAGCCCGAACACCGGGCGCTCGGTCTCGGCCGTGAAGGAGCCGAAGAGCCGGTCCCAGACGATGAGGATGCCGCCGAAGTTCCGGTCCAGATAGCTGCCCTGGGAGGCGTGGTGGACCCGGTGGTGCGAGGGCGTGTTGAGGACGAACTCCAGGGCCCGGGGCAGTTTGCCGATGCGCTCGGTGTGGATCCAGAACTGGTAGACGAGGTTCACCGAGGACAGGAACGCGAGCGCCGCCGGGTGCACGCCGCAGGCGATCAGCGGCAGGTAGAACGGCCACACGGTGAGGCTGGTCCAGGGCTGGCGCAGCGCCGTGGAGAGGTTGAACTTCCGGCTGGAGTGGTGCACCACGTGGCAGGCCCAGAGGATCCGGATCACGTGGTGACCGCGGTGCGACCAGTAGTAGAAGAAGTCCTGCGCCAGCAGCAGGAGCGGCAGGGTCCACCACGCAATGGGCACGCGCAGCGGGGTCAGTTCGTAGACCAGCGTGTAGACCGCCACAATCGGGATCTTCCACACCAGATCGAAGACCAGGCTGCCGAGACCCATGGTGATGCTGGTCGCGGCGTCCCGGGTCTCGTAGCCGGCCTTGTCCTCGTCCGGGTGAAGCCGGTAGCTCACCACCTCCACCACGGTGAGCAGGACGAACGCGGGTATGGACCACAACACGACATCGGGCAGGTGCGGCATGTCCGGCACCATAAGCGGAACCGGGCGGGCGCACCAGAGGTTGTTACCAACGGGTATATGCCGCTGTCCGCGCGGCTCGCCGGGCCGGTTACCACAGCGGCTTCCCGGCCCGCGAGCCCCCCGGGGTGTCGCGGGCGTGTCAGCGGCGCCCCGTATTCTCAGGTCCCATGCTCGAAGACCGCACGGCAGCCGCGCCCTTGATCGGGCGGCAGCCCGCACCGACCCCGACCCCGTGGCCCGCGGCGTATCCGCAGGGCTATGCCGTGGTGGACGTCGAGACCACCGGGCTCGCCCGCGACGACCGGATCGTGTCGGCGGCGGTCTACCGGCTGGACGCCCGCGGTGACGTGGAGGACCACTGGTACACCACGGTCAACCCGCAGCGCGATCCCGGCCCCGTGTGGATCCACGGTCTGACGAGCGCGGAGCTGGCGGACGCCCCGCTGTTCCCGGAGATCGCGCAGGAGCTGGCGGCGCGCCTCGACGGCCGGGTCCTCGTCGCGCACAACGCGGTCTTCGACTGGTCGATGATCGCCCGGGAATTCGCCCGCGCCGGGGACACCGCGCCGGTCCGCGAGCGGCTGTGCACGATCGTGCTCGCCAAGGAGCTGCGACTGCCGCTGCCCAACCACAAGTTGGAGTCGCTGGCCGCGCACTACGGCGTCGTCCAGCGGCGCGCGCACCACGCGCTGGACGACGCGCGCGTGCTCGCCGAGGCCTTCCGCCCCAGCCTGCATCTGGCGGCCGGCAGCGGGGTGGCGCTGCCCCTGCACGCCTGCCGCCCGCTGACCGAGTGGACCGACAATCCCGTGAGCGGCCCGGTGGGCCGGCAGGCGTCGTACCGCCCGCGGACCTGGCGCCCCAGCCGCAGGCGGCCCGCCTGCCCGTATCCGAACCCGGGGCGCTACGAACCGGGCAAGCCGCTCGTCCAGGGCATGCGCGTCGCCTTCTCCGGTGACACCTCCGTCGACCGGGAACTGCTCGAGGACCGGGCGACCGAGGCCGGGCTGCATGTCGCCGGGAGCGTGTCCCGGCTCACCAGCCTGCTGGTGACCAACGATCCCGACGCGGCGACCTCCAAGGTGGTCAAGGCGCGGGCGGCCGGCACCCCGGTGATCGACGAGGCGGCGTTCACGCAGCTGCTCCAGGACGTGTCCCGGCAGCCGGAAGAGGCACAGCCGCAGGACGGGCCACAGCCGCCGGACGGCGGGCCGCAGCAGCCGGAGGGGCCGCGGCAGCCGGACGCCGGGCCACAGCCGCAGGACGGCGGGCCGCAGCCGCCGGACGCCTCCCCGCGGCCGGACCGGTCCGCGCCGCCGGAGGCTCCCGCCCCGTCGCCCGCGCCCCCGCCGCCGCACCCGTCCCCGCTGCCGCCCGCTGCCTCCTGGGAGGCGGCGGAGCTCTTCGAGGCGGACGGGTCCCCGCAATCAGGTGAATGACGGGCGACTCGCCCGCCCGTCGCCGCGGCTCGGCCGCCCCCTGCCCGCACGCTGAGGCGCATGGCCCGATGCGAGGTATGCGGAAACGACTACGGCATGAGCTTCGAGGTGCACGCGCAGGGCGCCGTGCACGTCTTCGACTGCTTCTCCTGTGCCATCCACCGAATGGCGCCGATCTGCGAGCACTGCCGCTCTCGCATCATCGGCCAGGGCGTGGAGGCCGAGGGGCACTGGTACTGCGGAGCCCACTGCGCCCGCGCCGAGGGCAGGGCCGGACTGGTCGACCACGTCTGAGCCGCCGCTCTGAGCCCGCCGCTCACAGCCCGCCGCGCCGGGAACGCCCCGCCGGGAAGACCCCGCCGGGTGCAGCCGCGCACCCGTCCGCCCGCCGCCTCCGAGCGCGCGCCGGGACGACCCCGGCGGTGTCCGGGTCCACCGCGCCCCGGCCACCGGCCCCGAGTACCTCCCGGTCACCGCACCCGGGGCCGCCGCCTCCCGGCCACCGCGTCCCGGCCGCCGCCTCCCGGTCACCGCGCCCGGGTCCCCGTCCGGGCCCGCCGCGCCCGGACCAGCCCCTCACCCCGGCGACCGCCCGTCCCCGCCCGGTTCCGGACCGCCGTCGCGGGATCGCGAGCCGGACGACCCTCCCGTCCGGCGGCCCGCGACCGAGTTGTACCGTCGTGGGGTGTACCGCTTCCTGTTGTCCCGCCAGTGGGTGATCCTCACCCTGGTGGCCCTCGCGCTCATCCCCACGATGATCGAGCTGGGCTTCTGGCAGCTGCACCGCCACGAGCACCGCGTCGAGCAGAACCAGCTGATCGAGGACAACCTCCGAGCACGCCCCGTCCCCGTGACGGAGCTGACCGGGCCCGGCCACGAGGTGCCCCGGGACGACTACTGGCGCGCGGTGACCGCCACCGGGAGGTTCGACACCGGGCGCGAGGTCGTGATCCGGCAGCGCACCGCCTCCGACGGCGAGAGCATCGGCTACTACGTCCTCACCCCGCTCGTCCTCACCGGCGGCGGCGGTGACGGCGGGACGGTCCTGGTCAACCGGGGCTGGATCCCGGCGGGCGGCACCCTCACCGAGTTCCCCGACGTCCCGGCCGCCCCCCGCGGCGAGGTCACCGTCACCGGCCGGCTCATGGGCGACGAGACCACCGAGGCCAGCGGCATCAAGGACAAGCAGGGCCTGCCCGAGCGGCAGTACATGCTGATCAACAGCGCCCAGCAGGCCGAGCGCCTGGACACCCCGGTCCTCGGCGGCTACATCGAGCTGACCGAGCCCGCCGGGGAGACCCCCGAGCCCGTCGCCGAGCCCGACCACGACAGCATCGGCCCGCACATGGCGTACGCCGTCCAGTGGTGGCTGTTCGCCGCCGGTGTCCCGGTCGGCTGGGTCGTCCTGGTGCGCCGCGAGCGCAACGACCGCCGCGCCGCGCGCCCCGAGGAGAAGCCGGCCCCCGTACCCGCCTGACCCGGCGGGCGCACACTCCTGCGGTGGCGGCACCGGATTGCACTCGGCAGGCTACGGGCAGACGGACAACCCGCAGCCGCCCCCGCCGGACTCCGTCCCGCGGGCCGAGGGAGGAGCCACGTGCCGGGACTGATCGAGGACTACGCGCTCATCGGTGATCTCCAGACCGCCGCGCTCGTCGGCAGGGACGGCTCCATCGACTGGCTCTGCCTCCCCCGCTTCGACTCCGGAGCCTGCTTCGCGGCCCTGCTCGGCGACCCGGACAACGGCCGCTGGCTGGTCCGCCCGCGCGGCGCCGAGCGCTGCACCAGCCGCGCCTACCGGGGCGACACGCTGGTCCTCGACACCCTCTGGGAGACCCCCGAAGGCACCGTCCGGGTCACCGACTTCATGCCGCACCGTGACCGCGCCCCCGATGTCGTACGCATCGTGGAGGGCCTCTCCGGGCGGGTCGCCATCGAGTCGGAGCTGCGGCTGCGCTTCGACTACGGCAACATCGTCCCCTGGGTGCGCCGCGCCGACGGCCACCACATCGCGATCGCCGGCCCCGACTCGGTCTGGCTGCGCAGCGTGCCGCACCAGAAGACCTACGGCCGGGACTGGGCGACGCACTGCGACTTCACGGTCGGCGCGGGCGAGCGGGTCGCCTTCGTGCTGACCTGGCACCCCTCCCACGAGAAGTACCCGCGCCGGATCGACCCGTACGAGGTCCTGGCGCACACGCTCGACGACTGGGAGAGCTGGTCCGCCGAGTGCCGCTACGAGGGCCCCTGGCGGGAGGCCGTGCTGCGCTCCCTCATCACCCTCAAGGCCCTGACGTACGCGCCCAGCGGCGGCATCGTCGCCGCCGCGACCACCTCGCTGCCGGAGCACATCGGCGGCGTACGGAACTGGGACTACCGCTTCTGCTGGCTGCGCGACGCGACCCTCACCCTCAACGCCATGGTCACCGGCGGCTATCTCGAGGAGGCCGCCGCCTGGCGCGACTGGCTGCTGCGCGCCGTCGCCGGCTCCCCTGCCGACCTCCAGATCATGTACGGCATCCAGGGCGAGCGGCGGCTCACCGAGTTCGAGGTGCCCTGGCTCCGCGGTTACGAGTCCTCCTCCCCGGTCCGCATCGGCAACGCCGCCGTCGGCCAGCACCAGCTCGACGTCTACGGCTCGGTCCTCGACTCCCTCCACCTCGCCCGGCAGAGCGGCCTCCCCAAGGAGGAGAACGCCTGGAATCTGCAGCGGGTGCTGATGGACTTCCTGGAGGGCTGCTGGCGGGAGCCGGACGAGGGCATCTGGGAGGTGCGCGGCCCGCGCCGGCACTTCGTCCACTCCAAGGTGATGGCCTGGGTCGCGGCCGACCGCGCCGTCCGCACCGTGGAGAGCAACCCGGGCCTGTCCGGTGACGCGAACCGTTGGCGCGCGATGCGCGAGGCCGTGCACCGCGAGGTGTGCGAGCGGGGCTACGACGCCGGACGCAACACCTTCACCCAGTTCTACGGGTCCGCCGAGCTGGACGCGGCGACGCTGCTGATCCCGGAGACCGGCTTCCTGCCGCCCTCCGACCCGCGGGTCGTCGGCACCGTCGACGCGGTGTGCCGCGAGCTGGGCCACGGCGGCTTCGTCCGCCGCTACACCCCCAGCTCGGTCGACGGGCTGCCCGGCACCGAGGGGGCCTTCCTGGCGTGTTCGTTCTGGCTCGCCGACGCGCTCCAGGCCATCGGCCGGCACGGCGAGGCCCGGGACCTGTTCGAGCGGCTGCTGTCGGTCCGCAACGACGTCGGGCTGCTCGCCGAGGAGTGGGATCCCGTGGCGGGCCGCCAGCTCGGCAATTTCCCGCAGGCGTTCAGCCACATCGGGCTGGTCAACACCGCCCTCTCGCTGTCGATCGGCGATGCGCGATCATAGGGCCATGGATCTTGGACTCAACGACCGCGTCTACGTCATCACCGGAGCCAGCCGGGGCCTGGGGCTCGCGGCGGCCCGCGAACTGGTCGCCGACGGCGCGAAGGTCGTCCTCTCCGGCCGCGACGAGCAGACCGCCTCGGCCGCCGCGGCGGACCTCGGCCCGAACGCCGTCGGCGTGGCCGCCGACAACGCCGACCCCGGCACCGCCGAGCGGCTGGTCGCCGCCGCGCACAGCCACTTCGGCCGCTTCGACGGCGTTCTGATCAGCGTCGGCGGCCCGCCGCCGGGGCTCGCCACGGACAACACCGACGCGCAGTGGAGCGCCGCCTTCGACGCCGTGTTCCTCGGCGCGGTACGGCTCGCCCGGACGGCCGCCGCCGAGCTGGGCCCCGGCGGCGTCATCGGATTCGTGCTGTCCGGCTCGGTCCACGAGCCGATCCCCGGGCTGGCGATCTCCAACGGGCTCCGCCCCGGGCTCGCCGGCTACGCCAAGTCGCTCGCCACCGAGCTGGGCCCGCGCGGGATCCGGGTGGTCGGGCTGCTCCCGGCCCGCATCGACACGGACCGGGTGCGGGAGCTGGACGCGCTCTCCGGCGACGCGGAGGCGGCCCGCGCGCGCAACGAGAGCATGATCCCGCTGCGCCGCTACGGCACCCCGGAGGAGTTCGGCCGCACCGCGGCCTTCTTCCTGTCGCCGGCGGCCTCCTACCTCACCGGGATCATGGTCCCGGTCGACGGAGGCCACCGGCACGGCTTCTGACCGGCCGGCCGCCGGCGGGGCGCCCGGCGGCGGTCACTCGGCCAGGCCCGCCAGGTCGCGCAGCCGGCGGCCCTGTGCCGCCCGCTCCGCGGCGCGCTGCTCGTCGTACGTCCGGTCCCGGGCGCCGCGCAGCAGCGCCTTGGTCTCGATCACGGCGTCCCGCGGGGCGGCCGTCACCGCGGCGGCGAGGTCACGAGTGGCGGCGTCGAGGTCGGCGGCGGGCACGACCAGGTTGGCCAGGCCGATCCGCTCGGCCTCGTCGGCGCGCAGCAGGCGGCCGGTGACACAGATCTCCAGCGCCCGGGCGTAGCCGACGAGGCCGACGAGCGGGTGGGTGCCGGTCAGGTCCGGCACCAGGCCGAGGCTGGTCTCGCGCATCGCGAACTGCGCGTCTTCCGCGCAGACCCGCAGGTCGCAGGCGAGCGCGAGCTGGAATCCGGCGCCGATGGCATGGCCCTGCACGGCGGCGACGCTGATCAGGTCGTTCCGCCGGAACCAGGTGAAGGCCTCCTGGAACTCCGCGATGGCGGCGTCCCCGGCATCCTCGCGCGCGGCGAGGTCCATGAAGGACGGCTCCCCCTCGAAGCCCTCGGGGGTGAAGGCGCGGCGGTCGAGGCCCGCCGAGAAGGACGGGCCCTCGCCGCGCAGCACCACGACCCGGACGCCGCCCGGGAGCAGGCGTCCGGCCTCGGCCAGGGCCCGCCACATGGCGAAGTCCTGCGCGTTGCGCTTGGCGGCGTTGGCGAGTGTCACCGTCGCGACGGACGCGTCCGGCGCGTCGCCGTCGAGGGTGAGCCGTACGCCGTCCTGGTCCAGCAGGGTCATGGGTGCCTCCGGGAATGGCCGTGGCCGACCGGCCCGCCGGGCGGCGGTGACGGTGCCTGCCCGGAAAGCCTCTCGGCACTGCGCAGTTTGATTACTGCACAGTAACCACCCGGGCGACCACAGGATCGACCGGGTGGTACTGCCCCATTCGCCGGCTCGCGGCCCGCCTGCCCGACCCGTGGGTCAGGACGAGGCTGCCTTCTTGCCGCGTGTGGCTCCGCCGCGACCACGGAGGGTCACGCCGGACTCGCTGAGCATCCGGTGGACGAATCCGTAGGAGCGGCCCGTTTCTTCGGCCAGCGCCCGGATGCTTGCACCGGAGTCGTACTTCTTCTTCAGGTCAGCCGCGAGCTTTTCGCGCGCGGAGCCGGTCACCCGGCTGCCCTTCTTCAGAGTCTCGGCCACCCGTGCCTCCTCATGGGAAGTGCGCTCTGGACTTCTCATGATCACCCCTCCCGGGCTTCCTGGCCACCCATTCGGCAAGGTCCGTACGACATCCTTTTCTCTTGTAGAGGGCACGAAATTGCCGCGAATTGCCGGACCGGAATCCCCCGGCCTCCCGTCACTGTCCGCAATCGCCGGGGAAAGACCAGGTCAGAGGCGACGGGCGGAGCACGGCAGCGGGGCGGCCGGCGGCGGGCCCGGCCGGGCGGGCGGCGGAAGGCGGCACACCGGGGTACGACCCGGTCTCACTCAGATGATGGATCACGTGTCGACCGAATGATCCAGTCCGAGTGGATCAATACCGGTGGATCAGTCCGGGCGGGCCGGTACCGGAGGGCACGGCCGCACGGCGGCGGGCCCGGAAACGGAACGCCGTTCCCGGGCCCGCCGCGGGGCTGCCGTGATCAGGCCAGGGCGACCAGGTCGGCGTAGTCCTCGCCCCACAGGTCCTCCACGCCGTCCGGCAGCAGGATGATCCGCTCCGGCTGGAGCGCGTCCACCGCGCCCTCGTCGTGGGTCACCAGCACCACCGCGCCGGTGAACGTGCGCAGTGCCCCGAGGATCTCCTCGCGGCTGGCCGGGTCGAGGTTGTTCGTGGGCTCGTCGAGCAGCAGGACGTTGGCCGAGGAAACCACGAGCGTGGCGAGCGCCAGCCGGGTCTTCTCGCCGCCGGAGAGCACCCTCGCGGGCTTGTCCACGTCGTCACCGGAGAACAGGAACGAGCCGAGGGTCTTGCGGATCTCGACCAGATCGAGGTCCGGGGCGGCGGTCCGCATGTTCTCCAGCACCGTGCGGTCCGGGTCCAGGGTCTCGTGCTCCTGCGCGTAGTAGCCGAGCTTGAGGCCGTGGCCGGGGGTGACCTGGCCGGTGTCGGGCTTCTCCACACCCGCCAGCAGCCGCAGCAGGGTCGTCTTGCCCGCACCGTTGAGGCCGAGGATGACGACCCGGGAGCCCTTGTCGATGGCGAGATCGACATCGGTGAAGATCTCCAGCGAGCCGTACGACTTCGACAGGCCCTCGGCGGTCAGCGGAGTCTTGCCGCAGGGCGCCGGGTCGGGGAAGCGGAGCTTGGCGACCTTGTCGGAGGCACGCTCGTCCTCCAGCCCGGCGAGCAGTTTCTCGGCGCGGCGGGCCATGTTCTGGGCGGCCACCGTCTTGGTGGCCTTCGCCCGCATCTTGTCGGCCTGGGAGTTGAGCGCCGCGGCCTTCTTCTCGGCGTTGGCGCGCTCCCGCTTGCGGCGCCGCTCGTCGGCCTCGCGCTGGGCCATGTACTGCTTCCAGCCCATGTTGTAGATGTCGATCAGCGAGCGGTTGGCGTCCAGGTAGAAGACCTTGTTCACGACGGTCTCGACGAGCTGTTCGTCGTGGGAGATCACCATGAAGCCGCCGCTGTACGTCTTGAGGTAGTCGCGCAGCCAGACGATGGAGTCCGCGTCGAGGTGGTTCGTCGGCTCGTCGAGCAGCATGATGTCGGAGTCCGAGAACAGGATCCGGGCCAGCTCGACCCGGCGGCGCTGGCCGCCGGAGAGGGTGTGCAGCGGCTGGCTCAGGATCCGGTCGGGCAGCCCCAGGCTGGCGGCGATGGTCGCTGCCTCGGCCTCGGCGGCGTACCCGCCCTTGGTGAGGAACTCCGTCTCCAGCCGTTCGTACTTCTTCATCGCGCGCTCGCGGGTGGCGCCCTGGCCGGTGGACATCCGCTCCTCGTTCTCCCGCATCTTGCGGATGACGGAGTCGAGGTCGCGGGCCGAGAGGATGCGGTCGCGGGCGAGCACGTCCAGGTCGCCGGTGCGCGGGTCCTGCGGCAGATAACCGACCTCGCCGGAGCGGGTCACGCTGCCGGAGGCGGGCATGCCGTCACCGGCGAGGATCTTGGTCAGGGTGGTCTTGCCCGCGCCGTTGCGGCCGACCAGGCCGATGCGGTCGCCCTTGGCGACGCGGAAGGAGGCGGACTCGATGAGGAGGCGGGCGCCGGCGCGCAGCTCGAGGCCGGTTGCGGTGATCACGGGAATACTCCAGGGCGGAACGGACGGGCGTCGGGTACGGACGGATCACAGGGGCCGCGCGGGCCGGGAATCAGGCGTGAGGCGTGCGCGGCGGACGACGCCGTCTAATGCACGAGGAGAATTGCCATACGGGTCAGTCTAACGGCGGCGGGCAAGTCGTTTTCCCCCGGCGGCGCGGCGCCCTCCCCGGCTCCCCGCGCGGACGCCCCTCCCCGGTCCCCCGCGGGCGGCCCCTCCGCGGTTGCCCGGCGGTGGCCGTCTGCGGTTTCACGGCCGCCGGGGCGGCCCTGCTGCCGCTCCACGGCCGTCTGAATGACCCTTCGCGGATTCGCGGCCGCCGGAGTAGTTCTTCTGCGGATCCGCGGGCGGTCGTCCCGCGGTTTCGCGGACGGTCGTCCCGCCCCGCCCGTCCCGGCCTTCCCGTCTGCGGTGCCGTGGGCCCGGGCCGCCGCCGGGCTGCCGTGGGCCGGGGCGCCGTACGCCCGGCCGTCCCGGGTCCGCGGCCCCGGCCGGCCGCGGCCGCGCTAAGCGCCCCCGGTGTGCACCTGGAACGCCGCCCGCCGGACCGCCTTCGCCAGCGCCGGATCGGGGTGCGCCGCGGCGAGGGCGACGAGCACCTGGACCGTCCGGGGGTGACCCACGGAACGCACCTCGGCAAGAAGCGCCGGCACGGTTCCCTGCACCGCGGACTCCAGATGGCGGACCAGCAGCTGGCCCTCCCCGTGGTCGGCCACGGCGGCCGCCGTGTCCACCCACAGCCAGGTGGCCTCTTCGCGGGTGAGCACGTCCGGCGAGTCCTCCGGGTCACCGCCCTCCTGCTCGGCCAGCCAGAGCAGGGCGTACGGGCGCAGATAGGGCTCGTCCGCCACCTCCCGGACGGCGGGCTCGGCGGGGGCGCCGACGACGCGCAGCGCCTCGAACGCGAGCCCGCGCAGCAGCGCGTCCTCGCCCCGGGCGACATCGAGGAGTTCCGCCACGGCGCTGCCGACGGGGCGCGCCGCGAGCCAGGCGCGGTACTCGGCGCGGGCGGGGCCCGGGGTGAGGCGGGCGCAGCCGCGGAGCATGCCGGCCGCGGACTGCTCGATGTTGCCCGCCGGGCTCTGGGCGGCGACACAGATCTGCTCGAGCTTGACCCACACCGCCCAGTTGCCGAGCGGCGTGAGCGTGGCCTCGTCGTCCTCCAGCGTCAGGGCACCGACGGCGGCGAGGCCGTCCAGCGCCCAGTCCAGCAGCGCGGCCGGCGG
>NZ_WHPN01000143.1 GCF_009735685.1 Streptomyces lycii | reverse complement strand
GGTGGCCGGGGCGCTGCTCGGTTCCCCGGCCGGGTGCGTCGCGGCGCTCGCCGTGCTCCTGTGCTCGCTGGCCGCCGCGCAGACGCGGCGCAGACTGCTCGGGCTCGCCGGGTGCGCGCTGGCCGCGCTGCTGGTCACGGGCGGGACCTGGGCACTGGCCGAGGGGGCGCTGCCGCGCGGGCTGTCGGTGACGCTGGAGGGCCGGCTCACGGAGTCCCGGGTGCTGCTGTGGCGGGACGCCGTGGCCATCGCCGGGGAACGCCCGGTGCTCGGGGCGGGGCCGGACCGGTTCGCCGCGCTGAGCGAAACGGTGGCGGCGGCACCGCTGTCCGGCGGCAAGCCGCACTCGGCCCTGCTCCAGCTGGCGGCCGAACAGGGCCTGCCGGGAGTCGCCCTGCTCGGTGCCGCCTTCGGCTGGACGCTGGTGGCGCTGGCCCGGTCGCCCCGGCCGACACCGGTGGTGCTGACGGCCGGTGCTTCGCTGACGCTGCTGGCGGCCCTGGCGAGCGTCGGCAACGCGTTGAGCTTCGCTCAGGTGACGGTGGCGGCCGGACTGCTGGCGGGGCTGGCCACGGCTCGTCCGCTGGCCGGAAGCGAGCTGCCGGCGCGCTCCGTGGCGCCGGCGAAGGACGTGCGCCCGGCTCCCTGACTCCGGCCGGGCGCGGCCCGTCAGCCGCGGGCGGGGCTCACGGCGCCGAGCACGCGCCCCTCGGCGTACGCCAGCGCGGCCGGCGGAAGCTCGGCCTCCGTGCCGCCGAGCAGCACCGTGAGGTCCCCGGACCGCGCGGCCTCCGGGTCGGGGCGGGCCCCGATGCGGCGCAGGGCCTGTGCGGCGACCGCCGTGGCGGACCCGAAGAGGGTGACCGGCGGGGCGGGAGCGGTGGCGACGGCCGCCCGGATGCGGTCGGCGACCAGTTCGTAGTGGGTGCAGCCCAGGACGACGGAGGCGACACCGGGCGGGGTGAGGGCCGCGGCGGCGGCCACGGCGGCGTCGATCGCGCTCTCGTCGGCGCGTTCCACGGCGTCGGCCAGCCCCGGGCAGGGCACTTCGGCCGTCGGGACCCCGTCCGCGAAGTCACGGATCAGGTCGCGCTGGTAGTCGCTGCCGGTGGTGGCGGGCGTCGCCCAGACGGCGACGGGCCCGCCGGCCGCGGCCGCGGGCTTGACCGCCGGTACGGTTCCGATGACCGGCAGCCCGGGCTCCAGTTCCGCGCGCAGCGCGGGCAGCGCGGCCACGGATGCGGTGTTGCAGGCGACGATCAGCGCGTCGGGCCGGTGGGCCGCGGCGGCCCGTGCGCAGGCGAGGGCGTACGCGGAGACCTCCCCGGGAGTGCGCGGCCCCCACGGCATGGTGCCGGGATCGGAGGAGAGGACGAGCGCGGCGTCGGGCCGCAGTCCGCGTACGGCGGCGGCGGCCGCGAGCAGCCCGATGCCGGAGTCCACAAGCGCGATCTTCACCCGGCAACTCTAATCGATGCCCCGTGCCGCCCCCGGCGGCCGGTCCCCGGTGACCCGCGCCGTCCCGTGCCCGTCTGCACGGCTCCCCGGGCCGGGCGGCGTCGCGCCGCGCCGTGCCGTTCCCCGCTCCCCGTCCCGCCCGGCTGTGCTGTACCCCGCCCCGCCGGAACGCGTACAGGTGATCCAGCGCCGAAACGCGGCCCGCGTCAGGGACATAGACCGACATGTCCGGCACACTGCGCAAAATGAGCGCCCTAACCTGGATCGCCGCCGTGTCACTGCTCGCCTGGGGATGGCTGCTGCTCGGCCGCGGCTTCTACTGGCGTACCGACGTCCGTCTCCCGGAGCGCCGGCGCACGTCGACCACGACCTGGCCTTCCGTCGCCGTCGTCGTGCCGGCGCGGGACGAGGCCGCTCTGCTGCCCGACACCCTGGGTTCGCTGCTCACCCAGGAGTATCCCGGGCACGCCGAGGTGTTCCTGGTCGACGACGGGAGCAGCGACGGCACGGGCGACGTCGCGCGGGCGCTCGCCGCACGGCTCGCGGCGTCGCGGAAGCCGCCGGGGCTGCCGCTGACCGTCGACTCCCCCGGCGAGCCCGAGCCCGGCTGGACGGGAAAGCTCTGGGCGGTGCGGCACGGTGTGGTGCTCGCCCGCTCCAAGATGCCGGAACTCGACTATCTGCTGCTCACGGACGCGGACATCACCCACAACCGGGACAGCCTGCGGGAGTTGGTGAGCGCCGCCCGGGCCGCGGACCTCGACCTGCTGTCGCTGATGGCCCGGCTGCGCGCGGCGAACGCCTGGGAGCGGCTGGTCGTCCCGGCCTTCGTCCACTTCTTCGCGCTGCTGTTCCCCTTCCGCCGGGTCAACGACCCGGACTCGCGCACCGCCGCCGCGGCGGGCGGCTGCATGCTGCTGCGCGACGAGGCGGCGGAGCGCGCCGGGTATCCCGACTCGGTACGGGACGCGGTGATCGACGACGTCGCGCTCGCCCGGGCGGTCCGGGACAGCGGCGGGAGGATCTGGCTGGGCCTGGCGGACCGGGTGCGGAGCGTCCGGCCGTATCCGCGGCTGGCCGGACTGTGGGGCATGGTGGCGCGCACCGCGTACGCCCAGTTGCGCCACAATCCGCTGCTGCTCCTCCTGACGGTCGCCGGGCTGGCCCTGGTGTTCCTCGTGCCGCCGGTGGCGCTGGCGGCCGGGGCCGCCACGCTCGACCCCTGGCTCGCGGCGGCGGGCGGGCTGGCGTGGGCGCTGATGGCCGGGGCGTACATGCCGATGCTGCGCTACTACGGGCAGCCGCTGAAGGCGTCGCTGCTGCTGCCGTTCACCGCCTCGCTCTATCTGCTGATGACCGTGGACTCCGCCGTCCGGCACCACCGCGGGCGCGGGGCGGTGTGGAAGGGGCGGGCGTACGCGCGCCGGGCCAACACCGCCGAGGAGGGCGCCGGGACCTGAGCGTCACTTGCGTCCCGGCGTCCAGTTCATGCCCCAGCCGTAGGCGTGGTCGACCGTGCGCTGCGGGCTGACTCCGCGCTCGGGCACGAGGAAGCGGGCCTCCCGCCGGACGACGAGGTCACCGCCGTTGTTGGTGATCAGGGCGAGCGCGCAGACCGTCGAGGGCACGGTGCACTCGCCGAGCGAGAAGTCGACCGGGGCCCCGTGCTGCGGCTGGAGGGTGACCGTCGCGTCCAGGTCGGCGAAGCTGCGGGCGCCCTCGTAGATCGTGACGAAGATGAGCAGGCGGCGGAAGTAGTCCTTCCGGTCCAGGTTGACCGTGAGGTTCTCGCCGGAGGCGGAGGCACCGGTGCGGTCGTCGCCGTCCAGCAGGACGAACGGGGGCTGCTGGAGCGAGCCGTAGGCATTGCCGAGCGCCTGGACGACACCCTTGCTGCCGTCGCTCAGCTCGAACAGCGCGCACAGGTCGAGGTCGAGGTCGGCGTGCATCGCCATGGCACGACCGAGCTTGCTGCCCCAGCCCTTGAACTGCTTGCGCATCTGCCAGTTGAGGTTGACGCGCATGGCGCCGGAGGTACCGCCCTGCTTCGTGAGGGAGACCGACGGGGCCTCCTTGGTCAGCGTGACCTTCGACAGGCTGACCGGCGCGGCGGGGG
>NZ_WHPN01000142.1 GCF_009735685.1 Streptomyces lycii | reverse complement strand
GCCAACGCGCGGCGCCGTCTCCGTGCCGTCCCCCTGCTGCCGCGCCGCCTCCGCCCCGCGCCCACCGTGCCGTTCCGCGCCGTCTCTCACCGTCCGTGCCGCGCCGTCCGTGCCACGTCCGTACCGCGTCCGTGCCGCTCACCGTGCCCGTCCGCCGGTCCGTTCCGCCGCCGCCTCCCGCTGAAAGCCGCAAATCCGGCAACGCCGTTGACACCTCGACCCCGCGGTGGTGGGCTCGTTGCCCGTTCGGCACGGCACCGGCAGGCCCGACAGGGCATCAGCGAGGAGACCAGCGTGCAGTTTCGGGGTGGTCACGGGCGCGGCAGCGGGGAGCACGGCGGTCACGGGCCCGGCGGCGGCCCGGCGCGCCGCACGGATCTCACGGAGCACCCGGAGCCGGCGGCCCCGGCCACTCCGACGGCTCCGACGGTTCCGGCAGCTCTGACGGCTCCGGCCACTCCGGCGGATCCCACGGCTCCGACGCCCCCGGCCGCTCCCAACACCTCGACGGCTCCGGCT
>NZ_WHPN01000141.1 GCF_009735685.1 Streptomyces lycii | reverse complement strand
GCGTTACCGCTCCGGCGCCCCGCCCGCCCGCTGGGTGCTGGACGAGCAGGGCACCGCCGAGAACAGCGCCCGCGCGGGCGGCCTGATCCTCCCGGTCCACCGGCCCGTCCTGCGGGCCGACGCCTCCCTCCAGCTGGTCATGGACGCGTCCTCCTCGATGTGCGTCTGGGACCGCCTCCTCGGCGAACTCCACCAGGTCTTCCGGCAGCTGGGCGCCTTCCGCGACGTACAGCTGCACTACCTCCACGAGGGGCCCGACGGGGAACCGGCCCTGGGCCGGCGGCTCGAACCCGAGCCGACCGGGCTGCGCTCCGCGGACCAGCTCGGTGACCCGACCGGCCGCCGGGTGACGGTCGTCGTCAGCGACTGCGCGGGACCGCTGTGGCGGACCGGACAGGCACACCGGCTGCTGTACCGGCTCGCGCGGCACACCCCGGTCGCCGTGCTCCAGCCGCTGCCCGAGCGCCTCTGGTCCCGCACCCGGCTGCCGGTCTCGTACGGCGCCCTGCACCGCGGTGAGGGCCCCGGCCAGGCGTCCCGGCTCGGCTTCACCGGTGAGGGCG
>NZ_WHPN01000140.1 GCF_009735685.1 Streptomyces lycii | reverse complement strand
CGTCGGCGGAGACCACCACGGTGTGGGACACCCCGGGGGTGTTGTCCACGAAGTTGGTGATCAGCCAGTTCAGGTTCTGCGCCGCCTGGCTCATCGGGCTCAACTAACGCTCCTGGTGGTGAGTGGGGCCAATGCCGTGGCCGCCGCCTGCCGGACTGCTTCCGGCCTGACGGCCCCGCTGGATGCCCCGGCGGAGATTGGTCAGGCGTCCGCGTACGTCGTCGGGCGCACGCGAGACCTGCGGGCCCGCGGGCTGCACGGGCTCCTGCTGCGCCGTGCCCGCGACCAGGTTCGCGCGGGGCACCCGGCGCGGCAGGCCCGAGGTGGTGACACCTCCGGCGGCGGGCTGACGGACCCGTTCCGCCTGCCGGCCCAGCTCGTCGTTGGGCGAGGTGCGCCACTGGGCCGTCCCGTTGCCGTTCGTCCCGCCGCCGGCGGCCCGGGCGGGCTCACGGCGCTGCGGGGGCGGGTTGCCGGGCGACGACGGCGTCTGCCGGCCGTTGTCCTGCGGGCCGCCGTCCTCGCCGCCGCGGATGCCGCGGAACCAGTCGGACTCCAGGGTGTCGAAGAGCGGCGTACGGCCGTCTCCGGGCCCCTGGGCCGGGGGCAGCGCCTCCGGCTCGGTCCGCTGCTGCGGGGCCGGGGGACGCGGGAACTGGCCGGTGCTCTCCGGGCTCTGCCGCTGCTGCGGCGGGGCCGGGCGCTGCGGCGCCGGACCACCGGGCTGCCGGCCCTGGAAGTCGGGGCGCGCGAACTGCGCGGTCGACTCGGTGTCCTCGTGGCCGCGCGGGGCGTCCTGCGGCGGACGCGCCTGCTGCTGCGGCCAGTCGTCGGCGGAGGACCTGCGGGCGTCCCAGCCCGTACCCGGGGTGTCGACCGAGGGGTTGAGCGGGGGACCGGCGCG
>NZ_WHPN01000139.1 GCF_009735685.1 Streptomyces lycii | reverse complement strand
CTGGTCCGCAGGGTGAACAGTCCTTGGGGGCGCCACTGGAGGAACGCGACGATCGCGACCAGCACGACGACCTTGGCGATGCTGACGGTCGTCGAGTACTCCATGACGGACTGGAGCGCGCCGAGCGCGAAGGCCACGATGACGGCGCCCCGCAGCTGCCCGATGCCGCCGACCACGACGACCAGGAAGGCGTCGATGATCAGATTGGTGCCCATGGTCGGGCCGATCGGGCCGACGAGCGTCAGCGCCACCCCGGCGATCCCCGCCAGGCCGGAGCCGATGAAGAACGTCGTGCGGTCGACGCGGCCGGTGGCGATGCCGGAGACCTTCGCCAGGTCGCGGTTCTGCACGACGGCGCGGATCCGCCGCCCGAGCGGGCTCAGCCGCAGCAGCAGCGTCAGCGCGACGACGGCGGTGACGGCGAGCGCGAGGATGAACAGCCGGCTGGTGGCGACGGTGAAGTTCTCACCGCCGTGGGTGAAGAGGGTGATGTTGCCGGTGAGCGCCTCGGGCGCCCGGGTCTGCACGTTGGGGGCGCCGAAGACGTCCCGGGCGAGCTGCTGGAGCAGCAGCGACACGCCCCAGGTGACGAGCAGGGTGTCCAGCGGACGGGCGTAGAGCCGCCGGATGAGCAGCAGCTCCAGTACGACCCCGAGCGCGCCCGCGACGAGGAAGGCGGTCGGGAGCGCGACCAGCAGCGAGCTGCCCGCGCCGAGACCGGCGGTCTGCTGGAGCACGTACGCGGTGTAGGCGCCGGCCATGATGAACTCGCCGTGGGCCATGTTGATGACGTTCATCTGGCCGAAGGTGAGGGACAGTCCGAGCGCGATGAGCAGCAGGACGGCACCGATGCTGATGCCGATGAACAGCTGACTGAGAACCACAGTCATGGGCGACCTCCGGATACG
>NZ_WHPN01000137.1 GCF_009735685.1 Streptomyces lycii | reverse complement strand
TGCGCGGCGAGATGCCGCGGCCCGCACCGCGCGGGCAGGGCCGCGGCAATGGATGCGGCAGCGGGCGATGGCTGCGGCAATTGGGCGGCAAGGTGGGCGGCCAATGGGACCGGCGGCGGAGACGGCCGCGGCAATCGGTTCGGCAACGGCGGAGGCCGCCGCAGTAACGGAGGTCGCACCGACGCCTCTGGACAGTCCTCGCGACTCCCCGGTAGCTTTTTATGAGCAAGCGCTTAGACAGTGACCGAGCGGCGCTTGGCCAGGGACCAGCAGAGGGAGGCGTGCCGCAGATGCGTCGCACGGTGTTCAACGAGGACCACGAGGCGTTCCGGGAGACCATCCGCGATTTCATCGCCTCCGAGGTCGTTCCCGTCTACGACCAGTGGCTGGAGGCGGGCCAGGCGCCCCGCGACTTCTACTACAAGCTCGGTGAGCTGGGCGTCTTCGGCATCGAGGTGCCCGAGGAGTACGGCGGCGCCGGTGAGACCAGCTTCAAGTTCCAGGCCGTGATCACCGAGGAGTGCGCCCGCGCGGGTGTCAGCTTCGGCGGCAGCGGCGTGCACACCGGGCTCTGCCTGCCGTATCTGCTGGCCTACGCCACGGACGAGCAGAAGAAGCGCTGGCTCCCCGACTTCGTGTCCGGCACGGCGATGTACGCCATCGCCATGACCGAGCCGGGCACCGGCTCCGACCTGGCCGGCATGAAGACCACCGCCAAGCGCTCCGAGGACGGCGGCCACTACGTCCTCAACGGCGCCAAGACCTTCATCACCGGCGGTGTCCACGCCGACCGCGTGATCGTCTGCGCGCGCACCGCCCCGCCCACCCCCGAGGACCGCCGCGCGGGCATATCCCTGTTCGTGGTGGACACCAAGTCCGAGGGCTACGCCGTCGGCCGCAAGCTGGAGAAGCTCGGCCTGAAGACGTCCGACACCGCCGAGCTGTCCTTCACCGACGTCAAGGTGCCCGCCGAGGACCTGCTGGGCGAGGAGGGCAAGGGCTTCTCCTACCTCGGCCAGAACCTGCCGCAGGAGCGGCTCGCGATCGCCGTCGGCGCCTACGCGCAGGCCGCGGCGGCCGTCGGGTTCGCCAAGGAGTACGTCCGGGACCGCACGGTCTTCGGCAAGACGGTCTCCTCGTTCCAGAACACCAAGTTCCAGCTCGCCGACTGCCAGTCGGACGTCGACGCCTGCCAGGCCGTGGTCGACCGCGCGCTGGACGCGCACGACGCGGGCGAGCTGACCGCCGCCGACGCGGCCTCCGCGAAGCTGTTCTGCACCGAGACCGCGGGCAGGGTCATCGACAAGTGCCTCCAGCTGCACGGCGGTTACGGCTACATGATGGAGTACCCCATCGCCCGGCTGTACGCCGACAACCGCGTCAACCGCATCTACGGCGGCACCAGCGAGGTCATGCGCTCGATCGTCGCCAAGTCGATGGGCCTGTGAGCGCGGTTACGTGCCGGACGCCGTGACCTTCGGCGGAACATCCACCTGACAGACTCAGGGACCATGAGCGAAGCACTACAGGGTCTCCTCGATCTGCTCGACCTCGAGCGGATCGAGGAGAACATCTTCCGCGGCGACAGCCACCCCGCCGTCATCCCCCGGGTGTTCGGCGGGCAGGTCGCAGCCCAGGCGCTGGTCGCGGCGGGTCGCACCGTCCCCGCCGACCGCGGGGCGCACTCGCTGCACGCGTACTTCCTGCGGCCGGGCGACCCCGGCGCGCCGATCGTCTACACGGTCGACCGCATCCGCGACGGCCGGTCGTTCACCACCCGCCGGGTGGTCGCCGTCCAGCACGGGCAGCCGATCTTCCACCTCTCGGCGTCCTTCCAGGCGTACGAGGAGGGGCTGGAGCACCAGCAGCCGATGCCGGACGCGCCCGATCCGGAGACGCTGCCGACGGCCGACGAGATGCTGCCCCGGCACGCGCACCTGTTCAGCGACCCGTCCGTGGTGGACCGGCTGCTGGAGGCGCGGGCCGCGGTCGACCTGCGGTATGTCTCCGAACCGCCGTTCGTGGCGGCCGAGAAGGGCCCGAGCGAGCCGCGCTCGCAGGTCTGGTTCCGTACGAACGGCAAGCTCGGCGGCGCGATCGACGAGCCGCTGCTGCACGTCTGCCTGGCGACGTACGTCTCCGACATGACGCTGCTCGACTCGATCCTGCTCGCGCACGGGCGCGGCGGCTGGGCGGTCGGTGACGTGGTCGGCGCGAGCCTGGACCACGCCATGTGGTTCCACCGCCCGTTCCGTGCCGACGAATGGCTGCTCTACGACCAGCAGAGCCCGTCCTCGTCCGGCGGGCGCGGGCTGGGGCAGGCGAGCATCTACACCGCCGACGGCAAGCTGGCGATCTCCGTGGTGCAGGAGGGCCTGGTCCGGGTGCCCCGGAGCTGACCCCCGGGTGCCCCTCGGGCGCTCCTCGGTGCGGGCGCCCCGGGTGCGGGCGCCCCTGCGCGTGGTTCGCCGGCGCGTGGTTCGCCGGGGCGGTCCGTCCCGGCCGGTTGTGCGACGGCTGTCCGGCTCGGGGGCTCTCGTGGCCGTGCGCCTCGGCTGTCCGGGAGGGCGGTCGCGTCCCGGTCCCGCGCCTCGGCTGCCCGGTACAGGGCTGCCCGGTACGGGGCGGCGCGATACGGGGCGGTCCGTCCCGGTCGTCCGTCACGGATCCCTCCCTGTGGTCCCTCCCGGTCGTCCGTCACGGCTGCCGGTCCTGGTCATCCGTTACGGCAGTCCGTCCCGGCTGTCGGTCCGTGCGGTGCGTCCCGGCCCGGGGCCGGAGGCGGGCGGCCGCCGCTCCGGAAGGGCCCGGGCCGCCCGGTAACACCCGCGCTCCGGGACGGCGCCCCTTACCGGGTCGCCCAGTCGTCCTGGGCCCGGTCACCCGGTCGCCCAGTCGTCCTGGGCCCGGTCGTCCCGGACCCGTTCGCCCCGGCGCCGGAGGGCGTTCAGCCAGTCGTCAGGTCCGCCGCCTCCAGGATGTACGCGGTCATCGGGTCGTAGAACCGCGGATCCAGCACGTGGTCGTCCAGCGGGATCGTGACCTGGAGTGTCCCCTCGGCCTCGCCCAGGAACAGCGCCGGGTCGTTGCAGTCCGCGAAGCCCACCGCGTCGATGCCGCGCTGCCCCGCGCAGCCCGCCCAGCCGTGGTCGGCGACCACCAGGTCCGGCAGCGGCCGTCCCTCCCGCGCCAGTCCGTCCAGGATCGCGGCCATCGGTGCGGGGGAGTGGGTGTGCCAGAGTGTGGCGCCCCGTTCCAGCATCGCCACGTCACAGAACTGGAAGACGAACCCCTCGTCCGCCTGGAGCCCGCCCGGGATCTCCACGATCTCGCAGCCCGCGGCGCGCAGCCCGGCCGCGACCGTGCGGTGCACGTCCAGCAGTCCGCCCGGGTGGCCGGTCGCGAACAGCACCCGCCGCCGCCCCTCGACGGCCTTCCGCAGCACCGTCGCCATCCGGTCCAGCGCGTCCACCGTCAGCGCCGGGTCGATGGTGTCCTGCCCGGTGCGGTGCTCCGGGTCGTCCACGACACCGCAGCGCTCCGCCATGACCGCCAGCACGTCCTGCTCGTCGTTCCACCGGTCGCCGAGTTCCAGGCCGAGCCAGTAGTGGCGGTCGCCGTTCGCGAGCTTGCGGTAGTGGGCGAGGTTGTTGTCCCGGGGCGTGGCGACGTCGCCCGCGATCCGGGTACGGACCAGGTGATCGATCAGTTCGGCGCGGGTGGGGGCAGGACTGGGTATCGGCATGCCGCCATTGTGCCCGGTGCCGTGCCCCGGCGGCCGGTGATCGCCCGCGAACGGCGAGCCGCTGACCGGGCACCGCCCGCCGGGCGGCCTGTCGGCGCGCCCCGGGCCCGGCCCGGCCGCGCTGCCTGCTCGCGAACGGGGGCACCGGCCCGCCGGGCCCGCCCGCCGGTGCCGCGGTCGCCGTCCCGGTCCCGGTGGCCGTCCCGGTCCCCGTCCCCGTCGCCGTCCCGGTCCCGGTGGCCGGTCCCCGGATCCGGTCCCGGCCGGGAGTGGTCGACCGGTTGGCGGCTGCCGGGATGCGGTGCGGCACCGGGGCCGACGACACTGGTGCCTGCCAGGTCGGGCACATCGGTCGGGAGTCGTATGGGTACACGACGCAGCGTCTCCGGTGGCCCGGACGGCCGGGATGTGGACGAAGCGGTTCTGTGGGCGCTCTTCTCCGAGTCGCCCATCGGCCTGCATGTCATGGACACCCAGTTGCGGCTGGTGCGGTTCAACACCGCGGCCAGGCACATCCAGCGGATGCCGCTGGACGACGCCGTGGGCCGCCACGTCGGCGAGTGGGCCGGTGACTTCTACGACGCGGACCTCGAGGCGGCGTTCCAGGGGGTCCTGGAAACCGGCCGGCCGGTGACCGACCTCGTCCTGCGCGGCCACGCCGGCACCGCCGAACTCGTGATCTCGCTGTCCTGCTTCCGGCTGCGGGACGCGGACGGCCGCACCCTCGGCGTCGCGTCGGCGATCGTGGACGTCACCGAGCAGCACCGGGCGCGGGCGAGGCTCGACCTGATCTACCGGGCCGGCGCGAGCATCGGCAGCGGGCTGGACCTCGTGCGCACCGCCCAGGAACTCGCCGACGCCACCGTGCCCGATCTGGCCGACACGGTCGTCGTGGAGGTGCTGGACCCGGTGCTGCGCGGCGAGGCCCCGCCGCCCGGAGCGCTGGACCCGACCACGCCGCTGCGATGCGTGGGCCACTGTTCCGCCGCGGAGACGCCGGACGGGGGCATCGCCGTCGGCGAGATGACCGGAGTGCCGTACGCGACCCCCTTCTCCCAGTGCCTGGCCGATCTCGGACCGCGGCTCGTCGCCCGGCTGACGCCGGATGTCGCGTGGCTCGCCCGGGAGGACGTACGGGGCCGCCGGATGCTGGACGCCGGGACGCACTCGCTGATGGTGGTGCCGCTGGCCGCCCGCGGTGCCGTACTGGGCCTGGCGCACTTCCACCGCCGGGGCACGGCCGCGCCGTTCGAGGCCGACGACCTGGCCGTGGCGGCCGAGCTGGCCGACATCGCGGCCGTCAACCTGGACAACGCCCGGCTCTACACCCGGGAACGCTCCACCGCCCGCATGCTGCAACTCAGCCTGCGCCCGGCCGAGGTCGCGGGGCACGCCGCGGTGGAGACGGCGTACAGCTATCTCCCGGTCGGCTCCGGCGGCGACTGGTTCGACGTCATTCCGCTGTCCGGCGCCCGGGTCGCCCTGGTGGCGGGCGACACGCCCGGCCGGGGCCTTCCGGCCGCCGCCGCGATGGGCGAGTTGCGCGCGGCGATCGGCGCGCTGGCCGTCCTCGACTTCCCGCCGGACGAGGTCCTGTCGCGTCTCCACGACCTGGTGACCCGTCTGGAGGGTGAGCACCAGGCGGCACAGGGTCCGCGGGGCGGCCTGGTGAGCCCGGGCGCGACCACGTGCCTGTACGTCGTCTACGACCCGGTGTCCCGGCGCTGCGTGGTGGCCAGTGCCGGGCATCCGCCCCCGTTGCTGGCGCTGCCCGACGGGACGGTGGAGTACATCGACGTACGGCCCGGCCCGGCCCTGGGCCGCAGCACCGCCGACCACCGGCCCGTCGAGCGCGAGCTGCCGGAGGGGAGCGTACTGGCGCTGTGCAACTCGGCCGTCTTCCGGGCGGGCTCGGACAGTCCCGAGACGCGGCTGGAGCGGTTCTCCCGGGCGATGCTGCCCACGACCCGGCCGCTGCAGGAGATCTGCGACGGTCTTCTCTACGCGCTCGTTCCCGAGGGCGAGGAGGAGGACGACGCCGTGCTTCTCCTCGCCCGTACCCGCGTCCTCGGCCCCGGGAATGTTGCCTCGCTGACCGTTCCCCACGCGCCGGAGAGCGCCGCCGAGGCCCGGGCGTTCGTCGAACGGCAACTGGCCGACTGGGACCTGGCGGAGCACTCCTTCGGTGCCGCGCTCGTCGTCAGCGAACTGGTCACCAACGCGATCCGCTACTCCGGCGGCAGCGTGCTGGTGCGCCTGGTCGTCGACGGGTCGCACCTCGTGTGCGAGGTGAGCGACGACAGCAGCACCGCACCGCATCTGCGCCATGCCGAAGCCGACGACGAGGGCGGGCGCGGTCTGCACATCACCTCCCAGATCAGCCGGAGCTGGGGAATCCGACCGGAGCGGCAGGGCAAGACGATCTGGGCGGAGCTGGCGCTGTCCGACGCCGCGCTGTGAGCCGCGCCGCCGTGCCCGGGCCGGGCGCCGTGCCCGGGCCGCGCGGCGACTGCGGCGCCGTCGTGAAGGCGTGCACGGCTGCCGCGGAACGTACGGCCTGCTCGGCGACGCGGACCGTGCCGACCGCGGTGCCCGGCCCCGAGACCCGACTCGGGAAGAGCGTGAACGCGGCCATGAACGCGGGCCGTTCGCCCATGTCCCTGGGTTGTTTCCGAAGAGCGGCACGCCTTGCCGCGATATGGCAAGATGGCGCCATGTCGTCGCCCTCCGCCGCCCCGGCACCCTCCGACATGGTCGGCAAGGCCCTGCGCGTCCTCACCCTGCTCGGGGAGAGCCCCGCCGGAACCACCCTGTCCGAGCTGGCCCGCGCCTCCGGCTTCCCGACCAGCACCTGCTACCGGCTGCTGCGGTCCCTCGCCCGGGAGCACTTCGTGGCGTTCGACGACCGCAGCAAGCAGTACACCCTCGGTCTGCGCGTCTACCAGCTCGGCCAGCAGGTCTCGCACGCGTACGGGTTCACGGGGGTGGCGCTGCCCGTGATGCGGCGGCTGGCCGAGACCTCGCGGGAGGCCGTGCTGATGTCCGTGCTCGACGGGGACCGGCAGCTCTGCATCCACTACGTGCAGGGGCCGCAGCAGGTCAGCGTGCGCGGCGAGCCCGGGCGGCACGGGCCGCTGCACTGCACCGCGACGGGCAAGGTCCTGATCGCCTTCGCCCCCTCGGGGACCCGGGCGGAGCTGACCGAGTCGGTCGGGCTGGAGCCGCTCGCCCGGAACACCCTCACCGACCGCGACGCCTTCCGCGCCGAGATCGCGTCCGTGCGCGACGCGGGGCACGCGGTGTCCGACGAGGAGCACGAGGCCGGCATCCGGGCCGTCGGCGTGCCCGTCCTGGGGGCCGACGGCACGGCACGGGCCGCCCTCTCCGTCGCCGCGCCCGCGTACCGGATGCCGCTCGGCGAACTCCTGCGGCTGCGGCCCGCGCTGGCGGAGGCGGCACGGGAGTTGGCGGTCGTCCTGCCGGCGGGGCCGTACTGAATCCTGCGGCGGGCCGTATCCGTCCGGGCCGGGCCGGCGCCCGCCTCCGGCCGTATCCGTCCCGGCCGGGCCGGCGCCCGGGGCCGCGGGCGGTGCTCGGTCCCCGGCCCGTACCGGCCCTGCCGTCCCCGGCCGCAGGCGGCGGCGCGATCTGGCCGCTCTGTAGAAAAACGCCACCGGGCTTACCGGAAAAGTACATGTACGGAATGCGCGGCGCTGCCTAGTCTCGAAGGGACAGCCGACCCCCACAGCCCGAGAGGCAGCCGCGATGACCTCCGCCGCCCAGCAGCCCGACGAGCCGCGCGCCCCCGGTGCCGGCCGGCCCCGGGGCCCGGTCGACTCGTCCCGCGTCCCGCGCTACGCGGGCCCCGCCACCTTCGCGCGGCTGCCCCGGCTCGACGAGGTCGGCACGGCGGACGTGGCCGTCGTGGGCGTGCCCTTCGACACCGGCGTCTCCTACCGCCCCGGCGCCCGCTTCGGCGGCAACGCCATCCGCGAGGCGTCCCGGCTGCTGCGGCCCTACAACCCGGCGCAGGACGCCTCCCCGTTCGCGCTCGCCCAGGTCGCCGACGCCGGGGACATCGCCGCGAACCCGTTCAACATCGACGAGGCCGTCGAGACGATCCAGGCCGCCGCCGACGACCTCCTCGACACCGGTGCCCGGCTGATGACCCTCGGCGGCGACCACACCATCGCGCTGCCGCTGCTGCGCTCCGTCGCCCGCAAGCACGGGCCGGTCGCGCTGCTGCACTTCGACGCGCACCTGGACACCTGGGACACGTACTTCGGTGCCGAGTACACCCACGGCACCCCGTTCCGGCGGGCCTTCGAGGAGGGCCTCCTCGACACCTCCGCCCTCTCCCACGTCGGCACCCGCGGGCCGCTGTACGGCAAGAAGGACCTGGACGACGACGAGAAGATGGGCTTCGGCATCGTCACCTCGGCCGATGTGATGCGGCGCGGCGTGGACGAGGTCGCGCAGCAGCTCCGGGACCGCATCGGCGACCGCCCGCTCTACGTCTCCATCGACATCGACGTCCTCGACCCGGCCCACGCCCCCGGCACCGGGACCCCGGAGGCGGGCGGCCTGACCTCCCGGGAACTCCTGGAGATCCTGCGCGGCCTGGCCGGCTGCCGGATGGTGTCGGCGGACGTGGTGGAGGTCGCGCCCGCCTACGACCACGCGGAGATCACCTCGGTCGCCGCCTCGCACACCGCGTACGAGCTGACGACGCTGATGTCCCGCGGGATCGCCGGGTCCCGGGCGGGCTGACGCCGCGCGTGCGGGCCGCCTCCGCCGGTTCCGAGGCGGCCCGCCGGCGCTCTGTCAGCAGGCGTCGACGTGGAAGACGGGGCTCCAGTCGCCCACCCGGTCCTCGGAGTAGGCTCCGGGTGTCGTGTAGATGACGTTGTTGGCGCTTCCGTACATCCGGGCCCGGGTCCCCGAGGACTGGTTGTTGCTCCAGGAGCCGTTGCCGAACCAGTTGATGTAGATGATGTCGGCGCACCGCTTCTGCCTGAGGACGTCGCCGGTGAAGTTCGTGCCCCGGTAGGCGCAGAAGGTGTAGTAGGCGCACGACGAAGGAGCCGCCGCGGCGCCGACGTTCTGGGTGGCGGGCGCGTCCAGGTCGCGGGCGTAGGTCTCGCCGGGCAGCACGAGCAGCAGCTCGGTGCCGTTCGCGCGGGTGATCTCGTTGGCGGCGGTCCGCACTCCTCCTTCGCGGGCCAGTTCGTCGGCGACGCGGGCTTGCAGGGTGCGGGCTTCGGCCGGGGTCAACCCGGCGGCGCGGACCTGTGCGCCGAAGTCCGCGGCCGGTGTGCCGGCTGCCGCCACCGGCGCCGACAGGGCGCTCGTGGCGACCACAGCCAGGACCAAGCCCAGACTTCTGCCGAACAAACGCTTCCTCACCTGGTTCTCCTTTTCGTTCGCTGAGACGCGGAAAGTGCCACGGGCCGGAGTCCGGGTCCGTGCGGGCAGGCCGTGCGGTCAAGCCGTGCGGGCTCTGCCGTCCGGGCCGCGGCCCCGGGGCCGCCGGCTCCCGGTCCGTATACCGGTCGGCCGTCGTGCTGCGGACATGCGGACATGCGGCATGCGGACATGCGGCATGCGGACATGCGGATGCGGACCCCCGTTCCGTTCGGCCGGCCCCGTGTACCTCGGCCTGACATCCCCGGATTCTTCCGGGGTGCCGCCGCTGTGTGGATAGCGCCGGGTGCCAGCTGCTTAGCGCTGCGTGCCGCTCTGCGCGCGCAGGCACGCCCGGCGGTGGTCGGTGGGGGTGGTGCCGTAGGCGGTGCGGAAGGCACGGGTGAAGTCGGCCGGACGGCGGAAGCCCCAGCGGGCGGCGACGGCGTGGACGGGGCGTGCGGCCAGGCGGGGGTCGGCGAGGTCGCGCCGGGCGTGCTCCAGGCGCTGGCGGCTGATGTAGGACGTGACCGTGGTGCCGTGGGCGTGGCGCTGGAAGAGGCGGTGCAGCGTCCGCAGGGAGATGTGGTGTGCGGCGGCGATGGTCGCGGGGGCGAGTCCGATGTCGTCCAGGTTCCGCCGGATGAAGCTCTGGATCTGCAGGAACTGCACCTGTCCGCGGGTTTCGGCGGGCGTCCGGTCCTCGGCATCGATGTGGTGAGCCAGCCATGCGGTGATCAGGTCGACGAGGATGTCGGCCAGCCGCTGGACGTCGGCGGCCCGGTAGTGGGTGGTGTCGGTGGCCAGGCGGGTGAGGAATCCGGCGAGGAGGCGTCCGATGCCTTCCTGCGACGGCATCCGGGTGGCCAGCGTCCGTTCCACCCGGTCAGCAGGCAGCGGCACCAGGGCCCGCGGGATCTGCACCACCACGGACGCCGCCCTGCCCTGCCGGGCCTCCACCACGGCTTCGTAGGGCCGGGAGGTGGAGTACACCACCAGGTCACCCGTCGCGAGGGAGGCCTCGCGCCGTTCCTGGGTGATGCCCTGCCGCCCCCGCAGGATGAGTCCCACCGCGTACATGTCGGGATCGGAGCGCCGGATCAGCCGGGGTGTCCGACGCGACGTCATCGAGGCGTAGGTCAAGGAGGTCACCTGCGCCACGCCCAGGTCCACGGCGTGCAGGGAGGCCCCGAAGTCCGCCGCACGGTCGATGCTGAACTCGTTGGGGATCAGGGCGAGGGCCGTGACCTCACGCCAGGCGTCCACCCGGTCCGGCACCGGGAGGTCCTGGCTGTCGAACACCTTTTCCAGCATCGAATCCATCCCCCTGTGTCCGGTACGTGTGGTGATCACCCGGAAGGTGTCTGACGCGAACCTGCCAGAAAACTGTCGCACAGTCACCGGGGGAGGCCCGGGGACGAGAAGGCCGGAGGCTCACCACGCACACCCACGGCCCGGACGGCCGTCCCGGAACCCCGGGCCAGGGACACGGACGGGGCACGGGCCGGGGGCGAAGGGGGGACGGGCCGGGAACGGGGGCACGGCGCGGGGGGTGCGGCGCGGGAGGTGCGGCGCGGGAG
>NZ_WHPN01000136.1 GCF_009735685.1 Streptomyces lycii | reverse complement strand
GTACGGTGTCGGCCGCCGCCGCGTCGAGGAGGGCCGCCGCCGGATCCTGGCCCGGCGGCACCCCGGGCGGTGTGCGGCGTTCCGTACCGACGAGGGCGGCACCGACCAGCTCGTCCCAGGCCACCCCTGATCGTCCTTCCGGCTGCGTGGTCGTCATGGCCGCGTCCCCCTCTTCGCGCTCGTTGCTCGCAGCACCGTGTTCCCCCTCTTCGCTCTCATCGCGCTCAGCCCTCTTCGCCCTTCTCGCCCTCCGGGCTCGCGCTCTCGTGTCGTCGTGGGCCGGAGGCTCGCGGCCCGGCGCCGTACTGTCGCGGCTGCCGGACGACTCCCGTACCCTGTCGGCGCTCGGTCGTGGGGTCGTGGGGTCGTACCGTCATCCGGCCGGCGTCCGCGATGCCCAGCTGCCGTGCGCGGTCGTGCCGCCGTCCGCCCGGCGTCCCCGATGCCAGCTGTCGTGCCGTCGCTCGCCCGGCGTCCGCGATGCCCAGCTGTCGTGCCGTCGTCCGCCCGGCCTCGCGATGCCCAGCCGTGGTGCCGTCGCTCGCCCGGTCACGCCGTGCCGCGCGGTCGCTGCGCCCACGGCCGGCATCGAGCCGTCCGTGCCCGGACCGGACGCACCGGGCCCGTCCGGTGCGCAGTGGACCCCGGTCTCCGTGCCTGCCGTCGGCACGTGCATCGTCGCCCGTGCCACCGTCCCCCGTGCCACTGGCACTCGTGCCGCCGTCGCCCGTGCCGCTGCCGGCCGGGGTCCGGCCACCGGGGCTCCGGCTGCCGGGGCCTGGCAGCTGGGGTCCGGCACCCGGGAGCAGGCAGCCGGTGTGCCGCGTTCCCACCACCCCGGCGTGCCGTGTCGGCCCGCCTGTGCCGGGTCCGCTCCACCTCTGCGCGTTCCCCCTGGGCGTCCCCGTATCCGGGAAACCCCCGCCGCGCGAAACGGGTACCGCCGCCCGGTGTTGGCCGGATCCCCGCTCCCGGACGTCGCGGCGTCACAGCGGCACCGCCTCGTCCGTGTCCGGTGACCAGGCCGTGAGCGGGGTGAAACCGCGGTGGCCGCATTCGCCGAAGACGGTCAGCGGACCACCGCCCGACAGGGCAACGAGCTGCCACAGACCGGGGCGGCCGAGGCCGCGCGGGTCCACCGGGAGCGCCGCCTCCCCGTCCGCCAGCTGCCAGCTCCCCGCGGCACCGGCCGCCGTCGCCCCGTCCTCCGCCGGTATCGGCACGACGTCCGCCAGCACCACGGGCCAGGACTCCAGCCAGGGATCGTCGCGCAGCGCGGCACCGTAGGCGGTGAGCGCCGAGCCGACATCCGTCCCCGGGGGCCGGAAACCGGCAGTCGACGGTCCGAACTGCCCACCCGGCGCGGCCCGCAGCTGACCGGCGCCCGGATAGAACGCGCACTCCGCGTCCGTGACGAGACCGGTGGGCAGGCTGATCTCCGGGGCGCGGCCCGCCGCTCCGAAGGACAGTACGAGAGCCGTGCGCCCCGAATGCGTGCCGCGCAGCCATATCCGGCGGACGGTCAGCCGGCTCTCCGCGTCGTCCCGCTGGGACAGCACCAGCCAGCGGTCGCGCACCACCGAGGCCCGGTGGGCCAGCAGTCCGGCCGTCCGCACCGGTGCTCCCGCGCGGACACGGACCGTCGCGGCGAGCGGATCCGGGAGGTCCGCGACGTCGAGGAAGGCGCGGTTCAGCAGATGGAGCAGCGAGCACTCCTCCAGCAGCCGTCCGGGCCAGCCGGGGCCGGAGGCAGCGATCGCACCCAGCTCCCGCACCCGTGTCTCCAGGCCCGGCGCCTGCGCGTCCACCATCCGGGCCGCCGTCTCCTCCCAGGCCCCGTAACCCGCCCGGTCGGCGCCCGCCAGCCCGCCGCGCACCAGGTCCAGCAGCCGCTGCTCCAGCTCCGAGGCGCCCGCCGCCATCCGTTCGGCCCGCCGCTCCGCCCGCCGCCGGGCCGCTTCGGCGTCCTTCGGCCCGGCACCCGGTCCCGGGGCCGCGTCACCGCCGGTCCCGTGGCCGGCCGCTCCGGCGGCCCGCTGCCGCCGCCCCGCCAGCCACTCACCGGCCCAGTCCGGCGGTTCCGCGGCCGTCGCCCCGGCGTGCTCCGCGCCCTCCGGTCCCACACCGCCCGCCGTCCACAGGAGCAGCAGCCCCAGGGCGTGCTTGCACGGGAACTTCCGGCTCGGGCAACCGCACTTGTACGCCGGGCCCGCCCCCGGCCGGCCGTCGCCGCCCAGGTCCACGACCGTCCGGTACGGCTTGCTCCCGCTCCCCTTGCACAGGCCCCACACCGCCCCTTCGGCACAGCCCGTCTCCGACCACGGCCCCGCCGCGCCCAGCCTGCTGCCCGCCTTGCGCGACGCGGCGTCAGGAGCCAGCGCCAGCACCTGATCCGCCGTCCAGCGCTCCCCCTGCCGAGTCATGTCACCCGCTCCCCCTGCTGGATTCATGTCACCGACCGTAGGGGCCGCCACTGACAATCCCCGGCGCTTCCGGAACGGCCCCCGGGACGGCCCCCGGAACGGCCCCGGGGACGGCTCCGGCGTACCGTCCGCCGTCCGGTGACCCGTTGTCAGTGGCCTCGTGCAGGGTGGAGAACGCAAGCGGCCCACGGGTTCGTGGGGGTGGGCCGCACGTCCTGCACAGAGGGGGACCCATGACCGTGCACACCGAGACGACCGGATCCGGCGAGCGGGCCGGTGCCGCGGGGGAAGCGATCCGGCCGCATGCCGAGGACGCGTTCGCCGGTGAGCTGAAGGCGCTGGTCGCGGCCGACGACCGGCCGCGGCCGGAGCGCTGGCGGCTGTCCCCCTGGGCCGTCGCCACGTATCTGCTCGGCGGGACGCTCCCCGACGGCACCGTCGTCACGCCCAAGTACGTCGGCCCGCGCCGCATCGTGGAGGTCGCGGTCACCACGCTGGCCACGGACCGGGCGCTGCTGCTGCTCGGTGTCCCGGGCACCGCCAAGACCTGGGTCTCGGAGCATCTCGCGGCGGCGGTCAGCGGCGACTCGACCCTGCTGGTGCAGGGCACCGCGGGGACCCCGGAGGAGGCCATCCGGTACGGCTGGAACTACGCGCAGCTGCTCGCCCACGGCCCGAGCCGCGCCGCACTCGTGCCCAGCCCGGTGATGCGGGCGATGGCCGACGGCATGACGGCGCGCGTCGAGGAGCTGACCCGCATCCCGGCCGACGTCCAGGACACGCTGATCACGGTGTTGTCGGAGAAGACGCTGCCCATACCGGAGCTGGGCGAGGAGGTGCAGGCCGTCCGCGGGTTCAACCTCGTCGCCACCGCCAACGACCGCGACCGCGGGGTCAACGAGCTGTCCAGCGCCCTGCGCCGCCGGTTCAACACGGTGGTGCTGCCGCTGCCCGCGACCCCCGAGGCCGAGGTCGAGATCGTCTCCCGGCGGGTCGACCAGATCGGCCGCTCGCTCGACCTGCCGGCCGCGCCGGAGGGCATCGACGAGATCCGGCGGGTCGTCACCGTCTTCCGGGAGCTGCGCGACGGCGTCACCACGGACGGCCGGACGAAGCTCAAGTCGCCCTCGGGCACGCTGTCGACGGCCGAGGCGATCTCCGTCGTCACCGGCGGGCTGGCGCTCGCGGCCCACTTCGGGGACGGCGTGCTGCGGCCGGGGGACGTGGCGGCCGGAATCCTGGGTGCCGTGGTGCGCGACCCGGCGGCGGACGCCGTGGTGTGGCAGGAGTATCTGGAGGCCGTGGTGCGGGAGCGGGACGGCTGGAAGGACTTCTACCGCGCCTGCCGCGAGGTCTCGGCGTGAGCACCGCCCGGGACGAGCCGCTGCTGCTCGGGGTGCGGCATCACGGGCCGGGGTCCGCCCGCGCCGTACGGGCCGCGCTGGACGCCCGCGACCCGGCCGTGGTGCTCATCGAGGGCCCGCCGGAGGCCGACGCGCTCGCCGGGCTCGCGGCCGAGGACGGGATGCGGCCGCCCGTCGCCCTGCTCGCGCACGTCACGGGGGAACCGGCCCGCGCCGCGTTCTGGCCGCTGGCCGAGTTCTCCCCGGAGTGGGTGGCGCTGCGCTGGGCGCTGACCCGCGGCGTGCCGGTCCGCTTCTTCGACCTGCCCGCGGCGAACACCCTCGCGCTGCGGGACGAGGACGACCACGATCCCGCCGCACGACCGGGACGGGCCGGTGACGGGACGGACGTCCGGATCGACCCGATCGGCGTCCTCGCCGAGACCGCCGGGTACGACGACCCCGAGCGCTGGTGGGAGGACGTCGTCGAACACCGGGGTCCGGCGGGCGGCCGGGCGACCGGTGCCCCCGGGGACCCGTTCGCCGCTTTCGCCGCGCTCGGGGACGCCATGGCGGTCCTGCGCGAGACGTACGGCGACGGCGGCCACGAGCGGGACCTGCTGCGCGAGGCGCACATGCGGCTGCGGCTGCGGGAGGCCCGGCGGGAGTCCGGCGACCGGGTCGCCGTCGTCTGCGGGGCCTGGCACGTGCCGGCGCTGCGGGCGGGCACGACCGCGACCGCCGACCGGCAGCTCCTCAAGGGCATGCCGAAGGTCAAGGCCGAGCTGACGTGGGTGCCGTGGACCAACCGCCGGCTCTCCCGCCACAGCGGTTACGGAGCCGGCATCGCCTCACCCGGCTGGTACGGGCATCTGTTCGGCGCCCCGGACCGCCCGATCGAGCGCTGGATGACGAAGGTCGCCGGGCTGCTCCGGGCGGAGGACCATCCGGTGTCCTCGGCCCACGTCATCGAGGCGGTGCGGCTCGCGGAGACCCTCGCCGCGATGCGCGGCCGCCCGCTCGCCGGACTGGCGGAGACGACCGACGCCGTACGGGCCGTGATGTGCGAGGGCTCCGACGTGCCGCTCGGCCTGGTCGGCGAGCGGCTGGTCGTGGGCGATGTGCTCGGCGAGGTGCCGGAGTCGGCACCGGCCGTGCCGCTCCAGCGGGACCTGAGCCGGGCGCAGCGCTCGCTGCGGCTCAAACCGGAGGCGTCGCCGCGGGAGTTGGAGCTGGACCTGCGCAAGGAGACCGACGCGGCCCGCAGCCGGCTGCTGCACCGGCTGCGGCTGCTGGGGATCGCTTGGGGCGAGCCGGTGCGGTCGCGGGCGGGACTCGGGACGTTCCGGGAGGCGTGGCGGCTGAGCTGGGAGCCGGAGCTGTCGGTGCGGGTGGCGGAGGCGGGCTCCTGGGGGAACACGGTGCTCGCCGCCGCGACGGCCAAGGCCGAGGGGGACGCCGTATCGGCGGGCGGGCTCGCGGACGTCACGGCGCTGGCCGAGGTGTGCCTGCTGGCGGGGCTGCCGGACGCGCTGCCGGTGGTGATGCGGGTGCTCGCCGACCGGGCCGCCCTGGACGCGGACGTCGGTCATCTCGCACAGGCCCTGCCCGCCCTGGTGCGCTCCGTCCGGTACGGAGACGTGCGGGACACGGACGCGGCGGCGCTCACCGGGGTGGCCGTCGGCCTGGCCGGCCGCGTCTTCGCGGGACTGCCGCCCGCCTGCACGGGCCTGGACGCGGACGGCGCGGCCGGAATGCGCAGCCATGTGGACTCGGTGCACACGGCCGTCGGCCTGCTCGACGGGGCGGAGGGCGCGAACGGGCAGCGGTCACCGGTCACCGCGCCACCGGGAGCCCCCGCGGCCCTGCCGGACGAGGCGAACGGGGCGAACGGGCGGCCGGAGCCGGTCCCCGCCGGGGACGGGGGGAGCGGGCGGCAGGAGCCGCTCATCGCGGGGGACAGGGGGAGCGGGTCGCCGGAGCCGGTCATCGCGGGGGACGGGGCGAGCGGGCGGCCGGACCCGGTCACCGCGGGGGGCGGGGCGAACGGGCAGCGGAATCCGGGCACCGCGACCGACGGGGGGCCGGTGGCCGTGCCCGACGGGATGCGGGAGCGGTGGGCCGGGGTGCTGCGGACACTGTCCCGGCGGGAGACCGTGGCGCCGTTGATCCGGGGCCGCGCCGTGCGGCTGCTGCTCGACGAGGGGCGGATGGACGAGGACGAGGCGGCCGGGGTGACGGGGTTGGCCCTCTCGCCCGGGACGGAGCCCGCCGAGGCGGCCGCGTGGATCGAGGGGTTCGCCGGTGGCGAGTCGGGCGGCGGAATGCTGCTCCTGCACGACCCGCGGCTGCTCGGGCTCCTCGACCGCTGGCTGACCGGCGTACCGGCCGGGGCCTTCACCGATGTGCTGCCGCTGCTGCGCCGGACGTTCGGGGCGTACGAACCGGGGGTGCGTCGGAGCCTGGGCGAGCTGGTCCGCCGGGGTACCGCCGAACAGGGCGGGCGCGGCGGCCCCGGGGACGTGCCGCCCGGGGCCCCGGGCTTCGGACCGGGCCTGGACGAGGAGCGCGCCGCGGCGGTGGAGCCGGTGCTGCGCCTGCTGCTGGGCACCGGCCGGCTTCGGGGCGGCGGGTGCGGCCGGGACGGCGGACACCTCTGCAGCGCGGAGCCGGCCTCATGACGGGGCTGCGGACCGGCACGAAAGAGGTTGCGACGACAGAGGATCCCGCGACGGAGGACGCCGTGACGGAGGCTGTGGCGATGAGGGCTGGGTCGACGGCAGCCGGGACGGCGACGTCCGGGACGGCGGCGGCCGGGACGGCGGAGGCTGTGGCGATGAGGGCTGGGACGACGGCGGCCGGGACGGCGGCGGCCGGGACAACGGCGGCCGGGACGACGACGGAAGGGACAACGGCAGTCGGAACGGCCAAAATTGGGACAACGGCGGCTGGGGCAACGGCGGCTGGGACAACAGCAGCCGGGGCGACGGCAGCCGGGACGGCGGAGGCTGTGGCGATGAGGACTGGGCCGACGGCGGCCGGGACAACAACAGTCGGGCCGACGGCGGCCGGGACAACAACAGTCGGGACGACGGCGGCCGGGACGACGGACGCCGTGGCGGATGACGCCTTGGTCGCGGGGAACGGGTCCGGGGACGGGACGGACGAGGAGCGGCTGCGGCGGTGGCGGCTGGTGCTCGGCGGCGGGGCAGACGGCACCGGGTACGAACCGGGCGGGCGGGACGCGGCCATGGACCGGACCCTCGACGCCCTGTACGGGGACGGCCCCGGCGGTGCGGGCGGTGGGACCGGCCGGGGCGGTGCTGGGGGCGGCCGGGGGCGCGCCGGGGATTCCCGGGCCGGCGGGCTCGGCGGTTCCGCACCGCAGATGGCGCGCTGGCTGGGGGACATCCGGACGTACTTCCCCACCTCCGTCGTACAGGTCATGCAGCGGGACGCGATCGACCGGCTCGGTCTGTCCCAACTGCTGCTGGAACCGGAGCTGCTGGAGGCCGTCGAGGCGGACGTCCACCTCGTCGGCACCCTGCTCTCCCTGCACAAGGCGATGCCCGAGACCACCCGGAACACCGCGCGGGCCGTGGTCCGCAAGGTGGTCGCGGAGCTGGAGAAACGGCTCGCGACCCGCACCCGGGCGACCCTCACCGGCGCCCTGGACCGTTCGGCGCGGAACAGCCGCCCCCGGCACCGGGACATCGACTGGGACCGCACCATCCGGGCCAACCTGAAGAACTACCTCCCGGAGCACCGCACCGTGGTGCCCGAGCGGTTGATCGGCCACGGGCGCGCGGCGCAGGCCGTGAAGAAGGACGTCGTCCTCTGCATCGACCAGTCCGGGTCGATGGCCGCCTCCGTGGTGCACGCGTCGGTGTTCGGCGCGGTGCTGGCCTCGATGCGGTCGCTGTCCACCCGGCTGGTGGTCTTCGACACCTCCGTCGTGGATCTCACGGACGAGCTGGACGACCCGGTGGACGTGCTGTTCGGCACCCAGCTGGGCGGCGGCACCGACATCAACCGGGCACTGGCGTACTGCCAGTCGCGGATCACCCGGCCCGCGGACACGATCGTCGTGCTCATCAGCGATCTCTACGAGGGCGGCATACGGGACGAGATGCTCAAGCGGGTCGCGGCCATGAAGGCGTCGGGAATTCAGTTCGTGGCGCTGCTCGCGCTGTCCGACGAGGGCACTCCCGGCTACGACCGGGAACACGCGGCGGCGCTCGCGGCCCTCGGCGCACCGGCGTTCGCCTGCACACCGGACCTGTTCCCGGAGGTGATGGCGGCGGCGATCGAGAAGCGCCCGCTGCCGGTCCCGGACACGGACGCGGACACCACCCGGGTCCGCTGAGCACAGCACCGCGCTCCCGGAACCGGAAGCCGCCCGGGCGGGCCCTCGTCAGGGGGACCCGCCCGGGCGGCGGTATGGGGTGTGACGCGGCCACTGCGGACCGCGCGATACGTGCCGGCGTGCAGGGGCCCCGCGCTCCCGGTGCCCGCCCGTTCAGCAATGCCCCCGAAGAGCGGGCCACAGACCCCTACGAGCGGGCCACAGACCCTGGCGCGCGCCGCAGACTCCCGACGAGCGAGCCGCAGACTCCCGAGCGAGTGGGCCACAGACCCCGACGAGCGAGCCGCAGACTCCCGAGCGAGTGGGCCACGGGCCCCCGAGCGAGCGAGCCACAGACCTCCGGCGCGCCCACGAACAGGCGCTCGACGAGCGCGCCACAAGGGCCCGACGCGTGCGCCCCAGCCCTCCACGCGCCCCAGCCCCCGAGCGAGCCCCAGCGCCCCGGCGCGCGCGCCGTACCCGCCGGGCCCGCTACACGTTCGGCACCCGCAGCTTCTTCCAGCTCGTGCTGCCCGGGATGCCGTCCGCGTCCTTGCCGGAGTAGCCGAGCTTCCGCTGCCAGGCCGCGTAGGACTTCTGGTCGACCTCCGTCCAGTTCGGACCGGGACCGACCTTGTAGCGGCCGCAGCCCTCGGCGACGAGCCGCTTCCCCATCGCCGTAATGATCTTGCTGTTGCGGCCGACGCGGAAGAAGTCGGCGCCGGGGAACGGCTCGTACTCGGCCGGCGGCTTCGGCTTCGGGTCGGTCTTCGGCGGTCCGTCCGCCTTGCCGCCGAGGCGCTTCGCGATCCGGCCGCGCATCGTGCCCATCGAGAAGCCGCGCGGGTCGACCTTGCCCGGCTGCCATTCCCGGTGGCCGATCACGGACCGCTCGTTCCAGCCGTGCGCGCGGCAGATGGCGGCCGAGGCCTTCTCGATCGCCAGCTTCTGCGCCTCGGGCCACGGGTCCTTGCCGTCGCCGAGGTTGACGCACTCGAAGCCGTAGAAGTGCCGGTTGCCGTCCGTGTCGGCCTGGTTGTCCGGCGGGAACGACTTGGCCTCGTTGATGACGGCCCTGAGCACGTCGCCGTCGCCGAGCCCGGCGTGGTTGGCACGGCCGTTGCCGACCATGTGCACCACACCCTCCTTGTCGATGACGCCGTGGCACAGCGGGCCGGGGAGGCTGGAGTGGCCCTCGTAGCAGAGTTCGACCGTGCTGCTGGTGCCCTTGGTGACGGTGTGGTGGATCATCACGCCGTTCACCGGGCCCCAGGAGCCCTTGTGGTTACGGTTGTGGGATCGCCAGTTGCGGTATTCGCGGACCTCCAGGCCCTCGTCCCGCAGCGCCTTGACGAGCCGCGAGGCGCTCAGAGGCGTAGCCATCGTGGTGTGCTCCTTCCAGACGTGCCGACTGCCGGCTGCTGACCGGACGCGGGGAAAGCGGCAGCCCGTCGGCTGCCGCGGCCCGGTCCCGCCCTGTCACTGTTGCTGTCCGGGCTCCTGTCCGGGCTGGTCCTCGGCCGCCTCGGCCGCCGCCTTCTCCTCGGCCTCCACCCGCGCCTCCAGCGCCAGTGCCTCCGCGTCGGCGGCCGGTACGTCGGCGGCCAGCGGCCCGAAGGACTTCCGCAGGTCCGAGGGGGCGGACTCGCCCATCACCCAGGCGAGCGGCGCGTAGTGCGCCCGGATTCCGGCCGGACCGCGGAGCAGCGGCCGCCGTGCCGGGTCGGTGGGCCACTCGACGGAACCGGTGGCGGTGCGCGCCGGGATCAGCCAGTGGTCTCCGGTGCGGTAGCCGCCGTCGGGCGCGAAGTACACCTCGACGCCGTCCTCGAGCGGCAGCCAGCGGCCCTCCTCGACCGGGACGGCGCCGTTCCGCAGCTTCGGCCGCGCGCCCTGCTTGCCGCGCGCGGTGCCCTCCCGGTGGTCCCAGCGCCGCAGGAACGGGTTCAGCTCGGGCCGCCGCCCGACACCCGGCTCGGGCTCGCCGGACAGCCGCACCCGGCGGCCGGGCAGGTCCAGTTCCTCCACGCGCAGCAGCGGCAGCGCCTCACCGCGGCTCTCGCGGCCGGTGTCGGTGAACTCGACCAGGTCGCCGACGTCGAGGTCGAGCTTGTCGTCCCCGCCGAGGGAGGCCAGTCCGACCCAGGTGCCGTCGAGTTCGTCGACGGGGAAGGTCACCGAGCCGTTCTCCCGGGACCACTTGAAGGTGGCGTCCTTCGCGGCGCCGCCCTCGTGGATCTCCACCCGGTACAGCTGGTTCTCCGGGCCCCGGTAGCGGGCGTCGGGCCGCACCAGGCACGGGTCGTCGTCGGCGTTCCCGGGGCGCTCGGCGCGGGCCGCGAGGCGGGCCTTCGAGGTCTGGGCCGCGGCCCACTTGGCGAAGGCCTCCCGCACGGTGTCCTTGGGCAGCTGCCCGTCCTCCAGCTCCAGTTCGGCGGCGGACAGCGGCAGCACCTGCCAGACCACCTTGGAGCGGGCCGCGGTGTCGGCCACCGCCGAACCGAGCGCGACCTCCCGCAGCGACGGGTCCTCGGCCGCGGTGACCGAGCGCTCCCACACCTTCAGATAGGCCAGGAACGGGAACGCGGGCAGCCGGTCCTCGGGCCGTTCCGGGTCGCGGTGGCCGTCGGGCTGGTCCCAGTACGTCCAGGTGGCCGGCGGCTCCTCACGGGGCTCGACGCCCTCGGCCCCCTCGCCGTCACCGCCGTCGGCCTCGGCCGGGACGCCCGGCCGCGGCCGGGTCGCGTCGCAGAGGATGCCGTCGACGTAGTAGCGGCCGCCGCCGATGGTGAGGTCGTCCAGCTCGCGGTTGCCTGCCTCGAACGTGATCCGGAAGCCGGTGTCACCGGCCGGGCCGCCGTGCGGGCCGATCAGATCGGTGGCGATCGTACGGGCCTGGTGGAGCTGGATCGCGGCCTGCTCGTTGAAGTCCGCGTCGAGCTGGACGCGGCCCTGCTGGGTGATGACGGCGGAGTAGTGCCGCTCCGGCCGGAAGGTGAAGCGGGAGAGGTCAGCGTGCATGGAAGGGGTCCCCCTCGGATGTGCGTACGTCGGCGAAGTCTGCTGGTGCGGCCGCTGCGGCCGCTGCGGCTGGGATGCGGCGGAACCTCATGTCACGAAGATCACTCCCGCGTCGGTGCCCGCGGGGGCGTACTCGGCGAGCCGGGCGCGCAGGCTGTCCTCGCGCTGCGGCTGGTACAGGTCGTGGAAGGCGCCCATCTCTGCGC
Source organism: Streptomyces lycii (assembly GCF_009735685.1). Lineage (GTDB taxonomy): Bacteria > Actinomycetota > Actinomycetes > Streptomycetales > Streptomycetaceae > Streptomyces > Streptomyces lycii. The sequence continues at coordinate 4,982 of NZ_WHPN01000136.1, read as the reverse complement.
CGTCCTCGGCGCCCCGGCGGATCTCCTCCGGCCCGCCCCGGGCGAGCTGGGCGTAGCCGGGCGTCCCGTAGCGCTCGCTGCGGAACAGCGGGCGCGGGAACGGGCCCTCGGCGCCGGCGGGGTGCTCGGGCACGCAGCGGAAGCGGCGCGGGGTGCGCGAGCCCGGCGGCACGTAGCTGTGGCGCAGGCAGCCGACGCCGCGCCGGGCGACGTGCATCCGCCCGGTGAACACGCTGTTCTCGCCGATCTCCACGGCGTGCGTGTGCACCTCGCCGATGACCGTGGTGCGGTGCGCGTGCAGCACGGCGTGCGCGTGGCGGCAGTCCGGGGCGGACAGCGCCGGCAGGTCGTGCCCGGTGGCGTCCAGCACGCTGTCCCGGATGTGCACGGACAGCGGGTCGGTGGCGACCTCGTCGCCGACGACCTCGATGGTGCCGAGGATGCTCCGCTCGATCTGCACGCACGCGGTGGTGCGGTCCAGCACGATGCTGGGCTCCTCCGGCGAGTGCGGCTCGCACTGCGGTTCGAGCGACCAGCCGGGCACCAGGGTGCAGTGCCGCAGGACGAGCGTCCCGACGGGCCCGGAGACGTTCAGGCCGCGTCCGGAGACCAACAGGCCGTCGAGCACGATGCGCGGTTCCTCGCCCCGTTCGCAGCCGTCCGCGGCGCGGATGTTCAGCGCGTCGGGCCGGTTGCTGTACCAGTCCAGCAGCCGGATCACCGGGCGTGTGCCCTCGGCGGCGCGCACCTCCAGGCGGTCGCCCGGGTCGAGGTCGAAGTCCAGCTGCTCCTGGTAGGCGCCGCTGTGGGTGATCTCGATGATGCCGTCGGGGCCGCACCGTCCGGCCCGCCGGTCGTTCCGCCAGTCGTTGTACGCGTCCATGATCCGCCGGTACGTGCGGCCCGGCCCGACCCGGTAGACCTGCGCGGAGGCGGGGGTGACGCGGTCCGGGCGGGCGTACTCGCCGCCGCCGGTGTCGTCGGCGAACGCGTAGTGGTAGTCCACCCACACGCCCTGCCGGGGCGCCGAGCGGGAGCCGAACGCCATCCGGCCCAGCTCCGGGTCGACCGCCACCTGCCCGCGCTTCGGGCGGTAGCGCCAGTCGCTCAGGTCGGCGACGACGACGTCCGACATCGGCACCGGGTCGTCCCGGTCGTCGCGCCGGATGACGAAGCTCTTGCCGGGCCCGTAGGCGTCGGCGAGCCGGTCGGCGAGCTGCCGGCGCCGGAGGTACGCGGGAACGTTGTCGACCGTCGCGATGTGCGCGGCCGACGGCTCCGGCTCCGGCTTGGTCACCAGCGGGGTGTCGTTGCCGAGGATCGAGAAGGTGTAGAGGTTCCGGGCGCGGTCGACGCAGTACGCGGGCGCGCCCGTCACGGAGTACGGCTTCAGCCGCCACACGAACAGCCCGACCCCGGCCGGGGTGTGCCCGCCCTGCCGGCGCCGCGAGTCGGCACGGCGTACGTCCACGGACTGCGCGACCGCGCCGAACGGGCCGCCCGCCAGGTCGAGGGCCGACTCGTCGCGCAGATCGGCCAGCCGGCCCCGGGAGAGCCGCCGGGTGTTCACCGCCGGGGTGCCCGACCCGTACAGCTTCACGGGCTGCTGGTGCGCGACGAGCCGGGAGAACTCCACGGCCCGCGCGGGCCAGCCGGCGACCGACTCGGACAGCTCCTCCAGCAGCGGCAGGGTGCCCTTGCGGCGCCGGTTGGCCACCGTCGCGGCGACGTCCCGGCGCGGCGCGAGCGCCTCGGCCAGCCGCTGCCGGCTGTCGCCGCCCGGTCCGCCCGTGCCGCCCCCGATCCCGGTGGCCTGCACCCGTTCGTAGCCCGGCAGCGTCCGGTAGCCCACCAGGTCGCCCAGGTACGGCAGCACCCACGGCGCTGCGGTCTCCACGAACCAGTCGTCGTAGCCCTGTTCGACCCCGGTGCGGACGAGGTCCACCTGTTCGGAGATCACCGCGAGCAGCGCGCGCAGGCTCTCGCCGCCCGGTCCGCCCTCGGCGTCCCGCAGCCGGTGCCACTGCGGGAGGAGATCCGCGAGCCCGTCCGGCTCCCTGCTCATCGCTGCGTCCCTTCGTCCGTCCCGTACGGTCCGCCGGTGCGGCGGGCCCTGCCGGGGCTCGTGATGCGGCCGATGTGGCTCGTGATGCGGCCTGTGTGGCTGATGTGGCCGGTGTGGTGCCGGTGACCGGTGCGGCCTGTGTCGTGCCCGGGGTCCGCATGGCTCGCGTGGTCCGTCCCGCGAGCCGTGCCGGCCGTACGCGCCGTGCAAGCCGCCCGGGCCGTGCCGGCCGTGCAAGCCGCGCGCGCTGTACGGGCTGAACGGGCTGTACCGGTCTCGGCTCCTCGGCGGACCGCGTGAGCCCAGCCGCCCGTGCCGCCCGCGCCGGCCGTGCTGCCCGTGCTGCCCGTCCGGCCCGCGCTGCCCGCGTTCTCGTGGCGGGAGCCCCGCCCCGCCCGCTGTGCCGCGCTCACCGGGTGATCTCCGTGAGCGTCAGGGTGTCCGGGACCTCCGGCGAGAACAGCGCGAGCTGCGCCGGGCGGATGCCGCGGAACACGCACACCGTCCGGCCCCTGGCCAGCGGCCGGGTGTCGGTGATGTCGGGGTTCAGCCGCAGCAGTTCCTCCAGCGGCACGCCGTACCCGGCGGAGATCGCGCCGAGCGACTCGCCCTCTGCCGCCGTCACCCGGTGCACCTGCTCGTCGTACTCGGCGAGCCGCGCGGGAACCGTCTCCCGGGGCCCGGACGCCCCCTCACCCAGCTCCGCGAGCTGCCGCGGTGTGACGGAGGCGGGGATGCCGGTGAAGGTGTCCACGTCCACGTAGTCGACGCCCGGCACCGACTGTGCGACGGCCAGCACCTCCGACAGCCGGGCGGGCTGCCCCAGTTCACGGCCCGGGAAGCCGAGCCTGTGCAGCAGCGCCCGGCGCACCCGGGGCTCGACCGTCTCCCAGGAGTGGTCCCGCCGCACCTTGATCCGCGCGGCCAGCACCAGCAGCACCGCCTCCCGCACGTCCACGCGGACCGGCAGCCGGGAGTCGCCGTACCCGGCGAGCGAGGACCGCAGGGCGCGCAGCATGTCGGCGTCCGGGCCGATCGGCACGTCGTCCGCGCCCGCGACCGTCAGGTGCAGCACCTGCCGCCGGCCGTCGAAGAGTTCCCGCGCCGCGGCCCGGCCGATGCCGGCCCGGGAACGGGTGAAGTCCTCGTAGTCGGCCACCGACACCAGCCGGTCGAGCGCGGACACGGCCAGCGGCACCGTACGCCGGGTCAGCCCCGGGCCGTCGGCGTCGGAACCGCCCGTCGCGGGCAGCGGGTTGCTCACACCGGTGACCCCCAGCGGGCGGGTGACGGCCTGGGTGATGCGGTTCGCCGGGACGTTCGCGGCGCGGCCGGTGCCGAAGCGGTAGCGGGCCCGGACGTTCTCGTGGCCGGTCGGCAGCCGCGCGCCGTGCACGCCGTCGCCGAACGTCACCGTCGTACGCCCCTCGCCGTCCGTCCCGAGCACGTAGATCCGCTCGCGCGGCCCCCGCCCGGCGAGGCTGTCGGCCCGGTGCCAGAGCAGCCCGTCGACGCGCACCTCCAGGGTCGGGGTGGCGCCCAGCGGATTGTCGTCCGGCAGCCAGGTCAGCGGGGCCTGCCAGAGCACGAACGTCTGGTTCGTGCGGCCCGCGTCGCCGCTTCCGACGGCCTCCTCGCGGCTCTCCCCGTGCGAGGCGGGCACGACGTTGCCCTGGATCCGGACGGTGTCCCGGCGGTACCGGTGGGCCAGGCCGGCGGTGAGCGTCAGCACGGTGTGCACGTGGTCGCCGGGCAGCTCCGGGTCGAGGCGCTGGTCGACGGCCGCGATCACGGCCAGCTCGGTCGCCTGCATCCCCGGGATTCCCGGGACGTCGGTGCGTTCGCCCGTGACGGCGAGGACCCGGCCCGGGCGCAGCCCGTCGTACAGCTGGTCGAGTTCGATCTCGTTGCCGTGCACCTCCTCGCCGAGCGGTTCGTCGGCCGGCCGCAGCGGCTCCGCGCCGGCGTGCACGGTCGCGTCGCGGATGTGCGACAGCAGCACGTCGTGCTCGTCGAGCCACGGCTCGGCGAGGGTCAGCTCGGTGCCGCGGCCGGTGATGCCGTACCGGGTGTACGCGACGGTGCGTACGGCGGTGACGCGCGTGGTCACCTCGGCCAGCTCCTTGTCGCCCGGCACCCCGCCGTCGGCGCCCTTCCGGGGCCGTGCGACGTGGACCCAGCTGCCCACGGTGATCCCGTCGTGCACGCTGTCGAGCGCCAGCACGTTGCGCTGCGAGGCCGCGGGGATCGTCGCGATGCCGATCTCGACGTTGGGCGGTTCGCCCGCGGTCGTGTAGCTGATCGTCAGCTCGTACCGGCCCTGCCGCACCTGCTTGCGCTGGCCGGGGGAGAGCCACCACTCGTCGGGCGTGCCGTTCAGGACGGCGACGTGCACCTTCCCGTCCTCGCCGGGCCGGGACACGAACAGGGTGCGCTCCGGCAGCTCGGCCTCCAGCTGGGCGGTCACCCCCGGCTCCTGCGAGTCCGCGGGCCGCCGGTTCAGCCAGCTCAGGTCGTTGTCCTGGGCACTGCGGGTGGAGACCTGCACCCGGCCCGGGGGCAGCTCGAAGGCCAGGTCCGCGGGGAGGTTCACGGTGTGCTGCACCGAGGTGGAACCCTCCGCGTGCACGAACTCCGCCTTCTGCGGCACCTTGCCCGCCGTGTCGAACACGACCCGCATGGTCGTCAGCGCGGCGCCGGTGAGCGGCCAGTCGGACTGCCGGATCACCCGGCCCCGTTCGTCCTGCACCGGCTTCAGCGGCGCGGTCGAGCCGAACGGGGCCGCCGTCACCCGCAGCACGTGCAGCTCGCTCAGCGCGGACGGCACGGCCGGTGCCGCCTGCCGCCAGGCCGTGTACAGCGAGTCGCCCAGAGCCGGGTCGAGCGCCGACAGCACCTGCGCGCCCAGGTCCGAGTC
>NZ_WHPN01000011.1 GCF_009735685.1 Streptomyces lycii | reverse complement strand
CGGGCGGTTCCGCCGCGGCGCACGGCTCCGCGGCGCCCTGCCGGCCCCGGCGCACCCCGTCCCGGGTCAGCAGCACCAGGCCGTACGCCGTCACGGCCCCCGCCGTGAGCACGAGCGGCACGGAGAGGGCCCCGAACCGGAAACCCTCGCCCAGCAGCACGATCCCCACCACCGCGGCGACCAGCGGATTGGCGACCGTCACCGTGGCCAGCGGCGCGACCAGCCCGGCGCCCCGGTACGACGCCTGCGCGGCGAGCAGCCCGGTCACCGCCAGCACAGCGGTCACCGCGACCGCCGGCAGCTGCCCGGCGAGCGCCTGCGGGCTCCAGTCCCCGGCGACCGTCTTGGTGAACACCGACGCGACACCGAAGGCGACACCGGCCGCGCACGCGAGCGCGGCACTGCGCACGGCCGCCCGTCCCGTTCCCCAGGCCAGGGCCACCAGCAGCACCAGCACCACCCCCGTCACCAACGCCAGCCCGAACCGGTCCGCGGAACCGAGCGCCCGCGCGGGCCGCGTACCCGTCAGGAGCAGCAGCCCCGCCAGCCCCGCCGACACCGCCAGCGCGCCCCGCCGCCCGGACCGGCCGGCCCGCCGTCCGCCGTACAGCGCGGCCAGCGGCAGGGCGAACACCAGGGTCAGCACGCCCAGCGGCTGCACCACCGTCAGCGGCCCGAAGCCCAGCGCCAGCACGTGCAGCAGCCCGCCCGTCCCGTTCAGCGCCACCGCGGTCCACCAGCGGCCGCTCCGCCAGAGCGCGGACCGTCCGGCGGCCCGGCGGGGGTCCGCGGCCAGCCGCTCCTGGACGACGGCCGCGGCGGCGTAGGCCACGGCCGACACCAGTGACAGGGACACCGCGAGCACGAGCGGGCTCACGGCCGGCACCGGGGGAGAGGGACGTCGCTGTTCATGCCCCAACGATCGCCGGGCGCGGCCCCGTTGTCGTCGTCTTGCGGTCGCCTTCCCGTGTACCACGACCGGTGTACGTCACCGCCGGTCCTCGCCCCCCGGGTGTACGCCGGTCTCCGGGAAACGGACGATCAGGCCGCCCCGGGTCCGTCCTTCTCCGGGGGCGGGGCGGGGGCCGGCTCGGAGTCCGCGCCGGCCTGCCGGAACTCCAGCCCGTCCCCGGCCGTGTCCACCCGCAGCCGGCGGTGCGGCCGCAGCTCGCCCCGCAGCAGCATCCGGGACAGCTGGTTGTCCACCTCCCGCTGGATGGTGCGGCGCAGCGGACGGGCACCGTACTCCGGCTGGTAACCGCGGTGGGCGAGCCAGTCGACGGCCCCCGGGGTGAACTCCACCGAGACCTCCTGCGCCCGCAGCCGCCGCCGGGTCTCGTCCAGCAGCATGTCGGTGATGCGCCGCAGCTGGTCGTCGGCGAGCCGCCGGAAGATGACGATCTCGTCGATGCGGTTGAGGAACTCCGGGCGGAAGTGCTCGCGCAGCGGCCGCAGCACCCGCTCCCGGCGGGCCTCCTCGTCGTCCTCCGCGCTCCCCCCGCCGAAGCCCAGCGACGGGCCGCGCCCCGTGATCGCCTCGGACCCGAGGTTGCTGGTCATCACGATCACGGTGTTCGTGAAGTCGACCGTGCGGCCCTGGGAGTCCGTCAGCCGTCCGTCGTCGAGCACCTGGAGCAGCATGTTGAAGACGTCCGGGTGGGCCTTCTCCACCTCGTCCAGCAGGAGCAGCGAGTACGGGTTGCGGCGCACCGCCTCGGTGAACTGCCCGGCCTCCTCGAACCCGACGTAACCCGGGGGAGCCCCGACCAGCCGGCTGACGGTGTGCTTCTCCTGGTACTCGCTCATGTCGAGCCGGACCATCCGGTCCTCGCTGCCGAACAGCGCCTCGGCCAGGGCCCGGGCCAGCTCGGTCTTGCCGACGCCGGTCGGCCCGAGGAAGAGGAAGCTGCCGATCGGGCGGTCCGGGCTCGCCAGACCGGTCCGGGAGCGCAGCACCGCGTCCGCGACGGCGGTGACGGCCTCGTCCTGCCCGATCACCCGCTCCCGCAGATGCTGCTCCAGGCCCAGCAGCCGGTCCTTCTCCTCCTCCGTCAGATTGCTGACCGGGATGCCGGTCTGCCGGGACACCACGTCGGCGATGTCCTCGACGGTCACCTCGGGGATGCGGCCGTGCGGCCGCTTCTTGCCCCGCCCGTCCCGGATCCGGCCCTCCAGTTCGACGATGCGGTCGCGCAGCTGGGTGGCGCGCTCGTACTCCTCGTTGGCCACCGCCTGCGCCTTGTCCAGGTTCAGCTGCTCCGCCTCGCGCTCCAGCGCGCGGACGTCCGTGCCGCGGGTGGAGGAGCGCAGCCGCACCCGGGCGCCCGCCTGGTCCATCAGGTCGATCGCCTTGTCGGGCAGGAAGCGCTCGGTGAGATACCGGTCGGACAGTTCCACGGCGGCGAGCAGCGCCTCGTCGGTGTAGCGCACCTGGTGGTGCGCCTCGTACCGGTCGCGCAGGCCGCGCAGGATCTCCGCCGCGTCGGCGGTGTTCGGCTCGGGCACCATCACCGGCTGGAAGCGGCGGGCGAGCGCCGCGTCCTTCTCGATGTGCCGCCGGTACTCCTCCAGCGTGGTCGCCCCGATCACGTGCAGCTCGCCGCGGGCCAGCGCGGGCTTGAGCATGTTGCTCGCGTCCATCGGCCCGCTGTCGGAGCCGCCGCCCGCGCCGACGACGGTGTGCAGCTCGTCGATGAAGACGATCAGTTCCTCCGAGTGGGCGCGGATCTCCTCGATGATGCCGTTCAGCCGCTCCTCGAAGTCACCGCGGTAGCGGGTGCCGGCCACGACACCGGCGAGGTCGAGCTGCACGACGCAGCGGCCGAGCAGGATGTCCGGCACGTCGCCGTCGGTGATGCGTTGCGCCAGCCCCTCCACGACGGCGGTCTTGCCGACGCCCGCCTCGCCGATCAGCACGGGATTGTTCTTGCCGCGCCGGGCGAGCACCTCGACGGTCTGCTCGATCTCCTGTTCGCGGCCGATCACCGGATCGATGCGGCCTTCCCGGGCCAGCTCGGTCAGGTCCCGGCCGTACTTGTCGAGATTCGGGGTGTTCCGGCTCTGCTGCCCCGGCGGCTGCTCGGAGATGCCCGGGGCGGCGGTTGCCCCGTGCTGGTTCGGCCCGGTGTACGGGTCGAAGTGCGCGGCGTCGAGGATCTGGCCCGCCGCGGAGTCCCGGTTGATGGCCAGCGCCATCAGCACGTGCTCCGGCCCGATGTACGAGGCCCCGGTGGAGCGGGCCACGTCGTGCGCGTCGAGCAGCGCCCGCTTCACGGCCGGGCTGACCGCGACCGTGTTCCGCGGGGTGCCCTCGCCGGTCTGCCGGTCGATCTCGGCGGCGAGTTCGTCGGGGTCCGCCCCGGCCCGCGAGACCATGTCCCGGGTCGGCTCGGTGGTGAGGGCGGCCCGCAGCAGGTGCTCCGTGTCCAGGTCCGGGCTGCCGTGCTCGGCGGCGTACGTGGCCGCGATGGAGACGAGCCGCCGGGCCGGCTCGCTCATCAGGCGGCCGAAGTCGAGGTACCGGGGACCCGGGCGCCGTCCGCCCGCCGAGGAACCCAGGAAGCGCGCGAGAAAGTCTCCGATCGGGTCCCGACCGTAGTCCTCCGGACCCGTGTACCCGCTGGTCATAGGTATCCGTCCGTCCTGCCGGCCCGGGTCGCGCCGGGCCGGACCGTCGTCGGTCAGTGCGGCTGGGGTGCGGGTTTCCCGGTGCGCCGCGCCGACACCTCCCGGGCGGGGCGGATCTTCCGTGCCCGGCGCCCGCCGCGGTCCCCGTGCGCGCCCGTCCCCGCTCACGCCGCAGCTGCCGCCCCCGCGCACGCGACCGTTCCCAGCGCGGGGACCCGCCCGCGCACGCCGGGCCGCTGCCGCGCCCGTCCGCGGCACGCCGTGTCCGTACGCCGGGCCCGTGGGCGGTGTCCGTACGCCCTGCCCGTACGCCGTGTCCGTACGCCGTGTTCCGTCGCCGCGTCCGGGCGGGTGCCTGCGCGGAGGGACGGCCGGGACCGTCCGCGTCGGCCGGGCGGGCGGGGCCGGGGCACGGCCGGCGGCGGTGAGCCGCGTGCCTCAGGCGGACGGGGCGGCGGGGCGCGCGGCCGCCCGGGGGCCGAGCGTGGAGCGGCGGACCACCAGCTCGGGCTGGAGCACGATGGAGCGGTGCTCGTGCTGGTCGGCCGCGGCGCCCGTCTCCTCGATCAGCAGTTCGGCCGCGGCCCGGCCGAGCCGTTCCGCGGGCTGGCGCACCGAGGTGAGCGGCACGACCGCGGCGGCCGCGAACTCGATGTCGTCGTAGCCCACGATCGCCACCTCCCCGGGCACCGCGACACCGGCCGTGTACATGGCCTGGAGCACCCCGAGGGCCAGCAGGTCATTGGCGCAGAACACGGCGGTCGGCCGCTCCGGCAGTCCGAGCAGCCGCGCGCCCGCGTCGATCCCGGAGGCCACGTCGAGCCGGGCGGCCTCCACGTGCTGCAGGGCCTCCGCCGGCAGGCCCGCCTCCGCCAGTGCCGCGAGCGCCCCGGTGCGCCGGTCGCGGCACTGGGTCAGGTGCATCGGGCCGCTGACGTACGTCACGGAGCGGTGCCCGGACGCGAGCAGATGGCGCACGGCCAGGGTGCCGCCCGCCACGTCGTCCACCGACACCGAGCAGCCCTCGGCGCTGGAGAGCACCCGGTCGACGAACACGAACGGGATGCCGTGCCGCAGGAACGACTCCAGATTGCGGCCGGTGGTGTCCGCCGGTGTGACCAGCACGCCGCGGACCCGCTGTTCGGCGAAGAGCGCGAGATAGTCGGCCTCCTCCGCCGGGCTCTCCGCGCTGTTGCAGACCATCACGCCGAGCCCGGCCTCGCGGGCCGCCCGCTCGGCTCCCTTGGCGACCGTCACGAAGAACGGGTTGGCCATGTCGAGCACCAGCATCGCGATGAACCGGCTGCTGCCCGCCCGCAGCTGGCGGGCGCTCTCACTGCGCACATAGCCCAGCCGTTCGATGCTGGCGAGCACCCGGGCGCGGGTCTCCTCGGCCACCATGTCGGGCCGGTTGAGGACGTTGGAGACCGTCCCCACCGACACCCCGGCCTGCCGGGCCACGTCCTTGATGCCCACCGTGTGCGCCACGTGACCTGTCCACCACTTCTCATCGTGCCTGTGCCCCGACGGGGCGCACCATCATATGCGGCGGGCGGCCCGGCCCCCGGCCGCCTCACTCCCCGGCCAGGACCACCTCGAGCGTCCGCGGCCCGTGCACGCCCTCGACCCGGTCCAGCTCGATGTCGCTGGTCGCCGACGGCCCGGAGATCCAGGTCAGCGGACGGGCCGGGTCCAGCCGCTCCAGCGCCTGCGGCACGGAGTCCACGACCTGCTCCGGCACCCGCACCACGCAGATGTGGTGGTCGGGCACCAGCGTGATGCGCCGCCGGCCCTGGTCCGGACCCGCGTCCAGGACCACGGTGCCGGTCTCGGCGACGGCGACCGCGCACCCGGTGACCACGCTGTCCACGGCGTCCAGCTCGTGCGGCGTCGTGCCGGGCCGGTCCGGCAGGAGCCGCACGTCCGAGGCGGCCAGCCACTCCGGCGGCAGCCCCCGCGGGACGACCGCCGTACGCGATCCGCGCTCCGCCAGCAGCCGGGCCAGCAGCTCCGGCAGCCCGGCCCGCGCGCAGCGGTGCACCACCGCCCGGTAGTCGGCGAGATGCTCCGCCAGCAGGTCCACCGTGGCCGCCGTGCCGCGGTTGCCGTGCGCCCGCAGATAACCCCGCTCGACGGGCACGTCCTCCGGCCGCTCGCCGCGCGGCACGTCGGCCAGCGCCGCCCGGATCCGTCCCAGCACCACGTCCCTGCCGCTCATCGGCCCGCTCCCGCTCCGTCGGTGGGTCCTGCTCCGCCGGCGGGTCCCGCGCCGTCGCCGCGGGTCCGCCGCCACCAGGCGCGGAACGACTCCGCGGGTACGGCGGGCAGGTCCCGGGTGTCCGTCCAGGCCCGCCCTGGCCCGGGCAGCCGGCGGGGCACCAGACGCCGGCCGCGCGCCGCCAGCCGCTGCCCCGCGCGCAGCGCCCGCGGCCGGTCCAGGGTCCAGCGGGCCGCACGCATCGCGGCCCGCTCCGCCGCGTGCCCGCGCGCGGGCCTCAGCACCACCTTCTCGCCGCGGACGACCGCCGGGCCGCCCTGCACGACCCGCTCCCGCAGATGCACCAGGACCTCGGGGATGTCGATGGCGACCGGGCACACCTCGTAGCACGCGCCGCACAGCGAGGACGCGTACGGCAGGGAGGCGTCCAGGGCGCTCGCCGTGGACCGCAGCTGCGGCGTGAGGATGGCGCCGATCGGGCCCGGGTACGGCGATCCGTACGCGTGGCCGCCCGCCCGTTCGTACACCGGGCAGACGTTGAGGCAGGCCGAGCAGCGGATGCAGCGCAGCGCCTGCCGCCCGACGGTGTCGGCGAGCGTGTCCGTGCGGCCGTTGTCGAGCAGCACCAGATGGAAGGCGCTCGGCCCGTCGCCGTCGGTGGTGCCGGTCCAGGTGGAGGTGTACGGGTTCATCCGCTCGGCGGTGGAGGAACGGGGCAGCAGCTGGAGGTAGACCTCCAGGTCCTGCCAGGTCGGCACCACCTTCTCGATGCCGACGACGGAGATCAGGGTCTCCGGCAGGGTCAGGCACATCCGGCCGTTGCCCTCGGACTCCACGACGACGAGGGTGCCGGTCTCGGCCACCATGAAGTTCGCCCCGGAGACGCCGACCCGGGCGCGCAGGAACTTCTCCCGCAGATGCAGCCGCGCGGCCTCGGCCAGATCGGCCGGGCGGTCCGTGAGCCCGTCCGGCGCGGGACGTCCCCAGTCCGCCATCCGGGTGCGGAAGATCTCCTGGATCTCGGAGCGGTTGCGGTGGATCGCGGGCACCAGGATGTGTGACGGCAGGTCGTCGCCGAGCTGCACGATCAGCTCGGCGAGGTCCGTCTCGTAGGCCCGGATCCCGGCCCGCTCCAGCGCGTCGTTGAGACCGGTCTCCTGCGTGGCCATCGACTTGACCTTGACGGCCTCGGTCTCCCCGGTCTCCCGGACGAGCCGGGTGACGATGCGGTTGGCCTCCTCGGCGTCCGCGGCCCAGTGCACCTGCCCGCCCGCCGCCGTGACCCGTTCCTCCAACTGCTCCAGATAGTGGTCGAGATGGCGCAGCGTACGGTCCTTGAGCGCGGCGCCCGCGGCGCGCAGCGCGGACCAGTCGTCCAGCTCGGCGACGGCCCGGGCCCGCTTGTCGCGGATGGTGTGTGTCGCGTGCCGGAGGTTGCCGCGCAGCCGCCGGTCGCGGGTGGACTCGGCGGCTGCCTCCGGGAACGCGGGCATGCCGAGGTAGGTGCCGCTCATCGGATCCCTGCCGGGGTGTAGGGGGTGTCCTCGGTCGAGGCGAGGATCTCGGCCAGATGGACCGGTCCGGTGCCCGAACCGAGCCGGGAGAGGGTGCCGCCGATGTGCAGCAGACACGAGTTGTCGACGGTGCAGACGGTCTCGGCGCCGGTGGCGGCGATGTTGCGGGCCTTGTCGGCGCCCATGGCCGCGGAGACGGCCGGGTTCTTGACGGCGAAGGTGCCGCCGAAGCCGCAGCACTCCTCGGCGCCCGGCAGCTCCCGCAGTTCGAGCCCCTTCACGTGCTCCAGCAGCCGCCGCGGACGGTCGCCGAGGCCGAGCACCCGCAGCCCGTGGCAGGTGGGGTGGTAGGTGACGGTGTGCGGGAAGTAGGCGCCGACGTCGGTCACCCCCAGCACGTCGACCAGGAACTCGGTGAGTTCGTGGGTGCGGGCGGCCAGCTCCCGGACGGCGCCGGGGACCGCTCCGCCGCGGCCCTCGGCCGCGGCCCGCTCCGCCAGCCGCGGGTAGTTGTCCCGCACCATGGCGGCGCAGGATCCGGAGGGGACGACCACGTGGTCGTGGTCGCGGAAGGCCCGGGCGAGGCGCCGGGCCAGCGGCTCCGTCCCGTGCCGGTAGCCGGTGTTGTACTGCGGCTGCCCGCAGCAGCTCTGCTCCTCGGGGAAGTCCACGTGCACGCCGAGCCGTTCGAGGAGGGTCACGACGGCTCTGCCGGTGTCCGGGTAGAGCGTGTCGTTGATGCAGGTCACGAACAGTGCTACGCGCACGGCTCCTCCTCTTCCCGCTCTTCCCGCTTCCCGGGCCCGGTGTCACCGGCGATGCGCGCGGCGGCCCGGTCCCATGGTCGTCGATCACCGGCCGGTTCGTAACGCCGCAGCGGCTGTGTTTCCCGCAGCAGGGCGCGCAGCCCCGGCAGGCCGCCGCCGGCGGCCCCCGCGGCGCGCGCCTGGACGAGGACGTTGCCGAACGCGGCCGCCTCGGCGGGGCCGGCGACGACCGGCAGCCCGCAGGCGTCCGCCGTCAGCCGGCACAGCAGTTCGTTGCGGGCGCCGCCGCCGACGACGTGCACGGTGTCGGCCACCCGGCCGGAGAGCCGCTGCGCGTCCTCCACGGCGCGCCGGTGGGCGAGCGCCAGGGAGTCCAGCACACAGCGGGTGACGGCCGCCGGATCGCGCGGCACCGGCTGCCCCGTGCGGCGGCACGCGTCCGCGATCCGGTCCGGCATCCGGCCGGGGGCGATGAACTCCGGATCCGCCGCGTCGACGACGGACCGCAGCCCCGGCTCCCCGGCCGCGCGCCGCAGCAGCTCGCCCAGGTCCTGCGGGCGGCCCTCTGATTCCCAGGCGCGCAGGCACTCCTGGAGCAGCCACAGGCCCATGACGTTCCGCAGATGGCGGACGGTGCCGTCGACGCCGAGTTCGTTGGTGAAGTTGGCCCGCCGGCTCTCCTCGGTGAGCACGGGTGCGTCCAGCTCCATCCCGGCGAGGGACCAGGTACCGGTGGCGATGTACGCGAACCGTTCGTCCCGCGCGGGCACCGCCGCCACGGCTGACGCCGTGTCGTGCGAGCCGACCGCGGTCACCGGCACCGGCCCGGTGAGACCGGTCTCGTCCAGGACGTCCGGCAGCAGCCGGCCCGCCGGATCGCCGGGACGGCGCAGCGGCGGGAACAGGCCGAGATCGATGCCCAGCGCGTCCGCGACGGGACGGCTCCAGTCGCGGGCCCGCGGGTCGATCAGCTGGGTGGTGGACGCGTTGGTCAGCTCGGTGCCGGCCTCGCCCGTCAGCCAGTACGAGACCAGGTCCGGGACGAGGAGCAGCCGCCGGGCGGCGGCGAGGGCGGGGGTGCCGCGGGCTGCCACCAGCTGGTAGACGGTGTTGAACGGCAGGTACTGGAGGCCGGTCGCCGCGTACAGCTCGGCCGGCGGCAGCACGTCCGCCACCGTCCGCGCCGCGTGTTCGGTGCGGTTGTCGCGGTAGTGCACGGGGTTCCCGATGAGCGCCCCGGTGGCGTCGAGGAGCCCGTAGTCGACGGCCCAGGAGTCGATGCCGACGCTCGCCGGCCGGCCGCCGGCGGCCCGGCCCGCGGCCCGGAGCCCGTCGAGCACGCCGCGGTGGAGGGAGAGGACGTCCCAGTGCAGGGTCCCGCCCAGCCGCACGGGGATGTTGGGGAACCGGTGGACCTCCTCCAGTTCCAGCGTGCCGGCTCCGACGCGGCCGGCCATGACCCGGCCGCTGGACGCCCCGAGGTCGACCGCGGCGAAGACCGGGGCCCGGGACTCGGTTGGTGACATGGGATCAACCCCGATCGGTCGCTGTGGGCCGGTCCGGTGCGG
>NZ_WHPN01000135.1 GCF_009735685.1 Streptomyces lycii | reverse complement strand
CCGCGCCGGACGTGTTCGCGCCACCTGAGCCCGCACCGCACGAGCCCGCGCCGGACGTGCTCGCGGCGAAGCGCGAACTGGGCGCCGGCTTCCTCCAGTCGCTCGCCCGCGGACTGGACGTGCTCGCCGTCCTGGGCCGCGACCCGCGCGGGCTGACGCTCTCCGCGGCGGCCGAGGCCACCGGCCAGCCCCGCGCCACCGCCCGCCGCGCCCTCCTGACGCTCCAGCACCTCGGATACGTCACCTCGCAGGAGCGCCGCTTCCGGCTGCTGCCCCGGGTCCTCGAACTCGGCTACGCGCACCTTTCCGGACTGGACTTCACCGACATCGTCCAGCCGCACCTGGAACGGCTGGCGGAGCGCGTCCACGAATCCGCCTCCGTGGCGGTCCTCGACGGCCACGACATCCGGTACGTCGCCCGCGTTCCCACCTACCGCATCATGAGCGTCAACATCACCGTGGGCACCCGCTTCCCCGCCACCGCGACGTCCATGGGCCGGGTGCTGCTCGCCGGGCTCGCCCCGGGCGAGCGCGCCGCCCTGCTCGCCCGGGCGGCACCGCGCCGGTACACCGACCGCACGGTCACCGACCCGGCCGCGCTGGCCGCACTGCTCGACGATGTCGCGGAACAGGGCCACGCACTCGTCGACGAGGAGCTGGAGAAGGGCCTGCGGGCACTGGCCGTGCCGCTGCGCGACGGCGCCGGGCGCACGGTGGCCGCGCTCAACGTCTCCACCTACACCGGGCGGGGCAGCCGGGAGGAGTCCCGGGCCCGGCTGCTGCCCGCCCTGGCGGAGACGGCCGCGGACATCGGGGACGAGCTGCGCATCGCCTTCGAACGGCGCCCGCTGCGCCCCGGCGGCCTCCCGGCCCCGGCCCCGACCCCGGCCCGAAGCCGGGGCCGGGAAGGGATCAGCGCCGCAGCGCCCCGGCGTCGCCCATGACCACCACCGGGTTCCGCTCCGGGTCAAGGGCCCGGAGCAGCTCCCTCATGTGCTCCTGCCGCAGGCTCACACAGCCCTGGGTGGGGCCGCCGTGGTCGACGTGCAGCCAGATGCCGCCGCCCTTCGCCGCACCGAGCGGCCGGGCGGGGTCGAGCGGGGTGCGGCCGGGCCGGCGGTTGTAGTCGATGGCGACGACGTAGTCGAAGGAACCGGCCAGCGGCTCGCCCTCGAAGCCGGTACCGCCGATCGTGAACGCGGCGGAATGGTGGTACGGGAGTTTCGTACCGGGATCGGGCAGCCGTCCGCCGGCGTCGGAGAGGGTGAAGACACCGATGGGCGACCGCAGATCTCCCGCGGTGTGGTCGTCCGTCCAGCCCCGCAGCGCGTTGTGGGCGGGCAGGGGCTCGCCCGCCAGCCAGCCGTCACCGGTCTTCTCGTACAGCACGGCGCGGGAAACCGGGGAGTTCCTGCCCTCGCCGGTGACGACGAGGGCCTGGCGGGTCTCCCGGGGCACCCGGGAGCGGGTCCGCGGGCCGAGACCCGGCAGCTCACCGGGCAGGGCCGCCGCCGACCCGGCCGGGCCGCCCGCGCCGTCGGGGCCGCCACGGCCCCCGGAACCGGGCGCCGCCTCCCCGGCCGTTCCCGCGGACCCCGCCGTCGCGGTCCCGGACGCGGCCTTGGAGTCGCTCCCACCGCGTCCGGCGACGGTGGCGGCACCGGCCTCCGGCGCCGCCGCGCCCCCGACCGCCACTTCCCCGTCCCGGGGATCGCCGCACGCCGTGACCAGGGCCGCGAGCACGGCCGCGAGGGATACGGCAACGCCGAGCCGCCGCGCGCGGGCGGCACCGGACCCGCCCTCCGGCCCTGGGCCCCGGGTCCGGCCGGGCCGGTCCGCCGCGGACCCTCCCCCGGACGCGCGTGCCCGGCCGGCGGACCGGCGGCACGCGGCGACCGGGTGCCGCACGCGGTGCCGTAGCCCTCGGAGCCCCGGCACGGGCTCGCCGTCGCGGCGTCCTTGCCGCCCTGTCGCTGCTCGCGCTGTTTTCCTCACACCGTGTCAACCGGTCGAGGGCGTGTACGGTTTGCTCGGTTGACGAAATTTCCCTCGAATGTGGGTACCCAAGGACGGTTGAACGGCGACACGGCGACACGGCGACGGGGCAGCTGGGCAGCTGGGTCCGCGCGGCAGTGGGGTCAGCGCGGGAAGACCTCGAACGTGACGGCCGGGCGCCCGCCGAAACGGTCGGCCGCGGCACCCGTCGTCATCTCCAGGAAGTTCCGCACATAGCTCTCCGGGTCCTCGTCCGTCAGCGCCTCGATGTACGTGCGGTGCTCCATCAGCGACAGCACGCCCCGCTCGAACCCGTCGGTGACGTCCACGGCGTGCGTCGGCTGCGGCGATCCCGCGACCGCCACCCAGCGCACCCCGTCCCACGGCGGCAGCCCCTGCCCGAGCAGCTCGGGAAAGATCCAGCGGTTGCCCGCGTCACCGGCGGCGTCCAGCGTGGCCAGTCCGACGGCGCGGTGGTCCGGGGTGTTCCAGTAGGTACCGGCGAAGGTTTCCCGGTGGTTGAGGGTGACCAGCAGTTCGGGCCGGTGCCTGCGGATGGCCGCGGCGAGGTCCCGGCGCAGCGCCGTGCCGTACTCGACGACCCCGTCCCGGTGGTCGAGGAACTCCACCGCCGACACCCCGACCACGGCGGCGCTCGCCCGCTGTTCCCGTTCGCGCAGCGCGCCGCACTCGTCGGGCGCCAGCCCGTCGATTCCCGCCTCACCCCGCGTGACCAGCAGGTACGACACGTCCGCGCCCCGGTCGGTCCACGCCGCGACAGCAGCCGCCGCGCCGTACTCCAGGTCGTCGGGGTGCGCCACCACGGCCAGGCAGCGCTGCCAGTCGGCGGGCAGCGGGGCGAGCCGCTCCGGCTGATCCGTCATGAGAGCTCTCCGTCCGGTCGGCGAACCGTTGTGGAGCCACCATGACGCGCGCCGGCCCGGCCGTCCATTCGTGGGCGGCCACGCCCCGCCGCGCATTCCCTGCGGTCTCCCCGCCCGGCGGCCGGGCACGGGAGCGGCGCCGACGGTGACCCGCCGGCGCCGCTTCCGCCATTCCCTTCAGGCCATTCCCTTCAGGCGGTCCTTCCGGCCGCTCCTTCAGGCGGCTCCTTCCGGCCTGCCGCCGTCCGCCGGCTCGGCTCCGCCGGCGCCACCGGGCCGCGGCGGGCCTACTCCTCCTCGTGCGCCGCCGCCGACGCGGCCACCGCCTCGGCGACGCCCCTCTCGGCCGCTTCCCGGTCCACGCCGAGGCCGGTGAGCACGCCCTCGCCGTCCTCGTGCTCCAGCAGCGCCAGCAGGATGTGCTCGGTGCCGACGTGGTTGTGCCCGAGCCGCAGGGCCTGCCGGAACGTCAGCTCCAGCACCTTTCGGGCGTCCTGGTCGTACGGCACGAGGTCCGGCACCTGCCCGGCGGCCGGCGGGAGGGCCGCGGCCGCGGCTTCGCGCACCGCCTCCGGCCGGACGTTCTGCCGCAGCAGTTCCCGCATCCCGACCCCGTCCGGCTCGGCGAGCAGACCCAGTACGAGATGTCCGGTGCCGATCTGGTCGTTCCCGG
Source organism: Streptomyces lycii (assembly GCF_009735685.1). GTDB lineage: Bacteria > Actinomycetota > Actinomycetes > Streptomycetales > Streptomycetaceae > Streptomyces > Streptomyces lycii. The sequence goes on along the minus strand of NZ_WHPN01000135.1, from coordinate 10,585 downwards.
CCGCGTGGGCCTCGTTCTGCGAGGCCATGACGACGTTCCTGGCCCGCTCGGTGAACCGGCTGAAGCCCTGACCCGGGTCGAGGTCGGGCGCCCCTCCGCCCTTGGGCACGAACCGCTTCTGGGCCGCCTGCTTGCTGACGCCCATGGACTTGCCGATGTCGGTCCACGAGGCACCGGAGCGCCGCGCCTGGTCGACGAAGTGGCCGATGAGGTGGTCGGCCAGCTCGCCGAGGTGGTCGGCGGCCAGAACCGCGCCGGAGAGCTGTTCCAGGGTGTCGGAGTGGACGCTCTTGATGGCGTCGATCAGGTCGTCGAGCCGGACGGGACGCGTCATGGGTACGGGATTCGTCATGCGTCAACCTTAGGTTGACGACGGCAGATCGTCAACCACCAGTTGACGATTGGGCGGAGGGGCCCGTTCCGTGGCGGCGGGACGGTCAGCGCACCTTGCGCACCGGCAGGATCGCCAGAGCGCCGCCGAGACACACCAGTGAGGCGGTGACGAGCAGGATCGCGTAGTTGTGGCCGCCGCCGAGCGAGATGAGCAGCGCGCCGAGCGCGGGAGCGAAGATCTGCGGCGCCGACATCGCGATGTTGAAGATGCCGAGGTCCTTGGAGGGGTTCTCCGGATCCGGAAGCACGTCGATGACCAGGGCCAGGTCGACGCCGAGGTAGGTGCCGAAGCCGAGGCCCAGGACGACCTCCGCGCAGTAGAACAGGGCGACGGTGTCCGCCCCGCTGAGGATCAGCATGCCCACCCCGAACAGCAGCGCGGCCGCGGCGATGAACGGTTTGCGGCGTCCGAAGCGGTCCGACAGCCAGCCCGCGGCCTGCGCGGAGCCCATCACGCAGAGTCCGTAGACGAGGACACCCGTGGCGAGCGTCTCGGTCGCCTCGGCGGCGGTGAGCCGCATCTCGTGCTGGAGGTAGATGAGGCGGAAGGTGGTGAACATCCAGTTGGCGAGGGTGAGCAGGAAGCGGGAGAGCCAGGCCCACGCGAAGTCCGGGTGCTGCCGGGGGCTGACCCAGTAGGTGCGCAGGACGGCCTTGAAGCCCTCGGGTTCGGGCTTGTGCTCCAGCGGCTTGTCCGGCAGGACCATGACGTAGCCCAGCACCAGGAAGATGCCGATGACGCTGGGGACCAGGAACAGCAGCAGCATCCGGTCGTTGAAGTACTGGGCGATCCAGGTGCCCGCGGTGGGGGCCAGGTTCTGCATGATGCCGAGCAGCCCGCTGATCTTGCCGCGCTTGTACTCGGGGACATTGTCGGCGACGGTCGCGACGAAGGCGGCGAGTGCCGCGTTGGCCGACGCGGAGGCGATGACGAAGCCGCCGGTGATGACGGCGACGCTGCTCGCCGTCGCGATGATCATCAGCCCGAGGAGCAGGCCCAGCATGCCGAGGACGAGCCACGGCTTGCGTCGGCCGAAGCGGCTGGTGGTGCGGTCGCTGAGGCGCCCGAAGAACGGGTTGGCCAGCATCGCGGCCACCGAGCCGGTCGTGGTGATGATGCCCAGCGAGGTGACCTGGTCGTTCTCGGGGACGACCGACTGCACCTTGAGCTGGAGGCTGACCAGAATCGGTGTCAGCAGAGCGAGGAACAGGCCGAGCTGGCCTGCCGCCATACCGATCACCAGCCGGGGCCGGGGGGCCGGGAGGGCCTGGACGGGGGCGGAGGACCCGCCGGGCGGAGGGGCGCCGGTGGCGGTGCGGGGAGTGTCCGTGGTCACGGTGAGGCTGCTTCCTTGTGAGGGGAGGGCGGCGTACGTGGATGTCTTGTGTTGTGGGGGGCTTGCGTGGACGGCGCGGTGCGGTACGGCGCAGCGCCGGGATTGCGTGCACGGCACGGTGCGGTGCAGCACGGTGCGGTACGGCACCGGCGCAGCGCGGTGCGGCGCCGGATTGCGTGCACGGCACGGCAGGCGCGGCGCGGCGTGACGTGGTGCGGCGCGGCGCGGCGTGACGTGGTGCGCGGCCAGGTGTTCACCCGCCCCGCCCGCGGCGGCGGATTCCGCGGTCGCGGGGAGGCGGGTGCTCCGCGGGATCACGCGGCGGCACCCGGCCGCGGGCGGGCCGGTTACGCGTGGCGCAGCCGGCGGTCCGCGCCCACCCGGCGCTGCGGCCCGGTGAGTTCGATGTCGGCGGCCAGCCGGATGTCGCCGCTGGACGAGCCGAGCATGAGGCGGATGGTGCCGGGGTCGACGACGCGCTGTCCGCGGCCCGAGGCGTCCTGGGTGTACGAGGTCTGATCGGCGTGCACGGTGAAGGACACCCGGGCGCTCTCGCCGGGCTCCAGTTCGACGCTGTCGAAGGCCACCAGCTGCTGGGTGGGTCGGGCGACCTGCGCCACGGGGTCGTCGTAGTACAGCTGGACGGTCTCCCGGCCGGCGCGTCCGCCCGTGTTGCGCACCCGGCAGGAGACCTCGACGAACCCGTCGGTGGGGACGCGGCCGTCCTGGCCGATCCGCAGGTCCTCGTAGCCGAAGGTGGTGTACGACAGGCCGTGCCCGAAGGGGTGGAGCGGTGTGTTGTCGAGGACGCTGATGCCCTCGCTGAAGCGGCCGAGCGGCGGATTGAGGTAGGTGCCCGGGTTGTTGCCGGGCCCGGCCGGGATCTGTACCGGCAGCTTGCCGCTCGGGCTGACCCGCCCCGCCAGGACGCGGGCCAGCGCGGGACCGCCCTCCTCGCCGGGCATGAACGCCTGCACGACGGCCGCGCAGCGCTCGGCGAGGCCGCCGAGCGCGTAGGGGCGGCCGGAGACGACAAGGAGGACGACCGGCACACCGGTGTCGAGCACCTCCTCGACCAGCTGCGCCTGCACGCCCGGCAGGGTCAGGTCGGGCGCGTCGCAGCCCTCGCCCGAGGTTCCGTTGCCGAACATCCCGGAGCGGTCGCCGACGACGACCAGGGCCAGATCGGCCGAGGCGGCGGCACGGGCGGCCGCGGGCAGACCGGAGCGGTCGCCGCCGCTGACCTCGCAGCCCTGCTCGTGGACGAAGGTGATGTCCGGCAGTTCGGCGGTGAGCGCCTCGCGCAGGCTGGGCAGGGCGAGGCCGTCGGGGTGGCCCGGGTACTTGGGCAGGACGTGGTTGGGGAAGGAGTAGCAGCCCAGGAAGGTACCGGGGTCGTCGGCGCCCGGCCCGACCAGGGCGACGACGGGAGTGCGGCCGGGTTCCAGGGGGAGCGCGGCGCCCTCGTTGGCGAGCAGCACGACGGAGCGTTCGGCCACCGTGCGGGCGAGCGCCCGGTTGGCCGGGGAGTCCAGGTCGACGGGGATGCCGACTCCGGCGTCCGCCTCCGGGGTGTAGTCGGCGTCCAGCAGGCCGAGCTGGAGCTTTTGGCGCAGGACCCGTTCCACGGCGCGGTCCAGCAGCTCCGGGTCGAGCCGGCCCGCGTCGAGTTCCCCGGCGAGGGGGGCGCCGTAGCAGCGGGTGTTGGGCAGTTCGACGTCCATGCCGGCGGTCAGCGCGAGGCGGGCCGCGTCGCCGTCGGTGGCGGCGACGCGGTGCATGGTGCGCAGGAACGCGATCGAGCCGTAGTCGGAGACGACCGTGCCGGTGAAGCCCCACTGCTCGCGCAGCACGGTGGTCAGGAGGGACACGTCGGCGCAGGCCGGGACGCCGTCCTGGTCGGTGTAGGTGTTCATCACCGAGCCCACGGCGCCTTCGCGCACGGCCATCTCGAACGGCGGCAGGATCACATCGGCCATCTCGCGGGCGCCGATGGAGACGGGCGCGTGGTTGCGGGCCCCTCGCGAGGCGGCGTGGCCGGCGAAGTGCTTGAGGGTGGCGACGACGCCCTGGGACTGCACGCCCCGCACATAGGCCGTTCCGATGAGCCCGGTCAGATACGGGTCCTCGCCGAGGGTCTCCTCGACACGGCCCCAGCGGTAGTCCCGTACGACGTCCAGGACCGGGGCGAGCCCCTGGTGGACGCCGACGGAGGCCATGTCGCGGCCGATGGCGGCGCCCATCCGCTCGGCCAGTCCGGTGTCGAAGGTCGCGGCCCAGGCCAGTGGCGTGGGGTAGACGGTGGCCCCGAGTGCGGCGAAGCCGGTGAGGCACTCCTCGTGGACGATGGCGGGAATGCCGAGGCGGGTGGTGTCCGTCAGCAGCCGCTGCAGCCGCACGAGTTCGGTGCGGCCCTCCTCCGGGGTGAGGGGGCGGGTGCCGTAGGGGCGGGTCAGATGGCCGATCCCGAGGGCGAGTGCCTCGGACTCGCCCGAGCGGGCGGCGAGGGCCTCCTCGATCGGCGCGACCCGGGCATCACCGCTGCCCACATTGGCCTTGGCCCAGTAGCTGCCGAGCTGGGCGAGCTTCTCGGCCTGCGTCATCTCGGCCATCAGGGCTGCGACCCGCTCGTCGGCGCCGAGCTCGGTGTTCTTCCAGTGATTCATGGGGCTCCTGGTCCCGGCCGGTGAACCTTTGGCGCCGCCTCGGAAGCCGGGCCGGAACAAATAGTTCACGCCGTTGACAAATAAGGTGCAAGCAGCATGCGTGGCAGAAAAGAGCCAGGTCAAGAGGGATCGCACAGTGTTTTTGAGCGAAGTCGGAGCGGCTGCTTTCGGACATGCCGAAGGGCGGTTGCGGCCCCTTCGAAAGGCCGCAACCGCTGCGGGGCGCCGACGCGCCGAGCGCCCCGGACGGGGACGGACGCGGCCGGTCAGTGACCGAACGCCCGGTGCGCCACGCCCTCCAGGTGCGCCCGCATCGCCGCCTCGCAGCCCTCCGCGTCCCCCGCCTCGAACGCGCTCAGCACCGCCTGGTGCTCGGCGAGCGCCTCCTCCGTGTCCGTGACGCGGCCGCCGGTGAAGCGGCGGAAACGCTGGATGTGCGCGCCCAGCGGGTCGATCGCCGCCGCGAGGAACCGGTTGCCGGCGGAGCGGGCGATGGTGGCGTGGAAGTCGGAGTCCGCCTGGAGGTACGCGCGGAAGTCGTCCGCCTCGCGCTGCACCGCCGCGGCCTCCATCAGCCGGTGGCTCTCGGTCAGCGCGCGCGCCGTACCGGCGGCGTCCCGCTCACAGGCCTGGCGGGCGCTGTACGGCTCGATGAGCAGCCGGGCCCCCATCAGCTCGCGGAACCCGCCGTCGTCCAGCAGCGGGGCCACCGTGTACCCGCGGTGCGGGACACGGACGACGAGACCGGTGTTCTCCAGCTTGGCGAGGGCCTCGCGCAGCGGCGTCGGGGAGACTCCCCAGTCCTTGGCGATGGTGTCGATCCGCAGGGGGGTGCCGGGCTCCAGGCCCTCGTCGAGGATCAGGGCGAGCAACGCTTCGTACGCCCCGTCCATGAGCACCGTCCGGCCGAGTCCGGCCGGACGTGTCTGCCTGCCGACTGGTCCCATCGCTGACTCTCCCTGTGACGTGCCGGATTCTCCGGCGGACCGGCTTCCAGCCTAGTCGGAGGGGGTGTCCCCCTCCCGGGCGGACCGTCTTCAGCGCCCCTTGCGCGGAGCGAGCAGGGTGATCAGCGCCGAGTCGTCCTCGGCGGCCAGACCCTGGCTCATGGCCAGTTGGTAGAGCTGGTCGGCCGCGGCGGCCACGGAGGTGGCGACACCGGCCTTCTTGGCGAGGGACACCACGAGGTTCATGTCCTTGCGGATGATGTCCAGCCGGGAGCGCAGCTCCGGCCCGCCGGTGCCGTCCTCCTCCACCTCGTACTGCTGCACCATGCGCGGGCCGCGGTCGGCCAGCATGAAGGACGCGGCCGCGCCCTGGCCCAGGACGTCGACGGCACGGTCGAGGTCGATGCCCAGGGCGTGGGCGAGGGCCAGGGACTCGGCCGCGGCGGCGGTGTGGATACCGCACAGGAGCTGGTTGACGGTCTTCATGATCTGGCCGTCGCCGACGCGCGGCCCGACGACGTGCAGCGTGGAGCCGAGCCGTTCGAGGACGGCCCGGCCGGCGGCGAGGGCCGCCTCGTCCGCGCCGACCATGATCAGCAGATCGCCGGTCCCGGCGCGTACGGAACCACCGCTCACGGGGGCGTCGACGAGCTGTACGCCCCGCTCGGCGAGGCGCGCCGCGACATCCTGGACGCCGTCGACGCCGACGGTCGAGGTGACCACGACGACCGCGCCCTCGCGCAGCGACTCGGCTGCACCGTGCTCGACGGGCCCGCCGCCGAACAGACAGCACTCCAGCTGCTCCTGGTCGCGTACGGCGATGACGACCACGTCGGCGCCCCGCGCGGCCTCGGCCGGGCTGCCGGCCGGAGTGGCCCCGCCCTGCTCGGCGAGGGCGCGGCGCTCCTCGAAGACGTCGAACGCCCGGACCGGGAAGGCACCGGCGAGGCGGGTGGCCATGGGCAGCCCCATGGCGCCGAGGCCGAGGACTGCGGTGACGGGGGTGACGGGGGTGACGGGGGACTCAGCGGGCATCGGGGGCTTCCTTCTTCCGGGATGCGGTCGTGGGGGCCGCGTGGACGGGGGTGGTTCGGGTCCGGGGACGGACGGGACGGGCGCGTGGGGGTGCCGGGGGTCTTCCGCCGGGCCGGGTGCGCGGGGGCGCGGACGGGCGGGCCGCGGGGACCGGCGCCGCCGGCGGAGCGGGCGTCATACCAGGACCGCGTACATGAGCAGGGACATGGCCAGGCCCATCACGGCGACGAGCGTCGAGAGCACCGACCAGGTCTTGATGTTCTGCGAGACGCTCATCCCGAAGTACTCCTTCGCCAGCCAGAAACCGGCGTCGTTGACATGCGAGAAGAAGAGCGACCCCGCGCCCACGGCGAGCGCGATCAGTGAGGCCTCCACCGATCCCGTACCCGCCACCATCGGAGCCATGATGCCCGCCGCTGCGGTCGTGGCGACGGTGGCCGAGCCGGTGGCCAGCCGGATCAGGACGGCGAGCAGCCAGCCGAGGACGAGCAACGGTATGTGGGCCTCCGCGGCGAACTTGCCGATGGCGTCGGCCACACCGGTGTCCACGATGAGCTGTTTGAAGCCGCCGCCCGCGCCGACGATGAGCAGGATGCCGGCGACGGCGGGCAGTCCCGCGGTCACGGTGGCGCGGACCTCGGCGCGGTCACGGCCCAGCCGGAAGCCGAAGACGACCATGGCGACGAGCACGGCGATGAACATCGCGACGAGCGGGGTGCCGAGGAAGTCCAGCAGGTGGTTGTACCAGGCGTCGCCGGGGAAGGCGATGTCGGCGACCGACTTGGCGAGCATCAGCACGACGGGCAGGGCGACCGCGCCGACGGACGCGGCGAAGCCCGGCACGCGGCGCGCCGCACCCGCCTCCTGGTCCTGCCCGGCCTCCTTGACGAGCGAGGCGACCAGCTCGGCCGGCGCCTCGCTGCGCACATGGCGGGCGATGAACTTCCCGTACAGCGGCCCCGCGATGATCACGGTGGGTACCGCCGCGACCAGGCCCAGACCGAGCGTGGTGCCGACGTCGGCGTCGAGTTCGCTGACGGCGACCAGCGGGCCGGGGTGCGGCGGTACGAACGCGTGCATGGTGCCCAGGCCGGCGAGGGCCGGCACGGCGAGCAGGACCAGCGGCGTGTTCGTCCTCCTGGCCATCACCACGATGATCGGCACCAGCAGGACGAGGCCCACCTCGAAGAACATCGGCAGCCCGATGACTGCGGCGATCAGCGCCATCGACCAGGGCAGCAGCCGGGGCCCGGACCGGGAGCCGATGGTGTCGACGATCCGGTCGACGCCTCCGGAGTCGGCCAGCAGCTTGCCGAGGATCGCGCCGAGGGCGATCAGGGCGCCGGTGGAACCCAGCGTCGAGCCCATTCCGCTGCTGAACGATTCGACGACCCCGGCCAGTTCGGTACCGGAACCGACGCCCAGGACCACGGAGCCGCCGATCAGGGCGACGAACGGATGGAAGTCGAGGAACGCGATCAGCGAGATGATCACGCCGATGGCCACGGCGACCATGACGATCAGCCGGGTGTCGTGCCCGGTCCAGGGCACGGTCGCCGCGGCCAGGATCTCGGGCCGGGGCAGGACGAGCGGAGACATGCGGAAGGTGCGTCCTTACGTCGTCGTAAGCCGTCAGGGGCGTTCCGCCTCGACGGGGCGGGGCCGGGGAGGCCGGTGCCGGGGAGGCCGGTGTCAGCAGCCGGGGGCGGTCCCGTCCTCCGGCGCGGTCCCGTCCTCCGGGCCGGCGTCCGCGCCGGTGTCGTACGCGTCGAGGACGGCGACCTTCTCCCCCGAGGGCGAGGAGGCGTCGAAGCGGTAGCCGAGCCACTCGCGCGCCAGCCGGCGGGCGAGTTCGAGGCCGATGACGCGCTGGCCCATGGTCAGGACCTGGGCGTTGTTGCTCAGCACCGCGCGCTCCACGGAGAAGCTGTCGTGGGCGGTGACGGCGCGGACGCCGCGCACCTTGTTGGCGCTGATCGCGACGCCGAGCCCGGTGCCGCAGACCAGCAGGGCCCGGTCGGCCTCCCCCTCGGCGACCAGCCGGGCGGCGGCCACCCCGATGTGCGGATAGGCGGTGTGCTCGTCCGCGGCGACGCCGACGTCGACCACGTGCGCGACCCGCGGGTCGGCCTCCAGATCGGCCTTGAGCGCTTCCTTGTACGTGTATCCGGCGTCGTCGCAGCCGATGACGACACGGAGCGGGGCGGGGTGCGGGTTCTGCGTCATGGGGGGCTCCCTCGGGGTGGGATCGAGATCGTTCGGGCCGCGTGCGCCGCAGCCGCGGCTCAGCCGCTGCCGGTGCTGCCGGTGCTGCCGGTTCCGTTGGCGCTGTCCGCGCTGTCGTCGCCTCCGTTGGCGCTGTCTCCGCTGCCGTCGCCGAGAAGAGCCGCGACGGTGCGGGCGCACAGCGCCAGGGAGAGGGCCCCGGCGTCGGGGGTGCCGACGCTGCGTTCGGCCAGCGGGCGGGCGCGGCCGAGGCGCGGGGTGAGGGCGGCGGTGGCGGCGGCGGCCTCGGTGGCCGCGACCGCCGCCTCCGCGAAGGCCGCGCGGGGGTTCACGCCCCGGGCGACGCCCGCGGTGAAGGTGTCGACGAGCGGCGCGAGGGCGTCGACGAGCGTCTTGTCACCGGGCTCGGCGCCGCCGAGCGAGCTGACGGCGTCCAGCGCGGCGCGGGCCCCCGCGGCGGCGCGGACGCCGTCGGCCCGGCCCGTGTCGCCGAGTTCCTGGGCCAGCGCCCGCAGGGCGACGCCCCACAGCACACCTGAGGTGCCGCCCGCCTCGTCGGCCCAGGCGTCGGCGGCGGCGCTGAGCAGCGACCGGGCGCCCGCCCGGTTCGCGTGAGCCTCCTCGGCGGCCCGTACGGCCGCGTCGATCCCCTTCGTCATGCCGCGTCCGTGGTCGCCGTCACCGGCGACCGCGTCGACGCGGCCGAGTTCCGCGGCGGCCTCGTGCAGCGCGGCGCGCAGCGCCCGCAGTGCGGCCAGGGTGCCGGCCGCGGCGGCGCACGACTCGGCGTCCCCGCGGGTGACCGGGGCCTTCGGTATCGCTTCCGGCCGGGCGTGCGGCCGGTCCGGGGTCTCGGGCAGCGGCAGCCGCCTGAAGCCGGGGGTGTCGGCGAAGGCGCACCACCGGCGTTCCAGGTCGTCGTCGAGCCACATCAGGGTGAGCGAGCAGGCGGCCATGTCCAGGCTGGTGACCAGCTCGCCGACCTCGGGGCGCACCACGGTGAGCCCCGCTTCGGCGAGGGCGTCGGCGACGTGGCCCCACAGCAGGAACAGTTCCTCGTACTTGGTGGCGCCGAGCCCGTTGAGGATCGCGGCTACGCGCGGGCCCGCCCCCGCCGGGCGCTCGGCCAGCAGCGGGGCGACGAGGGTGCGGGCGATCGCCGGGGCGTCGGCCATGTCGGCGTCGCGGACGCCGGGTTCGCCGTGGATGCCCAGGCCGATGGCCATCTTGCCCTCGGGGACGGTGAACAGCGGAGTGTCGGCGCCGGGCATGGTGCAGCCGCCGAAGGCGATGCCGAAGGAGTACGTCCGCTCGTTGGCGTGCCGGGCCGCGGCTTCGACGCCGTCCAGGTCGAGGCCCTCCTCGGCGGCCGCGCCGGCCACCTTGAAGACGGTGAAGTCGCCCGCGATGCCGCGGCGTTCGTGACGCCGCTCGGCGGGGGCGCTGGCCACGTCGTCGGTGACGAGGACGGTGCGGGTGTCGATGCCCGCGTCGCGCAGGCGGGCCTGGGCCATGCCGAAGTTCATGCGGTCGCCCGCGTAGTTGCCGAAGGAGAAGAGGACTCCGGCGCCGGTGTCGGCGGCGCGCGCCACGGACTCGGCCTGCCGCGCGGAGGGCGAGGTGAAGATGTTGCCGACCACGGCGCCCGCCGCGAGCCCTTCACCGACCAGTCCGCTGAACGCCGGATAGTGCCCCGAGCCGCCGCCCACGACGACGGCGACCCGGCCCGGGTCCTGCGGCCGGGTGCGGACGACGCCGCCCGGCACCACGGTGACGTGCTCCGGACAGGCCGCGGCGAAGCCTCGCAGCTGGTCCTCGCTGAAGCGGTCGGGATCCTCGAAGAGCCGGGTCATGGCGGGTGAGCTCCTTGTGGGTGAGGTGCTTGGCGGGTACGGAGGGATCTCGTGGTCGCGCCGGGGGCCGTCCGGGGAGCGGCTGCCGTACGGCGCCGGGCGGCAAGGCCCGTCCGGGGCCGGCCGGG
>NZ_WHPN01000134.1 GCF_009735685.1 Streptomyces lycii | reverse complement strand
GCGCTGCCGGGCCTGCCCACCGGGGCGCGGCCCGCGGCGGAGGGGACGGCGGCGGACGGAGTCGCGGCGGCCGGTGCGGAGGCGTGCGCGAGCGGGACGGCGGCGGCCGGGCCGGCGGAGTCACTCGGTCTGACACCCCGGGAGCGCGACGTGCTCCGGCTGGTGACGGCGGGGCGGAGCAACCGGCGGATAGCCGAGGAGCTGTTCATCTCGCCCAAGACCGCGAGCGTGCACGTCTCCAACATCCTGGCGAAGCTGGGCGTCTCCGGCCGGGGCGAGGCGGCGGCGCTGGCTCACCGGCTCCGGCTGTTCGCCGAACCGGAGCGCACCGGCTGAGAGCCGCGGGCCGAGCCCGGTCGGGCGGGTGTCGGGGGAAGCGCGTGCGGGGCAACGCGTGTGGTGACGGGCTGCGGCGACGGGTGTGGGGTACGGGCCTGCGGGGACGGGTGTTGGGGCGGAGAGCGGTGGCGGCCGGTGGTCCCGGCTGCCCTGCCCCGGTTGCCCTGCCCCGGTTGCCCTGCCCCGGCGGCCCGGTCAGGCCGCCCCGTCGCGCGGCTCGGGCAGCCTGATCGTCACCCGGCCCGAGAGCAGATCCACCGGACCCCTGCCGGGATCGGCGTCCCCGGTGTCCTGGACGACGAGTTCGAGCCGGTTGCGTTCGTCCTCGGTGTGCTTGCGACCCGGGGCGAACAGTTCCTCGATGAGGTTGAACACGCGCTGCCTCCTGTTGCCCCCGGACCACCCGGGACCCGGAGCGGACGAACACCGGACACCGGACCGGCCACCCCATCCGGACAAACCTGGAACGGACGTGCACCGGGCCGGGCGTACACCGGGCCTGACGTACACCGGCCGTGCACCGGACCGGACGTGGACCCGGCCGGGCGTGCACCGGAGTCCGCGGACGCCCGACGGGGAGCGGCTCAGCTCACCTCCAGCCGCAGGATGCGGTCGTCGGCCCCGCCCGGGGAGCCGCGGCCGTCGGTCTCGCTGGTCACCAGCCACAGACCGCCGTCCCCGGTGGCGACGACGGTGCGGAGACGGCCGTACTTCCCTTCGAGGAAGGCCTGCGGCTCGGCCACCGGCTCCGTGCCGTCCAGCGGGATCCGCCACAGCCGCTCACCGCGCAGCGAGGCCATCCAGACCGACCCCTCGGCCAGGGCGATGCCGCTCGGCGAGGCCTCCTCGGTGGTCCACTGCTCCACCGGGTCCACGAACCGCTCGTCCCCGTCCTCCCTGCCCTCGACCTCCGGCCAGCCGTAGTTCTTCCCGGGCTCGATGCGGTTCAGCTCGTCCCAGGTGTCCTGCCCGAACTCCGCCGCCCACAGCCGCTTGTCCTTGTCCCAGTCCAGGCCCTGCACATTGCGGTGCCCGAAGGAGTAGACGACCGAGTCGGCCTCCGGATTGCCGTGCACCGGCTCGCCGTCGGGCGTCATCCGGAGGATCTTGCCGCCGAGCGAGTCCCGGTCCTGCGACAAGTCCTCCCGGCCGCCCTCGCCGGTGCCCGCGTACAGCATCCCGTCCGGGCCGAAGGCGATCCGGCCGCCGTTGTGCGTGATGCCCTTCGGGATGCCCTTGAGAACGGTGTCCGGGGCCCCGAGCTGCGAGCCCTGCGGCTTGTCCGCGGAGTAGAGCATCCGCACGATGCGGTTGTCCGAGGCCGTCGTGAAGTAGGCGTACACCATCTCCTCGTCCTCGGGTACGGCGATCCCGAGGAGCCCGCCCTCGCCCGCCGCGGCCACCCCCGGCACGGTCCCCAGCTCGGTCTTCTTCCCGCTGTCCGCGTCGACTCGGAGGATCTTGCCGGTGTCCCGCGAGGAGACGAGCAGGTCGCCGCCCGGCAGCGGGGCGAGGCCCCACGGCGAGTCCAGATTCTCCGCGACCGTCTCCGCGACCTTCACCGAACCCTTCGCGGGCGCGGGCGAGGAGGACGCGGAAGGAGCGGCGGAGCGGCTGCCGCCGGAGGTGGGCGAGGGGCTCGCGGACTTCTCCGGGTCCCCGCCGCCGGACGAACAGCCGGCGGCGAGCAGGAGCGCGGCGGCGGCCAGCGCGGTGGATACGGTCACAGCGGGGCGTCGCACGGGGACGGTCCTCTCCGGTCGAGTCCGGTCGGGCGGTGCGGGGGAGCACCACACTGCTCGTACAACATCGCGGAACGCAATGAGGTTCCCCACGCGTGACCGGGTGCCCGCCCCGCCCGGGCCCGATGCCCGCCCCCTACCGGGCCGGTCCCTGCCCCATCCCGGGCCGACCCGGCCCGGTGCCCGAGCGCAGGTCCCCCGCCCCGCGCGTCAGTCCCAGGACCCCTGAGCCGGCGGCAGCGCGGCGATCTCCGCCAGGTCCCGGTCGGTCAGGCTCAGCCGCGCGGCCGCCGCGTTCTCCACCGCCCACTCCGCCCGCTTGGTCCCGGGAAGCGCGATGACATGACGGCCGCGGGACAGCACCCAGGCCAGCGCCACCTGCGCGGTGGTGGCCCCGTGCCGGGCCGCGATCCGGCGCAGCCCGGCGACGAGCGGCTGGTTGGCCGCCATCATCTCCGCCGTGAACCGCGGATGGCGCGCCCGTACGTCGTCCGGCTCGAACCCCTCGCCCGGCGTGAGCGTTCCGGTGAGGAAACCATTCCCCAGCGGCATCGCCGCCAGGAAACCGACGCCCCGGGACTCGCACCACGGCAGCAGCGTGTCCAGCGCCTCCGGTGACCACACCGACAGTTCGGCCTGCACACAGCTCACCGGGAAGACCTGCTGCACCCGCTCCAACTGCCGCAGCGTCGCGTCGTGCATACCGCGCAGTCCGGTGCCCGCCGCCCGCCGCCGGCCGCGCTGCACCCGCAGTTCCGACTCCCGCTCGGCCCGGGCACCCACCGCGCACAGCCCCAGCGTGCGCACCTTCCCCGCCCTGACGAGGTCGGCCATCGCGCCCCAGGTCTCCTCGACCGGCACCTCGGGATCCGCCCGGTGCAGTTGGTACAGGTCGATCACATCGGTCTGCAGCCGCCGCAGCGAGGCGTCACAGGCCCGCTTCACATAGCCGGGGCGGCCGTTGGCGACGATGTGCTGCTCGCCGACGAGCAGCCCGCACTTGGTGGAGACGAAGGCGTCCGCCCGCCGCTCCCTGAGCACCCGTCCCACCAGCAGTTCGTTGGTGAACGGGCCGTACATGTCGGCCGTGTCCAGCAGCGTCGTCCCGCTGTCCAGCGCCGCGTGCACCGCGCGCAGCGAGCGCTCACCGTGTTGCCGTGAGGTGGTGTAGGCCCAGCTCATGGGCATACAGCCGAGGCCCACGGAACCCACCGAGAGCGCCCCCGCGCCGATCGTCCTGCGCTCCACCTGGTCCTGCACCCCTGTCCTGCACCCCTCCTGGGCCATGCCGCGGCCAGGGGGCTGTTCGCCCCCGCAGCACAGTAACCTCTGCCGCCCGCCGACTTCGCATAGCCTCCTGACCATGAGTTCCGACGTGTGGCTGCCCATTCCGCCCGAAGAGATCGACGGCCTTCCCGACGGCTTCCGCTACCTGCACTGGGACGGGGCGCCGGAGTTCCCGGCCGACCCCGCCCGCTGTGTGTTCTACGGCGTGCCCTACATGAAGAGTCCGGACGTGACCCTCCGGCCGCTGAAGGAGATGACGTCCCTGCGCGTGGTGCAGACGCTCACCGCCGGCACGGACTTCATCGAGCCGGCCGTCTCCGGGCTGCCGCGCGGCGCGGTCGTGTGCAACGCCCGCGGGGTGCACGACGCGAGCACCGCCGAACTCGCCCTCACCCTCACCCTGGCGTCGCTGCGGGGCATCCCCGGCTTCGTCCGCGGCCAGGACGCCGAGGAGTGGCGCTCCGGCTTCCAGCCCGCGCTCGCCGACAAGAGCGTGCTGATCGTCGGGTACGGAGCGATCGGCAGCGCTGTCGAAGACCGGCTCACGCCGTTCGAGTGCGCGCGGGTGGCGCGCGTCGCGCGCGCCGCTCGCACCACCACGCGCGGGCCTGTGCATCCGATGGACGCATTGCCCGATCTGTTGCCCGACGCCGACGTGGTCATTGTCGCCACACCGCTCACCGACAGCACCCGGGGGCTCTTCGGAACGCGCACGCTGGCGCGGATGAAGGACGGCGCGCTGCTCGTGAACGTCGCCCGCGGAGCGGTCGTCGACACCGCGGCGCTGCTCGCCGAGACGGAGTCCGGACGGCTGCGCGCGGCCCTGGACGTCACCGACCCCGAGCCGCTGCCCGCAGGTCATCCCCTGTGGCACGCGCCCGGGGTGCTGATCACGCCGCACGTCGGCGGCCCCACGTCCGCCTTCCTGCCGCGCGCCAAGCGGCTGCTGCGCGAGCAGTTGACGCGGTACGCGGCCGGAGAGCCGCCGGCGCACCGGGTCGCCCGGGCGGGCTGACTCCCGGACGGGGACGCCGCACCTCCCGCGCACGGACACGGAGCGCATGCGGACGGGCGCGGAGTGTGCGCCCCACCCCTGCTGCCGTCACACTGTGTAGGTAACCTATGTCGCAGCGTGACCGATCTGGTGTATCGTCCCGACGGGGCCTGTGCCGCAGAGGGAAGACGGGGCGGTGCGGCAGAAAGACCGTGACTCGAGGGGGGCAGCGGGCGATGCGCGGCCGACGGAGCGAACTGACGGGACACACCTACCGCGAGCGACCACCGGTCCGTGCACTGATGCGCAGACCGCGCCGCAGGACGACACCGCCCAGGGCGGTCCGGTGACCGTCCCGGGGGCGGTGACCTCGCGGCCGCCGGCCCCGGCCGGAAGCGCGAGCATCCTCCCCCAACTCGTGCTGGCCGTCGCCTGCGGGGGCTATGCCGCAGGCGCCGCCCTCGGTTGGGGATCGCGGACGCTCGCCCTGGTCATGGGCGACTTCGGGCTCAGCGCCGCCGCGTTGGCCGCGGCCGTCTCCTGCTTCTGGTACGCCCGCTCCCGCGCCACCCGCTTCCGCCCGGCCTGGCTGCTGTTCGCCGTGTCCTCGCTGATGGCCGCCGGCGGCAACTTCGTCTGGGGGTGGTACGAGGTGGTGCGGCGCCAGCCCGTGCCGAGCCCCTCGCCCGCCGACTTCTGCTTCCTGCTGTTCGCGCCGCCGGCCATCGTGGGCCTGCTGGTGCTGGCGAAACGGCCCGTCACCCGGGCCGGCTGGGTCTGCCTCGGGCTCGACGCCTGGCTGATCGGCGGCTCGCTGCTCACGCTGTCCTGGAGCCTGGCCCTCGCGCAGACCGCGCACGGCGCGACGGACAGCGTGGCCCACGCCGCCCTCTCCCTCGCCTATCCGCTCCTCGACATCGCCCTGGTCAGCATGGTGCTCGCACTGCACTTCCGCCGCTCGTCCGCCAACCGCTCCGCGGTGAACACCGCCATCGCGGCCCTCGCCCTGACCGTGCTCTGCGACGCGCTGTTCACCTCGCCGCTCGTCCGCGACGGATACAGCTCCGGGCAGCTCCTCGACGCCGGCTGGTTCGCCGGTTCGCTGCTGCTGGCCTACGCCCCGTGGGCGGGTGACCGGAAAGAGTCCGCGGGGGAGCAGGGCAAGGAGCCCCGCCGTGTCCGGGCCCGGCCCGCCGTGCACCACATCGGCCGCCCGATCGCCGGATCGCTCGGCGCGCTCACCCCGTATCTCGCCGCCGCCGTCTGCACCCTGGGCATCCTGCACACGGTGATCGACGGCGGCCGGGTCGACCGAGTGGTGATCTTCACCGCGTGCACCGTGGTCCTCGCGCTCGTCGTGCGTCAGGGGATCATGCTGATGGACAACATCAGCCTGACCCAGGAACTGGCCCACAAGGAGAACCACTTCCGCTCCCTGGTGCAGGGTTCGAGCGACGTCATCATGATCGCGGCGCCCAACGGCGTGCTCCGGTACGTGAGTCCGGCCGCGGCGGGCGTCTACGGCATCGAGGCCGACGAGCTGATCGGCTCCCGGCTCGCCTCCCTGATCCACCCGGACGACCTGGGCGGGGTGATGCACGAGATCCGCCGCTTCCTCGCCGCCCCCGAGGAGGAGACCACCACCCGTATCGAGTGCCGGTTCCGGGCGGGCGCCGGCCGGGCCGCCGGCGGCCGCTGGCTCAACGTCGAGTCCACCGTCAAGCGCCACCACGGCGGCCTCATCCTCAACAGCCGGGACGTCACCGAGCGGGTCCGGCTCCAGGCCCAGCTCCGGCACAACGCCGAGCACGACCCGCTCACCGACCTCCCCAACCGGGCCCTGTTCACCGAGCGGGTCCGGCAGGCGCTCGGCGGCCGCCGCAGCACCGACCCGGGCACCGCCGTGCTCTTCATCGACCTCGACGGGTTCAAGGCGGTCAACGACACGGTCGGCCACCAGGCGGGCGACGAACTCCTGGTGCACGCGGCCCGCCGGCTCCAGGACTCCGTACGGTCCGGGGACACCGCCGCCCGGCTCGGCGGCGACGAGTTCGCGGCCCTCATCCTCGGCGACGGCGGCCGCGACCACGCCACCCGCCAGTACCGCGTGCACGAGATCGCCGACCGGCTGCGCATCGCCCTCTCCCACCCCTACCGGGTGTCGGGCACCGAGGTGCGGGTCGCCGCCAGCATCGGCGTCGCCTTCGCCGACCCCGGCATCACCCCCGGCGACCTCATGCGCAACGCCGACCTGGCGATGTACCGCGCCAAGGCCGGCGGCAAGAACCGCGTCGAGCTGTACGTCCCGCAGATGCAGGCCGAGGTGGTCCGCCGCGCGGAGCTCACCGGCCGGCTCCGCGCCGCCCTGGAGGACGGCGAGTTCACCCTGCTCCACCAGCCCGTCGTCGAGCTGGGCTCCGGCCGGCTCACCGCGGTCGCCGCGCAGGCGCGCTGGCGGTCGGCCCAAGGCACGCTCTTCACCCCCGCCGAGTTCCTGCGGGTGTCCCAGCGGGGCCGGTCCAGGGACACGGCCGGCCGCAGCGCGGAGCTGGGCCGGTGGCTGCTGGAGAAGGCGGTCGAACAGGCCGCCGAGCGGCACCGCGCGGGACAGACCGCACCGGTCCTCGTCCGCCTCCCCGCCCGCCGGCTGCTGGACCGCACGATGCCGATGGGCACCGTGGAGGCCCTCCTCACCCGGCACCGGCTGCCCTCCGGCGGACTGCTGCTGGAACTCTCCGAGAGCGACCCGCAGACCCCGCTGGACGAGCTGGAGCTGCGCCTGGCGGCCCTCCGGCGGCTGGGCGTCCGGATCGCCCTGGACGCCTTCGGCGGCGGCTATGCGGCGATCAACGCGCTCCGCCGGCTCCCGGTGGACGTCCTGAAGATCGACCGCGAACTCGTCGACGGGGTGGTCGACTCGGTCCGGCTCTACAAGATCACCGCCGGGCTGCTGCGGATCGCCGCGGACCTCGGCCTGCAGTCCGTCGCGGACGGCGTGGACCGGCCCGAGCAGGTGGTGGCCCTGCGCGCCATGGGCTGCACCCACGGCCAGGGCTCGGCCTTCTCGGGCCCGCTGGACGAGCACCGGCTGCGCCGGGCCCTGGCCCGCGGCGACTATCCCGTGCCGCGCGCCGGTGGCCTCAGGGAGGCCGTGCTGGCCGGCGGGCCGCTGCCGGTGCGGATCCCCGAAGGCCGGGAGGCGCTGCCCCGCCGGGCGGTGGGAAGCGCCGCCGCCTATCCCGGAGAATCGTGGGAGAGCGGTCCGGAGACGGTGTCGGAGGCGGTGTCCGGACCACCGATTCGCTCGAATAGTGAGACTCCCGTCCCACCCACTTGACACTCCTGCCGCGCCGGAGAGAGGGTCAGAGCCATGCGCACCCGAATTTTCGTACTTGGACAGCGCGTCGGCTGAAGCAGGCCGCTCACGAAGCCCTGCTGATCGCACCGGCGCGCTCCCCTCGCTTGCCTCACGGCACGGGGGGTTTTTTGTTGCACCGACACCCTCAAACCCACGCAGAACATCATCGAGAAGAGAATGCCGATGACCGAGCAGGCCACCGGGGCCCACCACCCGCAGCCGCGCACCCGTAGCGGAGGACAGCGGCCCACCGCTGTCGAGACCGACGTCACGGGCGCGCAGTCCCTCATCCGTTCTCTCGAGGAAGTCGGCGCCGACACCGTATTCGGCATTCCGGGCGGTGCGATCCTCCCCGCCTACGACCCGATGATGGACTCCTCGAAGGTCCGCCACGTCCTCGTCCGGCACGAGCAGGGCGCCGGGCACGCCGCCACCGGCTACGCGCAGGCCACCGGGAAGGTCGGCGTCTGCATCGCCACCTCCGGCCCGGGCGCCACCAACCTCGTCACCCCGATCGCCGACGCCCACATGGACTCGGTCCCCATGGTGGCGATCACCGGCCAGGTGGCCTCCGCGGCCATCGGCACGGACGCCTTCCAGGAGGCGGACATCTGCGGCATCACGATGCCGATCACCAAGCACAACTTCCTGGTCACGGACCCGGCGGAGATCCCCCGGACCATCGCCGAGGCCTTCCACATCGCCGCCAGCGGCCGGCCCGGCCCGGTCCTGGTGGACATCGCCAAGGACGCGCTGCAGAAGAAGACCACCTTCAGCTGGCCGCCGCAGACCGACCTCCCCGGCTACCGGCCCGTCACCAAGCCGCACGCCAAGCAGATCCGGGAGGCCGCCAAGCTGATCACCGGCGCCAAGCGGCCGGTGCTGTATGTCGGCGGCGGCGTGATGAAGGCCCGCGCGACCGCCGAGCTGAAGGTGCTCGCCGAGCTGACCGGCGCACCGGTGACCACCACCCTGATGGCCCTCGGGTCCTTCCCCGACAGCCACCCGCAGCATGTCGGCATGCCCGGCATGCACGGCTCGGTCACCGCGGTCACCGCCCTGCAGAAGGCCGACCTGATCGTGGCGCTGGGCGCCCGCTTCGACGACCGCGTCACCGGCAAGCTCGACTCGTTCGCCCCGTACGCCAAGATCGTGCACGCGGACATCGACCCCGCCGAGATCGGCAAGAACCGTGCCGCCGACGTCCCGATCGTCGGTGACGCCCGGGAGGTCATCGCCGACCTGGTGGTCGCCGTCCAGGCCGAGCACGACGAGGGCCGCACCGGTGACTACCGCGACTGGTGGGACAGCCTCAACCGCTGGCGGGAGACCTATCCGCTGGGCTATGACCAGCCGGAGGACGGCAGCCTCTCCCCGCAGCAGGTCATCGAGCGGATCGGCGAGCTGGCCCCGGAGAACACCGTCTACGCCGCGGGCGTCGGCCAGCACCAGATGTGGGCTGCGCACTACATCGGCTACGAGAAGCCCGCCACCTGGCTGAACTCCGGCGGCGCCGGGACCATGGGCTACGCGGTCCCCGCCGCGATGGGCGCCAAGGCCGGCCGCCCCGACGCCACCGTGTGGGCGATCGACGGCGACGGCTGCTTCCAGATGACCAATCAGGAGCTGGTCACCTGCGCGCTGAACAACATCCCGGTCAAGATCGCGATCATCAACAACGGCGCGCTGGGCATGGTCCGCCAGTGGCAGACCCTGTTCTACAACCAGCGCTACTCCAACACCGTGCTGCACTCCGGCCCCGCCGTCGCGGGCGCCGAGCCCCCGCAGGAGGCGCCGCGCGGGACCCGTGTCCCCGACTTCGTCAAGCTCGCCGAGGCGATGGGCTGTGTCGGGCTGCGCTGCGAGGACCCGGACCAGCTGGACGCGGTGATCGAGAAGGCCAACGCGATCAACGACCGGCCGGTCGTCGTGGATTTCATCGTCCACGAGGACGCCATGGTCTGGCCCATGGTCGCGGCGGGCACCTCCAACGACGAGGTCATGGCGGCGCGCGGCGTGCGCCCCGACTTCGGCGACAACGAAGAAGACTGAGCAGGCGGACGCGGAAAGCAGAAGAGAGACCCCATGACCAAGCACACGCTCTCCGTCCTGGTGGAGAACACCCCCGGCATCCTCGCCCGGATCGCCGCGCTGTTCTCCCGCCGCGGCTTCAACATCGACTCGCTCGCCGTCGGAGTGACCGAGCACCCCGAGATCTCCCGCATCACCATCGTGGTGAACGTGGAGTCGCTGCCGCTGGAACAGGTGACCAAGCAGCTCAACAAGCTCGTCAACGTGCTGAAGATCGTCGAGTTGGAGCCCGGCTCCGCCGTTCAGCGGGAACTCGTCCTGGTGAAGGTCCGCGCCGACAACGAGACCCGCTCCCAGATCGTGGAGATCGTCCAGCTCTTCCGCGCGAAGACCGTCGACGTCTCCCCGGAGGCCGTGACGATCGAGGCGACCGGCAGCAGCGACAAGCTGGAGGCCATGCTCAAGATGCTGGAGCCGTTCGGCATCAAGGAGTTGGTCCAGTCCGGCACGATCGCCATCGGCCGCGGCGCGCGGTCGATCACCGACCGGTCGCTGCGCGCGCTCGACCGGACCGCATAGCGAGACCTTCAGCCGCATGCCCCGCCCCGCCGCATACGGTGGGACGCACACTGCGCATTCCCGCGAGTTCCCGCGTGAGAAACGCAAGAGAGTCAAGGAGATACCCGAAGTGGCCGAGCTGTTCTACGACGACGACGCCGACCTGTCCATCATCCAGGGCCGCAAGGTCGCGGTCCTCGGCTACGGCAGCCAGGGCCACGCCCACGCGCTGTCGCTGCGCGACTCGGGTGTCGACGTGCGCGTCGGTCTCCACGAGGGCTCCAAGTCCAAGGTGAAGGCCGAGGAGCAGGGCCTGCGCGTCGTCACCCCCGCCGAGGCAGCCGCCGAGGCCGACGTGATCATGATCCTCGTCCCGGACCCGATCCAGTCCAAGGTCTACGAGGAGTCGGTCAAGGACAACCTGAAGGACGGCGACGCGCTGTTCTTCGGCCACGGCTTCAACATCCGCTTCGGCTTCATCCAGCCGCCGGAGGGCGTCGACGTCTGCATGGTCGCCCCGAAGGGCCCGGGCCACCTCGTGCGCCGCCAGTACGAGGAGGGCCGCGGCGTTCCGTGCATCGCGGCCGTCGAGCAGGACGCCACGGGCAACGCCTTCGCGCTCGCCCTGTCCTACGCCGCGGGCATCGGCGGCACCCGGGCCGGCGTCATCAAGACGACCTTCACCGAGGAGACCGAGACGGACCTCTTCGGCGAGCAGGCCGTCCTCTGCGGTGGTACGGCCGCGCTGGTCAAGGCGGGCTTCGAGACCCTCGTCGAGGCGGGCTACCAGCCGGAGATCGCCTACTTCGAGTGCCTCCACGAACTCAAGCTGATCGTGGACCTGATGTACGAGGGCGGCCTCGACAAGATGCGCTGGTCGGTCTCCGAGACCGCCGAGTGGGGCGACTACGTCACCGGCCCCCGCATCATCAACGACAACACCAAGGCCGAGATGCGGAAGGTCCTCGCCGAGATCCAGGACGGCTCGTTCGCGCGCACCTGGATGGACGAGTACCACTCCGGTCTGCCGAAGTACAACGAGTACAAGAAGACCGACTCGGACTCCAAGCTGGAGACCACGGGCCGCGAGCTGCGCAAGCTCAT
>NZ_WHPN01000133.1 GCF_009735685.1 Streptomyces lycii | reverse complement strand
GACAAGATCGCCGTGATGTACGCGGGCCGGATCGTCGAGACCGCCCCGGTGCACGAGCTGTACGAGCGCCCCGCCCACCCGTACACCCAGGGCCTGCTCGACTCCATTCCCCGGCTCGACCGCAAGGGGAAGCGGCTGCACGCCGTCAAGGGGCTGCCGCCCAATCTGATCGCCATCCCGCCGGGGTGCGAGTTCAACCCGCGCTGCCCCAGGGTGCAGCCCGTGTGCCGCAGCGACCGGCCGCCGCTGTACGGCGTCGCCGAACCGGACGGGACACCACTGCCGGGCCGCGCGAGCGCCTGCCACTTCTGGAAGGACGAGCTGGCCGATGCCCCAGCCCCCTGAGCCCCCCGAGTCCGCTGGGCCCTGTGAGTCCGCTGAGCCCCACGGGCAGCACGGGAGCACGCGGCCGGCCGGGCGCACCACCGCGGGCGAACCCATCCTCGAGGTGCGCGACCTGGCCAAGCTCTACCCGCTGACCCGCGGCGTGGTGATCCGGCGCCACATCGGGGCCGTCCGGGCCGTCGACACCGTCTCCTTCGACCTGTGGCGGGGCGAGACGCTCGGCATCGTCGGCGAGTCCGGCTGCGGCAAGTCCACCGTCGCGAAGATGCTCGTCCACCTGGAACGGCCGACGGCGGGCACCATCCGCTACAAGGGCGAGGACGTCACCCGGCTGTCCCGCCGGGCCCTGAAGGCGGTGCGGCGGAACATCCAGATGGTGTTCCAGGACCCGTACACCTCGCTCAACCCG
>NZ_WHPN01000132.1 GCF_009735685.1 Streptomyces lycii | reverse complement strand
GCCCGGGCGCGAAGCCCGCCTCCAGGCCCGGGCCCGGAGCCGCAGGGCACGGCCGAGGGCGTCCGCTCAGCCCTGCGCCGCCGCGGCCGACATCGCGGCGCCGACGATCCCCGCGTTGTTCTGGAGCTCGGCCGGCACCAGCTCCGCCCGTACGCCCTCGATGAGCGGCAGGAACTTCGCCGACTTGCGGCTCACCCCGCCGCCGATGACGAACAGCGCGGGCGAGAACAGCATCTCGACATGGGCCAGATAGCGCTCCACGCGGCCCGCCCACTCGGTCCAGCTCAGCTCCTCGTCGTCCTTGGCGCGCGTCGAGGCACGGGTCTCCGCGTCGTGGCCGTCCAGCTCCAGATGACCGAGTTCGGTGTTCGGCACGAGACGGCCGTCGATGAACACGGCGCTGCCGATGCCGGTGCCCAGCGTCAGCACGACGACGGTGCCGTCCCGGCCGCGCCCCGCGCCGAACGACATCTCGGCGACCCCGGCCGCGTCCGCGTCGTTCAGTACGGTCACGGGCAGCCCGATCCGGTCGGCGAGCATCGCCCGGGCGTCCCGGCCGACCCAGCCCTTGTCGACGTTGGCGGCGGTCAGCGTCCTGCCGTCCCGGACGACGCCGGGGAACGTCACGCCGACCGGCCCGGTCCAGCCGAAGTGCCGTACGACCTCCTCGACGCAGCCGGCCACCGCGTCCGGGGTCGACGGCTGCGGGGTCAGCACCTTGTGCCGGGCCGCCGCGAGATCGCCGCGGGTCAGGTCGACCGGGGCGCCCTTGATCCCGGAGCCGCCGATGTCCACGCCCAGGATCTGCCCGGTCTCCTCCGCCGGGCCGGTCCGCTCGGTCCGCTGCCCGCTCAACGGGGCCGTCTGTGGGGTCTGTGCCCCGGAGTTCGCCGCCATGGTCATCAACCTAGCCCGGACGACGGCCGGGTATGCGTCGCCGCGTCCCGCCGGGGCGTCGCCCGGCCCGCGGGCCTCCGCTCAGGAGGCGGGGGCGTCCGGGCCGGAGACCGCGGCGGCGGCCTCGGCGCGCAGGTCGCGGCGCAGCTCCTTCGGCAGCGAGAAGGTGATGCTCTCCTCCATCGGCTGGACGATCTCCACGTCGCCGAAGCCGCGCTCGGCGAGCCAGTCGATGACGCCTTCGACGAGCACGTCGGGGACCGACGCACCGGAGCTGATGCCGACCGTGGAGACGCCCTCCAGCCAGGCCTCGTCGATCTCGTCGGCGTTGTCCACGAGATGACCGTCCTTCGCCCCGGCGCCGAGGGCGACCTCGACCAGGCGGACGGAGTTCGAGGAGTTCTTCGAGCCCACGACCAGCACCAGGTCGGAGTCGGCCGCCACCTGCTTGACCGCGATCTGACGGTTCTGCGTGGCGTAGCAGATGTCGTCGCTGGGCGGGCTGATGAGCTTCGGGTAGCGCTCCTTGAGCGCGTCCACGGTCTCC
Source organism: Streptomyces lycii (assembly GCF_009735685.1). Taxonomy (GTDB): domain Bacteria; phylum Actinomycetota; class Actinomycetes; order Streptomycetales; family Streptomycetaceae; genus Streptomyces; species Streptomyces lycii. The sequence continues at coordinate 10,523 of NZ_WHPN01000132.1, read as the reverse complement.
ATCGTCTCGTCGACGGAGAGCGTGGTCTGGGAGAGCCAGACGACCTTCTCCGGGTCGCGGACCTCGACGTTCTTCACGTCGTCCGGGCCGTCGACCAGGGTGATGTGCTCGGGGGCCTCACCGCTGGTGCCGATGACCTCCTCGTGGCCCTCGTGGCCGATGAGGAGGATGTCGTAGTCGTCCTTCGCGAAGCGGACCGCTTCCTTGTGCACCTTGGTGACGAGCGGGCAGGTGGCGTCGATGGTCGCCAGCTTCCGGGAGGCGGCCTCCTCGTGGACGACCGGGGCCACCCCGTGCGCCGAGAAGATCACGATGGACCCCTCGGGCACCTCCTCCGTCTCCTCGACGAAGATCGCACCCTTCTTCTCCAGGGTCTTCACGACGTACTTGTTGTGCACGATCTCCTTGCGCACATAGACCGGCGCGCCGTACTGCTCCAGGGCCTTCTCGACGGCGATCACGGCACGGTCCACGCCCGCGCAATACCCCCTCGGGGCGGCGAGCAGGACACGGCCCCGGCCTTCGCGGCGCGGGGCGCCCGCGGTGGCTGCGGCGTCGGGCGACGGGCTGGGCGTAGCAGTCATGCCGTCCATCGTACGGCCGCCGCCCCGGCCCGGACGTCCCCCCTCCGTCCGGCCGGCCCCGCTTGTCGGAGCGTGCCGCTAGCCTCCTGGTATGGCACTCAACACCTCGGCCGACACCCCGATCCCCGTCGGTGAGGTGTCGCGGCTCATCGGCGGCTGGATCGACCGGCTCGGCGCCGTGTGGGTCGAGGGGCAGATCACCCAGCTGTCGCGGCGGCCCGGCGCGGGCGTCGTGTTCCTGACGCTGCGCGATCCGTCGTACGACATCTCGCTGACCGTCACCTGCTTCCGCGGCGTCTTCGACAAGGTCGCGGACGTCGTCTCCGAGGGCGCCCGGGTCGTCGTGCACGCCAAACCGGAGTGGTACGCCCCGCGCGGGCAGCTCTCGCTGCGGGCCGCCGAGATCAAGCCGGTCGGGGTGGGCGAGCTGCTGGCCCGGCTGGAGCAGCTGAAGAAGTCGCTGGCCGCCGAGGGGCTGTTCGCCGCGGACCGGAAGCGGCCGCTGCCGTTCCTGCCGCAGCTCATAGGGCTGGTCTGCGGCCGCGCCTCGGCCGCCGAGCGGGATGTCCTGGAGAACGCCCGGCTGCGCTGGCCGGCCGTCCGCTTCGAGGTGCGCAATGTCGCGGTGCAGGGCGTGCACGCCGTGCCGCAGGTGGTCGAGGCGGTCCGGGAGCTGGACGCGCACCCCGAGGTCGACGTGATCGTGGTCGCCCGGGGCGGCGGCAGCGTCGAGGACCTGCTGCCCTTCTCCGACGAGCAGCTGGTGCGCACGGTCGCCGCCTGCCGGACCCCGGTCGTCTCCGCCATCGGGCACGAGCCGGACTCGCCGCTGCTGGACCTGGTCGCCGACGTCCGGGCGTCGACGCCGACCGACGCGGCGAAGAAGACCGTGCCGGACGTCGGCGAGGAGCTGCACCGCATCCAGCAGCTCCGCGAGCGGTCGCTGCGCAGCGTCAACGGCCTGCTGGACCGGGAGCGGCGCGGTCTGGCCTCGGCCCTGGCCCGGCCCTGCATGGAGCGCCCGCACCGGATGGTGGAGGAGCGGGAGGAGCAGCTGGCGGCCCTGTGCGACCGGTCCCGGCGCACCCTGCGGCATCTGCTGGACCGCGCCGACTCGGAGCTGGCGCACACCCGGGCCCGGGTGGTGGCGCTGTCCCCGGCGGCGACGCTGGAGCGGGGGTATGCGGTGCTCCAGCGCCCGGACGGGTCCGTGGTCCGGGCGGCGCGGGACGTAGCGGAGGGCGAGCGGCTCCGGGCACGGGTGGCGGACGGCGAACTCGCGGTGACGGCGCAGCCTCCCCACTCCGCCGCCTCCGGCTCCGGCTCCCGCCCGGCTCCGGCCAAGCCCCGCTCGGGCACGAAGCCCGGCCCCAAGTCCCCCGCCAAGCCCCGCACCGGCAAGCCCTCCCGGGCCCCCGACTCCGACTCCGGCTAGTCCGCCCCGGCCGGGGGAAACCGGAGGGACCCCGAACCGTCCCGGCACTGTTCCACGGAGCCCGCCGGCCGGCCCGGCATGTCACCCCCGGGCTTTAGGCTGGCGGCATGGCAGACACCGGGACCGCGCCGACGCCGGACGACACGCTGGGGTACGAGCAGGCGCGCGACGAGCTGATCGAGGTCGTACGCCGCCTGGAGGCGGGCGGCACGACACTGGAGGAGTCCCTCGCGCTCTGGGAGCGCGGCGAGGAACTGGCGCAGGTCTGCCGCCGCTGGCTCGACGGGGCACGGGCCCGGCTCGACGCGGCGCTGGCCGGGACCGAGGAACCGGAGGGCCCCCCGAAGCAGGAGCCCGACGAGACCTGAGCCCGCCCCCTCAGCCCATGACCACAGGCAGCCAAGACCCGCCGCCTCCCGACTCCACACCGGCAACCGGCACCACCCACAGCCCCCGACACAAGCCCCCCGGGCGACTCCACGCCCGCAAGACAGCACGACCCGCACCCGCCATGCCAACGGGAAGAGGTAGGCCCGCCCGGCACCACCCACAGCCCCCGACACAAGCCCCCCGGGCGACTCCACGCCCGCAAGCCCAGCACGACCCGCAGCCGCCATGCCGACGGGAGGGGGTGGGCCCGGAGGGAGGGGGTCTTCCACGCTTACGTGTATTTGTGGCCGCGGAAAAAGGGTGACTCTTCCGCGTACCGTTCAGGCGGCCGTAAATATGCGGTGGAAGACCCCCTCCCGGAGGGCCCACCCCCGGCACCCGACAGACCCCCCAGGCGCCGGCCCTGCCCCGGGCACTCCCTCAATCCCGCGCACAGCGGCTCAGCCCGACCCGGCTCCGGCTCAGCCCCGGCTCCGGCTCCGGGCACCGGCCGGCTCCGGGGGCCGGACAGGCTCAGCCCCGGCTCCAGCTCAGCCCGGCCGGGCTCCGGCTCCGCCCCGGCTTCGGGCACCGGACAGGCTCCGGTTCAGCCAGACACCACCTCAGCCCTGCCACAGCTCCGGGCACCGGCCGGCTCCGGGCACCGCACACGCTCCGGGCACCGGCCAGGCACCGGCCCTGCTCAGGACGCCTTCAGCGCCGCGGCCATCTTCGCCAGATGTTCCTGCGAGGCCGTACCCGTGACGACCGTGGTCACATCCGGCTCCCGGCGCACGAGCGCGTCGTACTTCTCGCCCTCGTAGCGCTGCCACTCCGTCTCGCCGATGCGCCGGCTCTCCCCGGTCCTCTTCGCCCCGTGGGTGACGTCCGCGATGAATTTCGACGCCTTGCCGTCGCTCTGCTCGACCGCGACGTACTCCCGCTCCGGGTCGAGGTAGCCCAGGTGCCAGGCCGCGCCCGCCGGGTCGTCGCCATCGTAGGTGACGGAGGTCGCCTTCCAGCTCCCGGGGAGTCCCTCCGGGGCCGCGAGCGGGTACGGCGCGGCGCGGCGGGCCGAGTCCAGCTCCACCGTGTAGTCGACCCGCTTGATCGGGTCCTGGTTCTCGTCGTGCGGGATGAAGAGGTAGATACCGGCGGCGAAAAGTCCGATCACCGTCATCGACAGCACCATGTCCCGCACTGTCTGTTTACCGCGCATGCTTGCCACCCGTCCATGGTCCCCCATGGCGCGCCCTGCCCGTTCCGCGGCCCCCGCCATCACGGCGAAGGCGCTCATTCGTGGGGCGCCCTGCTCAGATTGGCGGTAAGCGGATAAAGTCTGAGCACCCTCAACATCCGGCCGTCGTCGTACAGAAAGGTGCGCACCGATGACCGAGCAACAACTGCCGCCCCCGCTCGACGTGAGTCCCGAGCATCCCGACCGCAACCTCGCCCTGGAACTCGTCCGGGTCACCGAGGCCGCCGCGATGGCCGCCGGGCGGTGGGTCGGCCGCGGTGACAAGAACGGCGCGGACGGCGCCGCCGTCAAGGCCATGCGCACCCTGGTGCACACGGTTTCCATGAACGGCGTCGTGGTGATCGGCGAAGGCGAGAAGGACGAAGCGCCGATGCTGTTCAACGGGGAGCGTGTGGGCGACGGCACCGGAGCGGAGTGCGATGTCGCCGTGGACCCGGTCGACGGGACGACGCTCACCGCCAAGGGCATGACGAACGCCGTGTCCGTCCTGGCCGTCGCCGACCGCGGCACCATGTTCGACCCGTCGGCGGTCTTCTACATGGACAAGCTGGTCACCGGCCCGGAGGCGGCGGACTACGTCGACATCACCGCCCCGCCGTCGGTCAACATCCGGCGCGTGGCCAAGGCGAAGAACAGCACGCCCGAGGACGTCACGGTGGTCGTGCTGGACCGCCCGCGGCACGAGGGCATCGTCAAGGAGATCCGCGAGACGGGCGCCCGGATCAAGTTCATCTCGGACGGCGACGTCGCGGGCGCGATCATGGCGGTCCGCGAGGGCACCGGCGTCGATCTGCTGATGGGCGTCGGCGGCACCCCCGAGGGGATCATCGCGGCCTGCGCGATCAAGTGCCTCGGCGGCACGATCCAGGGCAAGCTGTGGCCGAAGGACGACGAGGAGAAGCAGCGCGCGCTCGACGCGGGCCACGACCTCGACCGGGTGCTGCACACGGCCGACCTGGTCAGCGGCGAGAACGTGTTCTTCGTCGCGACCGGGATCACGGACGGCGAGCTGTTGCGCGGTGTGCGGTACCGCGCGGAGACCGCCACCACGCAGTCGCTGGTGATGCGTTCGCGGTCGGGCACGATCCGGCAGATCGATTCGACGCACCGGCTGAAGAAGCTCCGGGCCTACAGCGCGGTGGACTTCGACCGGGCGCGCTGAGACCGGCGTACGGGACCGACGGGTCGAGGCCGACGGGCCGAGGCCGACGGGCCGAGGCCGCCGACGGCCGCCGGGGCGAGCCCGTCGAACCGGGCCCGGCGGGCCAGAGCGGCCTCCGATCCGGAACGGTCCTCGATCCGGAGCAGCCCTTGCCCGGAGCCCGGCGACCCGAGCCTTCGACCGGAGTTCGGCGACCCGGCCCCGGCGACCCGGGCCCTTCGGCCCGAGCACCCGAGCCCGGCACCCGGGCCCGCCCGGGCCGCCCGGCCCCCGCGCACCCGGCGCGCGCAAACCGCCGGAGGGGCGTCCCGCAGCACGGGACGCCCCTCCGGCGTACGGCCTGTCAGCCGGCCGCGGCCACCCGGGATATCGCCGGTCGCACGGTCTTCTGCAACTCGGCCTCCCGGCGCCGGCGGCGCGCCAGCACGACGCGGCGCTCGGCTGCGGTGAGCCCGCCCCACACGCCGTAGGGCTCCGGCTGCAGCAGCGCGTGCTCCCGGCAGTCGGTGAGCACCGGGCAGCGGGCGCAGACCCGCTTCGCGGCCTCCTCCCGGGACAGCCGCGCGGCCGTCGGCTCCTTGGAGGGGGCGAAGAACAGCCCGGCCTCGTCCCGGCGGCACACCGCCTCCGCATGCCAGGGACCGTCCTGGTCCCGCGCTGTGACGCGCTGCGGGGGTACGGCGGCCTGCACGGACTGATGCGGCGAATGCAGCACGGTCTACTCCTGACGACGGCTTCGCGAAAGAGTCACCCTTGCCGTCTCTCTTCGCGCGACCGTTTGCACCCCCATGCCGCGCGAGAGAGGACTCGACTGTCCCTACCCGCTGTGCGCGCGCCTATTCACACCGTGGCGGCCGGATCCGGCCGGTGCGGGGCCGTCTCAGCCCTCCATCTCCTTGCGCACGCGATCGCGAAGATCCCGCAGCCGCTTGCCCTTCTTGGGCTTGGCCTCCACCCCGCCGAAGAGGGCGTAGCCGGTGACGACGACGACCGGGGCGTCCGGGTCCGGGGCCTCGTAGGTCTTGACGTCGAAGCCGCCGAAGATGCCGGTGCCCGTGCCGCGCAGCGAGACGTTCTCCGGGACCCGGATCTCGATGCCGCCGAAGACGGCGGTGGCGTTGATGACGACTTCCTGCTGCTGGAAGACCGCCTCCGTCAGGTCGATCTCCACACCGCCGAAAGCGGCGAACGCGGTCGTCCTGCGCCCCACCCGCCAGCGGCCCCTGCGGCTGGCGCCGCCGAAGACCGCGATGAGGTTCTCCGCCGCGGTGGTGGTCGCCGAGTGGGGCGGCATGGCGGTGGCCCCGGATTCCGGCGCGGGGTCCCGCTGCGGCCGTCCGGCCGCCGGCAGGTCGCGGACCAGGGGCTCCAGCTCGCCGACCGTCTTGGCGCGGTAGACGAGGTCGATCCGTTCGGAGTGCTCCTCGGTGGTCAGCCGGCCCTCGGCCAGGGCTTCCCGCAGCACATCCGCGATACGGTCGCGATCCTTGTCGGACGCCCGGATGTCCGCCTGCGCGGCCGGAGCCGGGGCCGCGGGAAGTTGTTCCTTCCGCAGCGAGGGGGCCTGTGCGCCGCGCGGTGTGTCCGGGGTGTCGGGGGCCGTCCCCCGTGACGTTGCATCCACCCGCCCAGCGTACCCAAACGCGATAGATCGCGACTAGGGGGCGCGGCGGCTTGTCGCGACGGGTTGTCACGCGGGTTGTCGCGCCCGGTTGTCACAACGGAGTTGTCATGCCGCGTCGCGCCCTGCCGCGCCGTATCGACGGGGCGGACTCAGCCCGCGCCCGGCCACGGGCCCACGGGCCACCGGCCACAGGCCACAGGCCACAGGCCACAGGCCACAGGCCACAGGCCACAGGCCACCGAGTGAGCCTTACCTCACAGAACCGGAAGCCCGCAAGGCGTTCTAGGCTGGACGGGCCCCGAGCCCAGCCGGGCAGGCCCGCCGGGCAGAACCCGCCGGGCAGGAGCCGAGCAGAACCCCGCCGAGCAGAAGCAGAGGAACCCCGACGATGCCCGAGTTCGCGTACACCGACCTCCTTCCCCTGGGTGAGGACACCACGCCGTACCGGCTGGTGACCGCGGAGGGCGTCAGCACCTTCGAGGCGGACGGACGTACGTTCCTCAAGGTCGAGCCGGAGGCCCTGCGCAAGCTCGCCGCCGAGGCCATGCACGACATCTCGCACTATCTGCGCCCGGCCCACCTCGCCCAGCTGCGCCGCATCCTGGACGACCCCGAGGCGTCCGCGAACGACCGCTTCGTGGCGCTCGACCTGCTCAAGAACGCGAACATCGCGGCCGCCGGCGTGCTCCCCATGTGCCAGGACACCGGCACCGCGATCGTCATGGGCAAGCGCGGGCAGAACGTCCTCACCCCCGGCGGGGACGAGGAGGCGCTCTCGCGCGGCATCTACGACGCGTACACGCAGCTCAATCTGCGCTACTCGCAGATGGCACCGCTGACCATGTGGGACGAGAAGAACACCGGCACGAACCTGCCCGCGCAGATCGAGCTGTACGCCACCGACGGCGGCGCGTACAAGTTCCTGTTCATGGCCAAGGGCGGCGGCTCGGCCAACAAGTCGTTCCTCTACCAGGAGACGAAGGCCGTCCTCAACGAGGGCAGCATGATGACGTTCCTGGAGCAGAAGATCCGCTCGCTGGGCACCGCGGCCTGCCCGCCGTACCACCTGGCGATCGTCGTCGGCGGCACCTCCGCGGAGTACGCGCTGAAGACCGCGAAGTACGCCTCCGCGCACTACCTCGACGAGCTGCCCGCCGAAGGCTCCCCGGCCGGCCACGGCTTCCGGGACAAGGAGCTGGAGGAGAAGGTCTTCGAGCTGACGCAGAAGATCGGGATCGGCGCGCAGTTCGGCGGCAAGTACTTCTGCCACGACGTGCGCGTGGTGCGGCTGCCGCGGCACGGCGCCTCCTGCCCGGTCGCGATCGCCGTCTCCTGCTCGGCCGACCGGCAGGCCGTCGCGAAGATCACGGCCGAGGGCGTCTTCCTGGAGCAGCTGGAGACCGACCCGGCGCGCTTCCTCCCGGAGACCACCGAGGAGCAGCTGACCGAGGGCGCGGGCCCGGACCTGGAGGCCGTGAGGGTCGATCTGACCCGCCCGATGGACGAGATCCTCGCCGAGCTGACCAGGCACCCGGTCAAGACCCGGCTGTCGCTGACCGGCACGCTCGTCGTGGCGCGCGACATCGCGCACGCCAAGATCAAGGAGCGGCTGGACGCGGGCGAGGAGATGCCGCAGTACCTCAAGGACCACCCGGTGTACTACGCCGGTCCGGCCAAGACCCCCGAGGGCTACGCCTCCGGCTCGTTCGGGCCGACGACGGCGGGGCGGATGGACGCGTACGTTGAGCAGTTCCAGGCCGCGGGCGGCTCGAAGGTGATGCTCGCCAAGGGCAACCGCTCGCAGCAGGTGACCGACGCCTGCAAGGCGCACGGCGGCTTCTACCTCGGCTCGATCGGCGGCCCGGCGGCCCGGCTCGCCCAGGACTGCATCAAGAAGGTCGAGGTCCTGGAGTACGAGGAGCTGGGCATGGAGGCGGTCTGGAAGATCGAGGTCGAGGGCTTCCCCGCGTTCATCGTGGTGGACGACAAGGGCAACGACTTCTTCGCCGACCCGGCGCCGGAGCAGCCGTTCGTGACCAGCATTCCGGTACGGCGCTCCTAGCCGGGGTCACCCGGCGAGGAGGGAGCGGGCGATCGCCGCGCACGGCCCCCGGCGGCCGTGCGGTGCCGTGCGCGGCGGGCGATACGGCGGGCGCACCCGGCGGGCAGCGGCCGGCCGGACCCGCCGGCTGTGCGCGGCGAGCGGCCGCCGCCCCGCAGCACGCCACAGCAGGTCGCAGCACGCCACAGCAGGTCGCAGCACGTCGCAGCAGGTGCAGCACGTCGCAGCACGTCGCAGCGGCGTATCGTGCCCGCCGGGCGGTGGGCAGCGGCGGGCAGGCGGCGGGCCCGCGCCCAGCCGCTCTCACAGCCAGTCGTGTTCACGCGCGTACCGCGCCGCTTCGTGCCGGGTCCGGGTCTGGGTCTTCCCCATCGCGTTCGAGAGATAGTTGCGCACGGTGCCCTCCGCGAGGCGGAGCCGGGTGGCGATGTCGGCGACGGAGTAGCCCTCGCGGGTGACCCGCAGCACGTCCAGCTCGCGGTCGGTGAGAGGGCAGTCGTCGATGACGGCGAGCGCGGAGACGTCCGGGTCGATCCACCGCCTCCCCTCGTGCAGGGTCTTGATGACCGAGGTGATGTGCGCCGGTTCGGCGGACTTGCTGACGAAGCCCTGGACCCCGAGCTTCAGGGCCTTGCGCAGCACGCCCGGTCTGGCGTGGCGGGTCAGCATGAGGATCACCTGCCCCGGCCGCGCACGGCGGATCTCCGCGACGGCGGCGAGTCCGTCCGTCCCGGGCATCTCCAGGTCGATGACGAGCACGTCGGGGCGGTGCCGCAGCGTGGCCCGTACGGCCGCCTCGCCGTCGCCCGCCTCGGCGAGTACGGCGATCTCTCCCTCCAGCGGGAGCAGGGCCGCCAGCGCCTTGCGGAGCAGGGCCTCGTCGTCGGCGAGCACGACGGTGGTCATCGGTCGTCCTTCCGCGTTGCCGCCGGGGCCGCGCCGGTGAGCGGGGGCGGGAACTCCACGGCCGTCAGGAACCATCCGTTGTCCTGTTCCGCCTCGAGTTCGCCTCCGGCGTCGGCCACCCGTCGGCCGAGGCCGGCGAGCCCGCCGAGTTCCGGCAGCGGGCCGTCCTCCGCTCCGTCGTTGACGACGGCGATGCCGGACCCGGAGAGGGTGATCCGCACCTGCGTGGCCTGCGCGTGCCGCAGGATGTTGGTCGCCGTCTCGCGGAGGACCTGGCCGAGCAGTTCGTCCGCGCCCCGGCCGGCCCGGTCCCCGGCCGCGTCCTCGCGGTGGACGCGTACCAGGATGCCCGCGGCCTCGAAGAGGTTCTTGGCGTTCTCCAGCTCCGCGGAGAGGTTGAGCCGCCGCTGCGCGTAGGCGAGTTCCTTGGACTGGGTGATGGTGTCGCTGACCAGGGCGTGGATCTCGCGCAGCTCCTCCTCCGCCCGGTCCGCGTCGCTGTGCACCAGCTTCCGGGCGAGCGCGGCCTTCAGCTTCACCACGTGGAGCGTGTGGCCCTGGATGTCGTGCAGATCGCCCGCGAACCGGACGCGTTCGCGGATGACGGCCAGCTCCGCTTCGCGTTCCCGTGACTGCTCCAGCTCCCGCACCACGTCGTAGAACCGCTTGTTGGGGAACATGAGCCCGGTCAGCACCACGGTGGCGCCCGTGGGAATGAGCACGTACAGCAGCAGGACCTCGGCGACGGCCTCGTCGGACACCAGCAGCCGCGCCGCGCCCACGGCGGCGACGTAGCAGGCGAGCCCGACGGCGGCCGCTCCCCGGTGGCGGGGCAGCCGGGGGACGACGAGGGGGCCCACGACGGATATGCCGTAGAACGCGGCGTGGCTGCCGGCCACCAGCGCGCCGAGCAGCCACACGGCCGCGGCGACGACCAGGCACGGCAGTGCGACGCGGGACAGCTCGCCCGCCGCCCACCGCACGAAGGCCACCACGGCCGCCGCCACGCCCGCGCCCAGGAGTACGGCTTGCCACCAGCTCTCGGCCCGGACCGCCACCAGCAGCATCCCGCCGACCACGAGCGGCGGGAGCAGCATGACGAGGTTGAGCCTGCGCAGCCGTC
>NZ_WHPN01000131.1 GCF_009735685.1 Streptomyces lycii | reverse complement strand
GGCCTCGGGGGCCGTCATCGCCGCCCGGCCCGTCCTCGGTGCCGGGTCCGTCCCGGGAGCCGGGCCCGTCCTGGGCGCCGGACCGTCCTCCGGCGGCCCGTCCTCCCCGGCCGCCGGTGCCCAAATCCCGGTCGTGCCCGGCTTCGGGGCGGTATCACACCGTTGTCGGCCGCGGGCAGGGCGCGCCAGCATGGTCCCGTGCGGGGCGCCCCGGCCGGGGGGTACGGCTGTGACCGAGACGTACCCCCGGCCCGGGGCGCCCCGCCGTCACGGGGCACGCCGGACCACCGCCGTGGGCCCACGACCACACCGACGCCAGCAGGGGGAACAGTGCCGACCCGTACCCGCTCCACCGCCGCCGCGCTCGCCGCGGCCCTCACCGCCTTACTCGTCCCGGCCGGTGCCGTACCGGCCGGGGCAGCGGCCGCCGTCCCGGCGGCCGGCTCCACCACCGCGACGGCCGCGTTCCCGGGCGACTCCGCCCGGGGCGCGGCCGTTCCGCGGGCGGGATCACTCGTCACCCTCGTCACAGGTGACCGGGTCCGTGTCGGCGGCGACGGGAAGGTGACCGGCTTCCTGCCCGCCGAAGGCCGCGCCGGAGTCCCCGTCAAGTTCCAGCGCGACGGCAACGGACACACCCACGTCGTTCCGCAGGACGCCACCCGGCTGATCCTCGACGGCACGCTCGACCGCCGGCTCTTCGACGTCACCGAACTGAGCAGCCCCGAGTTCCGGGCCGCGCACGGCGACACCCTGCCGTTCATCGTCGGCTACGACAGCTCCGACCCGGCCGCCCGGCCCGGGCTGCGCGCCGCCGCGGGCCCCGGCGCGGTGCGCACCCTCCGCAGCATCGGCTCCGACGCCGTGGCCACCGCTCCGCGGGAGACCGCCGAGGCGTGGACGGCGCTCACCCGCCCGTCCGGCTCCGGGGGGCAGCGCACCACCGCGCCCGGGGTCTCCTCCGTCTCCCTGGACGGCCTGCTGCGCACCGGCCTGGACCGCAGCGTCCCCCAGATCGGCGCCCCCACGGCCTGGGAGTCGGGGTACGACGGAGAGGGCGTCACCATCGCCGTGCTGGACACCGGCATCGACACCACGCACCCGGACCTGGCCGGCGGCAAGGTGATCGCCGAGGAGAACTTCTCGACGTCTCCCGGCACCACGGACCGGCACGGCCACGGCACCCATGTGGCATCCACCGCGGCCGGCACCGGAGCCGCCTCCGGCGGGACGTACCGCGGTGTGGCCCCGGGCGCGAAGCTGCTGAACGGCAAGGTCATCTCCGACGAGAACACCGGCACCGAGTCCGGGATCGTCGCCGGCATGGAATGGGCCGTCGCCCAGGGCGCCGACGTGGTCAACCTCAGCATCGGTGCCCCCGACAGCCCCGGCGAGGGCCCCATGGAGCGGGCCCTCAACCGGCTCTCCGCGGAGAGCGGGACGCTGTTCGTCGTCGCGGCCGGGAACACCGGCCCGGCCGCGGGCGGTGTCACCACCCCGGGCACGGCGGACGCCGCCCTCACGGTCGGCGCGGTCGACAAGGAGGACCGGCTGGCGGACTTCTCAGCGCGCGGCCCGCGCCCCGCCGACGCGGCGCCCAAGCCCGATCTGACCGCCCCCGGGGTGTCCGTGGGCGCCGCGCTCGCCGAGGGCAGCGCGCTCGCCGAGGAGGCCGAACCCGTCGCCGACGGCTACGGCGCCGTGTCCGGCACCTCGATGGCCACCCCGCACGTCGCGGGCGCGGCAGCCCTGCTCGCCCAGCAGCACCCGGACTGGACCGGCCGGCGGCTCAAGTCGGCGCTCACCGGTTCAGCCGCAGCCGGCGGCGGCCACAGCGTGTTCGAACAGGGCACGGGCCGCGTGGACGCTGCCCGTGCCACCGCACAGACCCTGGCCGCCGAGTCGTCCTCGCTCGCCTTCGGCACCCGGCAGTGGCCGCACCAGGACGACGAGCCCGTCACCGGGACGGTCACCTACCGCAACGACGGCGAGCGGGACATCACCCTGGCACTCACCACGGAGGCGACCGGACCGGACGGCGGGGCCGCGCCCGAGGGCATGTTCACCCTGGACGCGGAGCGGCTCACCGTCCCGGCCGGCGGCACGGCCTCGGTGGGCCTGACCGCGGACACCCGGCCGGGCGGCGACCGGAACGGCGCGTACGGCGTCACGGTCACGGCGGCGGGCGGCGGCCAGTCGGTCCGCACCTCCGGCGGACTGGTGCGCGAGGAGGAGTCGTACGACCTGACGGTCCGGACCACCGGCCGGGACGGTACGGCCCCCGGCGCCTGGGCCGTCACCCTCTACGACTTCGCCCGCCGCACGTTCACCGGCACCGGGAGCGAGGACGGCGCATCGACCGTGCGGCTGCCCCGCGGCACCTATCTGCTGAGCCACGAGATCCTGCACGCGGGCGCCACCGGGGAGAACGTCACCGGGCTGGACTGGCAGCTGCGGCCCGAGCTGGAGCTCACCGGCGACACCACGGTCGCCTTCGACGCCCGTCGGGCCGAGCCGGTCGAGCTGACCGTTCCGGACCCGGAGGCCCAACTCGTCAACGTCGCGATGTCCTTCGACATGACGGTCCCCGGCATGCCGGGCGGCGACAGCACGGTCAGCAGCGTCTGGCTGACCCCCGAACTCCCCGACGGCTTCCACACCGGGCACACCGGACCGGAGGCCGGGCCCGGGATGCTGCACGCCAAGGCGGTCGGCAGCTGGGAGAGCGGCGGCGACACCGAGTACCGCACCGCGTTCGGGCAGGAGGACCGCCTGTTCACCGGGCTGCGCCGGGACACCCGCGCCGCCGAGCTGGCGGAACTCTCCGTCGGCCAGGGCACCACGGCACCGGGGCGCAGCGGCTCGCTGCTCACCGAGCCCGACACCGGGGACCTCGGCGCCGGATGGACGGTTTCCCTGATCCGGGAGGCGCCCGGCACCGTCCGGCAGTTCCTCAACACCGACGGGGTGCGCTGGTCGCACAGCTACGCGCAACTCTCGCCGGAGCAGCAGGAGGAGGCGTACTACACCGGACCGCAGCGGGCCGCCTACACGGCGGGGGAGCGCCATGCCCACACCTTCAACGTCGGGGTCTTCGGCCCGCTGATCGAAGCGGACACCGCGGACGGCCTGTACCGGCGGGGCAACACCCTGCTCGGCCGGGTGAACCCGCTCGCCGACGGTTCCGGGCACCGGGGCCGGAGCGACTACGACAGTGCCTCGACGACGCTCTACCGCGACGGCGAACCGTACGCGGCGTCGGAGGACGTGCTGGACCGCACCGAGTTCACCCTGCCGGAGGGACGGGCCGGCTACCGGCTCGTCACCACGCTGTCCCGGGGCGGCGCCGGCACGCCGGCCCGGGAGGTGACCGCCGAGTACACCTTCTCCTCGGAGTACGGGTCCGAGGAGAAGGTGCGGATCCCGGCCTCGGCCGTCCGGTTCACCCCGGAGCTGGCCCTGGACAGCACGGCCCCGGCGGGCGCGGAGACCGAGATCCCGGTGACGGTGCAGGGCGCCGCCGCCGCGGAGGGGCCGGCGGACCTCCGGGTGCTGGTGAGCTTCGACGGCGGCGGGAGCTGGCGGGAACTCCCCGTCCGGGACGGCCGGGTGATCGTGACCAACCCCGTGGAAGCGGGCACGGGGGTGTCCCTCAGGGCGGAGCTGACCGACCGCGCGGGGAACGAGCTGACCCAGACCGTCACCGACGCCTACCTGATCCGGGAGAATTGATACGCTGCGCTTCCGGTGGTGCACGGAAAGTGAAATTCGGCGCCGCCCGCCGCCCGGGTTGATCGCGAATCCTGAATTCAGGGAATCCGCACATCGCATACACAGAAGCGTCACAGGCGCGATATGCGCGGGAGATCTCCCGGGCGACAGTCAAGTCTTAAATGGCCGTATGTCCGATCGGCGAAGAGTCGTTGAGTGATGTAGATCGCGAGACCACTTCGTGGATCTTGTGAAGGAGTCGTCACCATCCGGCTCCCGATTCGGCTGCCGAAAGCCCGTCGAGCTGGGCTTCGTCTGCGCATGAGTGGCCCGGTGACCGGCAGGCGTGATTTCATCTGGCCAGACGCGGGAGTTGTAAGAACCGGTGCTCCTTGACGGGGCATCAAACGACCGTCGAACAGGCCGGGTCGGTTCCCCGCCGACTTGGTCGATGCAAGTGATATATCCCCCCTGCAACGAAGGGAAGCCCAGTCATGACGGACTTCACGCCCCAGGTTGAGACCGCTGAGATCGCCGACGCCGACCTGGACAACGTGTCCGGTGGCGTCCTCGGCGTCGAGGTCGGCAACGTTGTCGGTCTCGCCGACTCCGTTCTCCCGGTCTCCGAGGTCACCGGCCTGGTCGAGGGTGTCACGGGCGTCAGCACCGCCCCGATCACCGGTGCCGTCACCAGCCTCTGATCCAGAGCGCTGCTGTAGGGCTCACGCCCGAGGCATTTCTCGTCCCGCCGGCGTTCCTGCGGCCCGGCAGGGATGAGCGTGAACCCCGGAACTTTGGTTCCGGGGTTCACGGCTGAGGTGGGGCGTACGCAATCACGACTTCGCCGCGGGGTGCCCTCCGGTGCCTGTGTTACGGTCATGCATTGTTGTTCCCGACCGCGGTGTGCCTGATCGAGACGAATGCAGTTGAAGGAATAGTTGCGTGCAGTTCCGGCAAAAGGCGCTTTCCAAGCTGCAATCGCCCGAAGAACTCGACCTGCCGGTGCGTTTCGCCCGGCCGCGGGGCTGGCTCGTCCTGGCCGTGACGCTTTGCGCGATGGCCGGTGCCACCTTCTGGGCCGTTACCGGCACCGTGGTGTCCAAGGTGACCGCGCCCGGCATTCTCACCCATGCCGAAGGCAGTTACATCCTGCAGAGCCCGGTGTCCGGCCAGGTGACCGCGATCCTCGCCCGCGAGGGGGAGTCCGTCCCGAAGGACGCGCCGCTGCTGAACGTGCGCACCGGCGACGGGCAGACCAGGGCCGTCCGGGCGGTGGCCGCGGGCCGGGTGACCTCACTGGTGGCCAAGATCGGCTCGGTCGTCACCACCGGATCCGACGTGGCGACCGTGGAACGGGTCGGCAGCCCCGGCGACCCGCTCATCGCCATGCTCTATGTGCCCGGCAGCAGCGGAGCCTCCATATCCCCGGGCGCCGACGTCGATCTGAAGGTGCAGTCCGCGCCCTCCCAGCAGTTCGGTGTCCTGCTCGGCAAGGTGAAGGCCGTCGGCCGCGCCCCGCAGACCCGGCAGCAGATCACCGGATTCCTCGGCGACGCCCAGCTCGGTGAACAGTTCTCCGAGGACGGAAAACCGATGGCGGTCCTGGTCGAATTGAAACGGTCGAAGGACACCAAGTCCGGTTACGCCTGGTCCCAGGACGACGGCCCCCCGTTCGAACTCGAATCGACCTCCCTCGTCGACGCCGACATCCACCAGTCCGAAGAGCACCCGATCGACTGGCTCCTGCCATGACCGCGCAGCACGACCCCGCGACCCCCGCCGCTCCGCCGCCCCCCATCGCCGGCCGGGGCCGGCACCGCCCCGGCGGCGACTCCGGCGGCCGGGCCCGTTCCTCCGGCTCCCGCCGCGCGGCCCCGCCCGGCCGCCGGCAGCGGAAGCAGCGGCGGCCCGGCGGCAAACAGAAGACGGTCCGCACCCCCACCGTCCTCCAGATGGAGGCCGTGGAGTGCGGAGCCGCCGCGCTCGCCATGGTCCTCGGGCACTACGGCAAGCACGTGCCGCTGGAGGAGCTGCGCATCGCCTGCGGCGTGTCCCGCGACGGCTCCCGCGCCAGCAACCTGCTCAAGGCGGCCCGCGGCTACGGCCTCACCGCCAAGGGCATGCAGATGGAACCGGCGGCCCTCGCGGAGATCCGCACCCCCGCCGTGCTCTTCTGGGAGTTCAACCACTACGTCGTCTACGAGGGCACCGGCCGCCGCTTCGGCCGCCGCGTCGTCCACATCAACGACCCGGCACGCGGGCGCCGCCATGTGCCCGTCGAGGAGTTCGACACCAGCTTCACCGGCGTCGTACTGACCTTCGAGCCCGGCGAGTCCTTCCGCCGCGGCGGCCGCAAACCGGGTGTCCTCGGCGCCATGCCCGCCCGGCTCCGCGGCACCACGGGCACCATGCTGGCCTCGCTCACAGCCAGCTTCCTGCTGGTCGCCGTCGGCGCGACCGTCCCGGCCCTGAGCCGCACCTATATCGACACCTTCATGCTCGGCGGGCAGACCTCCCTGCTCGGCGTGCTCTTCGCGTCGATGGGCGCCACGGTCCTGCTGACGGCCGTGCTGACCGGGGTGCAGCAGGCGAACCTGCTGCGCGGCCGCATCATCTCCTCCACGCTCAGCAGCGCCCGGTTCCTCAGACACCTGCTCCGGCTGCCCGTCACCTTCTTCGCCCAGCGCAGCCCGGCCGACCTCGTACAGCGGCTCCAGTCCAACGACACCGTCGCCGAGACCCTCGCCCGGGACCTCGCCGCGGCCGGCGTGGACGCCGTCGTCGTGATCCTGTACGCGGCCCTGCTGTGGAGCTACGACCCCCAGCTGACCGGCATCGGGGTCGGCATCGCGCTGCTCAACGTGGTCGCGATGCGGATCGTCATCCAGCTGCGGGCCACCGGCACCCACAAGCTGCGCGCCGACAGCGCCCAGCTCACCAACACCTCGTACAGCGGGCTCCAGCTCATCGAGACGATGAAGGCCACCGGCGGTGAGAACGGCTACTTCCGCCGCTGGGCCGGCCAGCACGCGACGACCCTCAACAGCCAGCAGAAACTCGGCGTCCCCAGCGCCGCGCTCACCGTCGTCGCGCCCACCCTGGCGGCCCTGAACAGCGCGATGATCCTGCTCATCGGCGGACACCGGGCCGTCGAAGGCGCCGTCTCCGTCGGCCTGCTCGTCGCCTTCCAGGCCCTCATGACCAGCTTCACGGCGCCCATCACCCGGCTCAACGGCGTCGCGGGCCGGATCCAGGACTTCGCGGCCGACGTGACCCGCCTCAAGGACGTCGAGACCTTCCCCGTCGACCCGCTGTACACCCGCCGCGAACCGGCCGCCAGCAACCGCAGGCTCACCGGGCGCGTCACGCTCGACAGCATCACCTTCGGCTACAGCCCGCTCGACAAGCCGCTGCTCACCGACTTCTCCCTGGCCGTCGGGCCCGGGCAGCAGATCGCCCTCGTCGGCGGCTCCGGCAGCGGCAAGTCCACCGTCTCCCGGCTGATCTCCGGGCTGTACGCCCCGTGGGAAGGCACCATCCGCATCGACGGGCAGCGGCTGGAGGACATCCCGCGCAGCGCGCTCTCCGCCTCCGTCTCCTTCGTCGACCAGGACGTCTTCCTGTTCGAGGGCACCGTCCGGGACAACATCGCGCTGTGGGACCCGTCCATCCCCGACGAGGACGTCGTCACCGCGCTCAAGGACGCCGCCCTCTACGACGCGGTGTCCCGGCGCCCCGGCGGCATCCACAGCGCGGTCGACCAGGACGGCCGCAACTTCTCCGGCGGCCAGCGGCAGCGGCTGGAGATCGCCCGGGCGCTGGTGCGCAGGCCCAGCGTCCTCGTGCTCGACGAGGTGACCAGCGCCCTGGACGCCGAGACCGAGCAGGTGATCATGGACAACCTGCGGCGGCGCGGCTGCGCCTGCGTCGTCATCGCGCACCGGCTGAGCACCGTCCGCGACAGCGACGAGATCGTCGTGCTCGACCACGGCAAGGTCGTGGAACGCGGGCGGCACGAGGACCTGGTCGCCGCGGGCGGGCCGTACGCCGAGCTGGTCAAGGAGCACTGACGTGACGTTCCCGCACCAGACCGGGCCCGCCGACGGTGCCTGGCCCGCCGGCGGGTACCCGGCGTCGGGCCCGTACCCCGGCGAGCCGTACGACACCGGCCAGTACGCCACCGTGCAGCCCGCCCCGGCCGCCGCTCCCGGGCCGGCCGGGGCCTCCGGGCCGGTCCCGCCCCCGCCCGCCGCCGGACCCGCCACCGGACCCGCCACGGATTCCGTGCTCGTCGCCCTCGGCGGACTCGGCCAGGCCGTCGACTGCGCCGGGCTGCGCAGCATCTCCCTCGACGGGCCGCACGTGCTGTGGCTGGTGGCCGAGGGGACCCTCGACATCTTCGCCGTCGACGCCTCCAGCCAGGGCCACTGGCACTTCCTCGGCCGGCTGGAGAGCGGCACGCTGCTGCTCGGCCCCGTCGAGGGCCCGCAGCACACCCTCGTGGCCAGGCCCCAGCAGGGCTGTGTGCTGCGCCGGATCCAGCTCCGTGAGCTGTACCGGACGCCCGGCCAGGGCTACGGCCAGGGCTGGGACGACACCTGGGGCGGGGGCTACGCCGACCCGTACGGCGAGTGGGCCCACGCCGCCCAGCAGGCCCCCGGCGCCGGACTCGGCCCGCTCGAGGACGCCTTCGCCCGCGGGGTCGGCCGGGGGCTCCAGGTCCTCTTCGAAGCCCCGATGGACGGCAGCCCGGGCACCGAGCACGAGTCCGGGGACGAGGACATCCTGTGGATGCCCGTCGTTCCGGGAAGCGTGCAGTACGGCGCCGCCTACGGCGCGGAGGCCGCCGCGGACCTGCTGATCGACCCGACGCTGTGGCAGAACATGGTGAACCAGCAGTCCCGGCTGCTGTTCACGCTCGACCGCTGGATCGAACGCCTCGAACAGGCCCACGAGGACCGTACCGCCGCCGGAGTCAAGGCCGGGGAGACCGTCCGCGCCCAGGCCGACCAGGCGCTGCTCGCCTCCATCGACCGCACCCGGGTGACCGGCGCCGGCCCGTCCGGCGGCAACGACGACGCCACGCTCGCGGTGTGCCGGCGCGTGGCCGAAGCCGCCGGGATCCCGCTCCGCGACCCCGCGTCCGCCACCGCCGGCGACCGGCTCAGCCCCGTCGAACGGGTCGCGCTCAGCTCCCGGTTCCGCACCCGGGTGGTGAAGCTCACCGGCCGCTGGTGGCGGGAGAACACCGGCCCGCTGGTCGGCCACCGGACCGACGGGACACCGGTCGCCCTGCTCTGGCGCCGGGGCCGCTACGAGGCCGTCGACCCGGCCACCGGCGGGCGGACCCGTATCGCCTCGGGCAACGCGGACGACTTCGACGGCCGCGCCGTGATGTTCTACCGCCCGCTGCCGGACCGGCCGATGGCGCCCTGGCGGCTCCTCCGGTTCAGCCTCCGCGGCACCTCCCCGGACGTCCGCGGCCTGGTCCTCGGCGGACTGGTCGCGATCGGCCTCGGCGCGCTGGTGCCCGTCGCGACCGGAAAGGTGCTCGGCGAGTTCGTGCCCGACGCGGAGACGGCGCTGATCACGCAGACCGCCCTGGCCGTCGTCGTCACGAGCGTCGTCGCCGCGGCGTTCATGCTGCTCCAGAACCTGTCGCTGCTCCGCATGGAGGGACGGGTCGAGGCCACCCTCCAGCCCGCGGTCTGGGACCGGCTGCTGCGGCTGCCCACCAAGTTCTTCGGCGAACGATCGACCGGCGAACTCGCCAGCGCGGCCATGGGCATCAGCGCCATCCGCCGGGTGCTGTCCGGCATCAGCGCGGTCGCCGTCCAGTCGGGCACCGTCGGCGCCGTCAACCTCGTCCTGCTGCTGGTCTACAGCGTGCCGCTGGCGCTCGTCGCCATGGGGCTGCTCGTCGTCATCGCCCTGGTCTTCCTCGGCCTCGGGCTGTGGCAGCTTCGCTGGCAGCGGCGGCTGGTCAAGCTCAACCACAAGCTCAACAACCGGGCCTTCCAGACCCTGCGCGGACTGCCCAAGCTGCGGGTCGCGGCCGCCGAGAGCTTCGCCTACGCCTCCTGGGCCGGAGAGTTCGCCCGCAGCCGCGAACTCCAGCAGAAGGTCGGCCGGATCCGGAACATCACCGCGGTGTGCAACGCCGTCTATCTGCCGCTGTGCATGCTCCTGATGTTCATGCTGCTGGCCGGGCCCGCCCGCGGCAGCCTCTCGCCGAGTGCCTTCCTGACCTTCAACGCGGCCGTGACGATGATGCTGACCTCCGTCACCCAGCTCACCAACTCGCTCATCTCGGCCGCCGCGGTGCTCCCGATGTACGAGCAGGTCAAACCCGTGCTGCAAGCCGTACCGGAGGTCCGCGGGACGAGCACCCAGCCCGGCGCTCTGACCGGCGCGATCGAGGCCGACAACCTGTCGTTCCGCTACTCGGACGACGGGCCGCTGGTACTCGACAACGTCTCCTTCCAGGTCCGGCCGGGCGAGTTCGTCGCGGTCGTCGGGGCGAGCGGCTGCGGCAAGTCCACCCTGCTCCGGCTGCTGATCGGCTTCGACCGGCCCACCTCCGGCGACGTCCGCTACGACGGGCAGGACCTGGCGGCGCTCGACCAGGCGGCCGTACGGCGGCAGTGCGGCGTCGTCCTGCAGAACGCGCAGCCGTTCACCGGCTCCATCCTCGACTGCATCTGCGGCACCGGCATGTACACCCTCGAAGAGGCGTGGGAGGCCGCCGCGATGGCCGGGCTGGCGGAGGACATCAAGCGGATGCCGATGGGCATGCACACCGTCCTCTCCGACGGCGGCGGCACCGTCTCCGGCGGCCAGCGGCAGCGGCTCATGATCGCGCAGGCGCTGATCCGCAAGCCGCGGATCCTCTTCTTCGACGAGGCCACCAGCGCGCTGGACAACGAGACCCAGCGGGTCGTCACCGAGAGCACCCGGAAGCTCAACGCCACCCGGGTCGTGATCGCCCACCGGCTGTCCACCGTCATGGACGCCGACCGTGTCGTCGTCATGTCCGAGGGCCGCGTCGCGCAGCAGGGCCCGCCCGCCGAGCTGCTGGCCGACACCTCCGGGCTCTTCCACGAGCTGGTCCGCCGCCAGATCCGCTGACCGTCTCCGGCCGGGGCGGGGCGGGCCGGACGCGGGGCGGCGGGAACGGGGCCGAAAAGTGCCCGTTGACGCCCGGGTGGTGGATTTCTACGGTGCGATCGCAGGGGCAGGCCACACCTGGGAGGGGCACGACGTGACCACCGCGAACACGGAACCCGTCAGCTATCCGTTCAACGACGCCGACGGCCTCGGGCTGTCCGAGGCCTACGACCGGGCCCAGGAGGACGCCGGACTGCTCCGGGTGCGACTGCCCTACGGGGAACCGGCCTGGCTCGTCACCCGCTACGCCGACGCCCGGCTCGTCCTCGGCGACCGCCGCTTCAGCCGCGCCGAGGCCGCGGGCCGCGACGTGCCGCGGCTGGGCCCGGCCAACGCCGACACCGGCATCCTGGGCATGGACCCGCCGGACCACACCCGGCTGCGGACCCTGGTGGCCAAGGCCTTCACCGCGCACCGGGTGGAGCGGATGCGCCCCGACGTGCGCGCCCTCGCCGAGGGCTTCCTCGACGCCATGGAGAAGAAGGGCCCGCCCGCCGACCTGGTCGAGGACTACGCCCTGCCGATCCCCGTCGCCGTCATCTGCCGCATGCTGGGCGTACCGGAGGAGGACCGGCCCAAGTTCCGCGAGTGGAGCGACGCGGCGCTCTCCACCAGCTCGCTCACCGCCGAGGAGTTCTTCGCGAAGCGCGAGGAGTTACGCGCCTACATGGCCGGGCTCGTCGCCGAACGCCGCGCGCAGCCGCAGGACGACCTGATGACGGCGCTCATCGACGCCCGCGACGCCCGTGACCGGCTCACCGAGCTGGAACTCATCGACCTGTGCGTGGCCATCCTGGTCGCCGGCCACGAGACCACCGCCAGCCAGATCCCCAACTTCATGGTCACCCTGCTGGAACACCCGGAGCACCTCGCCGGGCTGCGCGAGGAACCGGACCTGATCCCGGCCGCCGTCGAGGAGCTGATGCGCTTCGTGCCGCTGGGCGCGGGCGCCTCCTTCCCCCGGTACGCCACGGAGGACGTCCAGGTGGGCGGGACCCTGGTGCGCGCCGGCGAGCCGGTGCTGGTGGCCGTGGGAGCGGCGAACCGCGACGCCCACCGGTTCACCGCCCCCGGGAAGCTCGACTTCGGCCGCGAGAGCCAGCAGCACCTCGGATTCGGCCACGGCGCGCACCACTGCCTGGGCGCCCCGCTCGCCCGCCTCGAACTCCAGGAGGCGCTGCGCGCGCTCATCCTGCGCTTCCCCGGGCTCCGGCTGGCCGGGGACATCGGCTGGAAGAACGAGATGATCGTGCGCGGCCCCTTCTCCATGCCGGTCGGGTGGTGAGTGAACGGATGACGGTCTGGAAGCTCGACGTCGATTCCACCTGCTGCATCGGCTCCGGCGTCTGCGCCGGCACCGCTCCGGAACTCTTCGTCCTGGAGGACGACCAGGCCCGGCCGGTGAGGGCGGAGACGGCACCCGACGAAACCGCGCTGGACGCGGCCGACTCGTGCCCGGTGGCGGCGATCACGGTGCGGGACGAGACGGGGGAGACGATCGGGCCGCGGCCCTGATCACCCGTGGGCGGCAGAACGGGCCCGGCCGGGGCGCAAACCCCGGCCGAGCCGGTCGGTGGCGGCGCCGGTCAGACCGGTTCCTTCGAGGGCATACAGGTGTCAAGCACAACGTCTGCGTGAGCGGCCCGAGTTTGCATGGAGCTGTACGCTTCTGCAAATTGACTAGTACTCAACAGTAGGGCTGTAGCTATGAGGGCGGTCGAGACCACAGGCATGGCTTTGCGCACGGACGTAATATCCTTAGCGTTTGCATTCGAGCACTGATCAATCATCATGGAGTATGCCTGATGATTGCTCGTTGATCGAATGCCTGTCCCCGGCTTCTCCCGGATCTTGGGGGTGAAGGGGAGTCACCCGCGGACGATCATGACTGCGAGATGTTGCGCAACCACTTCCTCAGCCGGCCCGACTCCGTCGCGTCGAAGCGTTCGAAGATCCGCAGTGCCGCCCGGCACAGGGCCACCGCTTCCTCCCGCGAACCCGCGGCGAGCCGTACCTCGGCCAGCGTCGCGCAGGTCTTCGCCTCCTCCTCCGGGGAGTGTATGCGGCGGGCCAGATCCAGGGCGGCTTCCAACTGCTCACCGGCGTGCCGGAGTTGGCCGTCACGGTGCGCGGCCGTGCCGAGCCCGCGCAGTGCCTGGATCTCCTCCAGCCCCGCGCCCAGCTCCCGCGCCAGCTCCAGCGCCTGTGCGTGGTGCCCGGTGGCCTCGCCGTTCCGTCCGGCGGCCAGCAGCGCGTCGCCCATGCGGACCAGCGTGATCGTCACATTGCGCCGGTCGCCCAGCCGCCGGAAGGAGGCCAGCGCCTCTCCGTAGAGCCGCAGGGCCTGTTCGCTCTGGGCGGGCAGCGCGAAGGTGCTGGCCAGGTTGGACTGGGCCACCGCCTGCTCCGTCCGGCTGCCCGACTCCAGGGCGATGGTGAGCACCCGCGCGAACGCCTCCCGGGCGGCCCCCCGGGC
This sequence comes from Streptomyces lycii, assembly GCF_009735685.1. GTDB lineage: Bacteria > Actinomycetota > Actinomycetes > Streptomycetales > Streptomycetaceae > Streptomyces > Streptomyces lycii. The sequence continues at coordinate 20,017 of NZ_WHPN01000131.1, read as the reverse complement.
TCCCGTGTGGAGATGGGCCTCCGCCTGGTTGTTGAGCGACTGTGCCTGGCCGCGGGCGTCCCCGGTCTCGCCGAACATCGCGAGCGCCTCCCGGAAGTGGCGCAGCGCCGCGGCGTGGTCGCCGAGATGGAGACGGGCGATCCCGAGGTTGTTGGTGGAACGGGCCCGGTGCCACAGATCCCCGGACGCCGTGCGGATGCGGAGCGCCGTGCGGTGCGCCGCGAGCATGGCGGGATAGTCGCCGCGGTGCCAGTACAGCGTGCCCAGCTGGTTGAGCGCCTCGGCCTCCGCCTCCTGGTCACCGGCCTCCCGGGCCAGGCTCAGGGCCCGTTCGCCGTCCGTGGCCGCCGGTCCGTAGCGGCCCGCGTGGGCGTGGTTGACGCACCGGTCGATCCGGGCGCGGGCCTCGGCGCGCCGGTCGCCCAGCCGTTCCCAGGTGAGGACGGCCTGTTCGTGCATGTGGTGTGCTTCCGGCCAATACCCCTCGGTGTCGAGGAACTCCGCGAGCGCGTGGGCGAGCAGGGCGGCCTGCCGGGGGCGCCCGGACTCGCGCAGCCGGCGCTCGGCGGCGACGAGCGCCGGGTGTTCGGTGACGAGCCATTCCTTCGCCTCCCGCGCCCCGGACCAGTCCGGCAGGGCGCACGGGGTGAGGTCCGCCTCGCCGAGCGGGAGGCGGGCCCGCCGGGGATGGGCGAGCCGGTCGGCCCGGTCGGCGGCGCGCAGGTAGTAGTCGGTGAGCCGGCGCACGGCGCTGTCGCGGTCGGCTTCGGAGTCCGTGCCGGCGGTGAGGGTCCGGGCGTACTCGCCGAGGAGATCGTGGAAGCGGTAGCGGTCGGGCGCCGTCTCGCGGACCAGGTGCGCATCGAGCAGTACGTCCACGATCTGTTCGGTGTCGTCCAGCCGCATGCCGGTGAGGGCCGCGGCGGCGCGGGCGTCGAACTCGGTGCCGGGGTGCAGGCCCAGGAGCCGGAACGCGGTCTGCTGCTCGGGAGTGAGCGTGGCGTAGGACATCTCGAACGCGCGGGCGATCTCCCGGTAGCCGTCGCGGAATTCCCTGAGCCGCCCGTGGCCCCGGGACAGCCGCGCGATCAGGTGCGAGGCGCTCCACGAGGGGCGGGAGCCGAGCCGTCCGGCGGCGATCTCGACGGCCAGCGGCAGATATCCGCAGAGCCGTACGATCTCGGCGACCTGTTCCTCGTCCCGGGCCCGCTCGTCCCGGACGAGCCGCCGGAACAGGGTCACGGCGTCACCGGGCGGCAGCAGGTCCAGGAAGACGGACCGCACGCCGGGAAGTCCCGACAGCCGCCGCCGGCTCGTGATGAGCACCAGGGACGGGGAGCGGCCCGGGAGCAGCGGGCGGACCTGGTCCGGGTCCGACGCGTCGTCCAGCACGATCACGACGCGCCGGTTCGCCAGGAGGGTCCGCCACAACGACACCGACGCGTCCAGGTCCTGCGGCACGCCCCGCGCCGGTACGCCGAGTTCGCGCAGCAGCTGGGCGAGGGCGGCCGAGGGGGAGAGGGGCCGGCGTCCGGGGGCGTGCGCGCACAGGTTGACGTAGATCCGGCCGTCCGGGAAGTGCGGGGCGACCCGGTTCGCCGTATGCAGGGCGAGCAGGCTCTTGCCCACCCCGGCCATGCCGGAGATCGCCTGGAGAGCGATCACCGTGCCCGCACCCGCCGAGGCGTCCGGGGCCAGGCACTCGTCCAGGACGCGCTGCTCCTCCTCCCGGCCGACCAGCTCCGCGTGGCGGGGGAGGGAGTCGGGCGGCGGGCCCGCCTCGCGGAAGGTGACCGGTGCCGGACGGCCGGGCAGGAGTTCGGCCACCGGGGCGCCGCTGAGGATCAGCCGGTGGATCCGGGTCAGCGCCTCGCCGGGATCCGTGCCCAGCTCCTCGCGGAGTCTGCGGCGGGCGGACTCGTAGGCACGCAGCGCGTCGGCCTGGCGGCCGCAGCCGTAACTGGCGGTCATGAAACAGCCGATGAGCGTCTCGTCGGTCGGATACCGCTCCACCCACGCGGACAGATCGCCCATCAGGTCGGCGTAACGGCCGTGCCGCAGCTCTATCGCGATTCCGGTGAGGGCGGCGGCGAGGCGTTTCTCCCGGAGCACGGTGCGGACGCTCTCGACCCACAGGCCGCCCAGTCCGGACAGCGGTTCGCCGCGCCACAGCCGTTCCGCGCGCCGCAGCAGGTCGAGCGCCTCGGCGTCGTCGCCGGAGTCGGAGAGCGACCGGGCCCGGGCGGCCAGCTGCTGGAACCGGTGGCAGTCGACGCTGTCCGGGGAGGTCTCCAGGGTGTACGCGTGCGCGTGCTGGGTGATCCTCGGGGCCGGGTTCAGACCCGCGGTGCGCAGGTTCTTGCGGATCCTGGCCGTGTAGGCGTGCACGCTGGCCCGGGGTTTGCGGGGCGGGCTGCCGTCCCAGAGACGGTCGACGAGGGTGTCCAGGGACACCGGCCGGCCGGCGTCCAGCGCCAGTGCGGCGAGCGCCATCCGCTCCTTCGCCGAGCCGAGGACGGTGTGGGGGCGGCCGCGCGTGCGCAGTTCCACCGGCCCCAGGATGAGAATCTCGCAGTCCACCAGCGTTCCCCAATCGCCGGTCCGGCCCCGCCCTTCCCGAAAGCATGACACGTCGTCAACTTTGGTCACCAGATGACCCCATGTGGCGGCTTGACTTGGCCGAAACGTTCTTCCCCGCACATTTCTTGGTCTGCGACGGCCCGGGTGCGGGTATGCCGCATGCGGCCGGGACCGCTCATGACGGCCGTGGACATACGCTGCCGCGGACCAACGGGGGAGGACGTGGGGATGGACCCGGTAACAGTCCCGGAACTGACGACGGCGCTGGTCAGAGCCGGTGACCAGGGGACGGACGGCACGGCCTGGCAGGCGCTGGCCCAGCTCGTACGGGCCTGGGCGGGCGAGGCGGCCACCGGGACCGGCGCAGGAGCAGTCACGGGACCGGCCGCATCCGCCACAGGGCCGGCCACGGGACGGCCGGTCACGGGACCGGCCGCGTTCGCCGGGGGACCGGACATCGCGCCGGACGCCGCCTCGGACACCGCGGCACCGCCGCCCGGCCCCGTCGCGGCCCTCGACGCCGCCGAGCGGTCACCGGGCGACCGGGAACGCGCCGGGGCGCTGGCCGCCGCGCTGATCCGGCACGCCGCCACCCGGCCGCGGCTGCGGCGCGAACTGGCCCTGTGGGCCCGCCCGGCGGCCCCGCGGGACACCGGCCGCACGGCCGCGGCCGGCAACGTCCTGCAGGGCGCCGCCCGGGTCGCCGGTCCCGTGGTGCAGGCCCGGGACATCCACGGCGACGTGCACCTCCACGCGCCCCCGCCCCCGGTGGCCGACAGGCCGGTACCCCGCCAGCTCCTCCCCGTACCCCGGCACTTCACCGATCGCGAGGACGAACTCGCCGCCCTGGAATCCCTGCGCGAGGACGCGGCCCGTGCCGCCGAGGGCGCGCCCCTCCGGGTCGTCATCAGCGGACCGGCGGGCATCGGCAAGACGGCCCTCACGTCGCGCTGGCTGCGCCGGGCGGCCGGGGAGTTCCCGGACGGCCAGCTGTACGCCGACCTGCGCGGTCACTCGGCGGCCGACGGCCCCGCACGGCCCGGTGACGTTCTCGGCCAGTTCCTGCGCGCGCTCGGAGTCCGCCACCTGCCCGCGGAACTGGACGAACAGACCGCCCTGTGGCGCTCCACCACCGCGGACCTGCGGATCGCGGTGATGCTCGACAACGCCCTGAGCGCCGCGCAGGTCCGGCCGCTGCTGCCCGCCTCCCCGGCCAGCCTGGTCGCGGTGACCAGCCGCCGGCGGTTGTCCGGTCTCGTCGTCGACGGGGCCGCCTTCCAGCAGCTCGGGGCCCTCGCCCAGCAGGCCGCCGTCGACCTGCTCACCCGGCAGGTGGGGGTGCAACGCGTCCGGCGCGAGCCCGAGGCGGCCCGGCGGGTGGCGGCGCTGTGCGCCGGGCTGCCGCTCGCCGTGAGCGTCGCGGCGGCCCGCCTGGCCGCCCGGCCGCGGCAGCCGCTCGCCGTCATGGCCGGGGCCCTGGGCCCGGACGGCCCGGGCCGGCTGGCCAATCTCAGTGCGGAGGGGGAACAGGCGGTGCGCACGGCCCTGGACGAGTCCTACCGGGGGCTGCCGCCCGAGGCCGCCCGCGGTTACCGCCGGCTCGGGGTCCTCCCGGTCCCGGTCTTCGACGGAGCGGTGGTCGCCGCCGCGTGCGCGGTGTCCCGCACGGCCGCCGAGCGCGTCCTGGACGAACTGGTCGAGGTGCACCTCGTCGAGGACCTCAGCCCGGACCCGGAGGACGGCACGGAGCGCTACCGGTTCCACGACCTCGTACGGGCCCACGCGGCGGACCTCGCGGGGCGGGAGGACACCCCGGCGGACCGGCGGGACACCGTCCGGCGGGTCGTGGAACGCTATCTGGCCACCGCCACCGAGGCGGAACGGCTGCTCACTCCCGGACACCGCACCCTCCGCCGCGACTACGCCTTCCCGCCGGAGGAGGGCTTCCCCTTCACCGACAGCCGCTCGGCACTGAACTGGCTGGACCGGGAACGGCTGCACCTGATGGCGGTGCTGCGGACCGCCGTCGAGTGCGAATGGCACGCCACGGCCTGGCAGCTGGTCGACGCCATGTGGCCGCTCTTCCTCCGGCTGCGCCCGTACGACCTGTGGACCGAGGCCCACTTCCTCGGCCTGCGGGCCGCCGAACGGGACGGCGACCCGGCCGCCGAGAGCCGCATGCTCACCTCGGGCGGCGCGGGGCTGCGCAACGCGGGCCGTCACGACGAAGCCGTGGAATGGTTCGGCCGGGCCCTCGCGGGCGCCCGGCGGGACGGCGACCGCCGGGCCGAGTCCCAGGCCCTGCACGGCATCGGCCAGAGCCGCCGGCTCGCCGGCCGGCTGGAGGAGGCCGCGTCCCACTTCACCCGCGCGCTCGCGATCCGGGAGTCCATCGGCTACCGCCGCGGCGCCGCCCTCACCCGGCTCTGCCTCGGTGACACGGCGCTGGCCGACGGCCGGGCGGCCGAAGCGGTGCCGCTGCTCACCGAGGCGCGCTCCCAACTGCTCGCCGTCGACGACCTGTACGACGCCGCGCGCGCCCTCGCCCTGCTGGCCCGGGCCCACACCCGGGCCCACGCCGACCCCGGGACGGCCGAGCGGCTGCTGCGGCAGGCGCTCGGCGAGTTCCGGGCCACGGGATCGGTGCACTGGCAGGCCCGCACCCTGGAATTCCTGGGCGAGACCGCCGAGGAGGCGGGCGACCCCACCCGGGCGGCGGGGTCCTACGAGGAGTCCCTGGCGCTCTACGCCCCCGTCAGCCCGGAGGACGCCGGCCGGCTGCGCGGCCGGCTCCGGGGGCTGGACCCCGCGGGTCCCGGGGGACGGTGAGACCGGCGGGACAGCCGGACCGCCCGCCGGCCGGCCCGCGTTCCCCGGCGCCCGGACCGGCGCCGGGGGAGAAGCCCGGGCCGTACGGGGACGATGAGGATCCCGGGCCGCACGGGGACGGGGAAGAAGCCGGAACGTCCGGGGAGGAGGAGAGCCGCGGGCCGTAGGCGGACGGGGCGGGTCCGGACGGGGAGAGCCGCGGGCCGTACGCGGACGGGGCGGGTCCGGACGGGGAGGGCCCGGGGCCGGGCGCCGCCGGAGAGGCCCCCGGTGCGTCCGGCCACGGAGACCGCTCCGCGCCGCCCGGCCACGGGCACTGCTCCGGGCCGTCCGGCCACGGGCACTCCGCCATGCCGCCCGGCCACGGAGACCGTTCCGCGCCGCCCGGCCACGGGCACTGCTCCGGGCCGTCCGGCCACGGGCACTCCGCCATGCCACCCGGCCACGGAGACCGCTCCGCGCCGCCCGGCCACGGAGACCGCTCCGCGCCGCCCGGCCACAGATGCGGCTCCCCGCCGGCCGGCCCCGGACACGGCTCCGGGCCGCACGTCCACGGACGGTACTCCGGTCCCCCGGGGCGCCACCGGGCGACGAGCAGTCCGTGGAGACGGATCGCCAGTGCCCCGTGCTCCCGCGCGGACAGCGCCCGGTGGCGGAGGGGCGCGTGGGTCACGACGATCCGGGCCCCGGAGCGCAGGACCACGGCCACACAGTCCCGTCCGGACCGGGAACGGGCCGGGCAGCGGCAGTCGCCGTGCCCGCCGGGTGCGCCGCGCAGCGTCACCAGCAGGCAGCCCGGGTAGCGCCGCAGCAGCACGCCGCCCAAGGCCGGGCAGCCGGTCCCGTAGAGCGCGTCGGCGCACTCCCGCAGCCCTTCGTCCGTACGGCTGTCCAGGTCCACGGCCACGCAGTCCGCGCCGTGGCCGTCTCCGCGGTACCCGGTCATACCGGCAGCTCCATGCCGTCCGCGCCCGGCTGCTGCTCCACGAGGGGAGCCGGGAGGGGCAGCGGCAGCGTCTCCGGGAGCCACGCGGGCTGCCCGAGGCCCAGCAGCCGGTACATCAGCCGCCGCATGTTCCGGTTGAAGCGGCCGGGCTCGGAGGAGATCCGGGCCGCGATCCGGGCGTACTCCTCCGCCGGGTACTCCGCGGCCGCGTACGCGAACTGCTCCGGCAGCGCGTGGGCGGGCGACATGGCCGGCGCGGCACGGGCCAGGGCGGCGGCCGGTGACGCCGGGTTCACGTCGCGCTCCGGGAAGGAGGCCAGCAGGACGGGCGCCTTCGTCATGGTGCCGTAGAGCGTCACCGAACCGTGGTCCCCGATGATCCAGTCCGCCGCGATCAGCGGGATGCGCCAGTCGGCCCACGGCGGAAGCACCGCGACGCCCCGCCGCCGGCAGCCCGCGAGCCAGGCCCGTACCTGCCAGGCGCCGTGACCCGCCCACACGTTGGGATGGACCAGCACGGCGACCCGGTAACGGCTCTCCGGCAGCTCGGCCAGCAGCCTCGGCAGCAGCGCGTCCAGTTTCCCGAAGGCCGAGCCGCTGCCCCAGGTGGAGGACACCAGCACCAGCTGCCGGTCCTCCGGCAGCCCCAGGGCCTGCCGGTAGCGGTCCCGCAACGGCAGGCTGGCCGCGATGCGGTCGTAACACGGATCGCCCACGACCTCGGCGCGCGGCAGTGCCTCGGGGCAGCGGCGCCCGAGTTCCGCCAGCTCCTCGTGGTGGGCCAGGGCCACGGCCCGCGGCACCACCCTGTCCCGCCACATCAGGTACTTCCGGCCCAGACCGCCGACGGTGCGCGGGGTCCCGGGCAGGTCGTCGGCCGTGCGGGACAGCTTGATGTGGCCGGCGCCGTGCGGCAGCCGGATCAGCGGAGCGCGCAGCCGTTCCACCCCCTGCGAACCGGCCGCCAGCGCGAGGTCGAACACGGTGCCCGCGGCTTCCTCCCACGGCAGCACCGTGGCTCCGAGCCCGCGGAGAAACCGTTCAGCGCCACCGCTGAACGCGTGCGGAGCGACCGTGAACGTCACCTGGACGCGCAGGTCGGACTCCAGCAGCGGCAGCAGATCGCGCAGCCGCCGGCCGTACACCTCGGTGTGCACCACCACCAGGATCCTCTTGCAGCCGGACAGTGTGACCCACTGGTCCGGGTTCCTCGGCATGGCCCCGTCGGGGCCGAGTTCAACAGACATGGCGTCCCCCAGCGTCAGTCCTGCACGTTTCGGGGTTGTCCTGCCCGGCACCGGGGACGGAAGGCTTGCCCGGGCCTTGGAGATACCTTGCAGTCATGCGTACGGGGCCGTGCGGCGGCGGCTACCGTGGGAGTCCGGACGAACGGGGGGACGTCGTGGAGCCCGATTCCGTGATGGTGCTGATGTCCGTCGTGACCGCGGCGGCCGCGCATGTGGGCAGCGAGGCGGCGCGCCGGGCCCTGGCGGATCTCTCGGCGCTCGCCCGCCGGATCCGCGGCGCCGGCCCGGCCCGGGAGGAGACAGGGGACGGCGCGGACGGGCCGGGGAGCGAGGACGGTACGGACGGGCCGGGGAACGACGACCGTACGGGCCGGCCGGGGAGCGACGGTCACACGGGCTCGCCGGGGAGCGCAGAGGGTGCGGACGGGCCGGAGACGGCGGACGGTGCGGACGGGCCGGAGGCCGGGGACGGCTCTGACGACCGGACCGGTACGGCGGAGGACGCGGCCGCGTCGGGCCCGGAGGCGCTGCGCGACTACGCGGAAGAACTGCTGCGGCGCGCCGACCACGACCCCGCGCTCGCCCGGGAACTGGAGGACTGGGCGCGCAGGCACGCCCCGGCGCTCGGCGTGACCGGCGAGGAGGGGGCGGTTCACAACACGGTGTCCGGAGACGCCCGGATCACCGGCCCGGTCGTGCAGGCACGCGACATCAGCGGCGGGATCAGCTTCGGCGGCCCGGACCGCTGACGGCCGGCACTCCGGAGGGCCGGGCAGGCACGGAGGGTTGACCGGTCCGGTCCGGTGGGTCCATTCGGTGCGGTGCGGTGCGGACCGGTTCGGTGCGGACCGGTGCGGTGCAGCGCGGAGCGAACCCGGCCTGACCCGGTCCGACTCGCCACCCGACCCGACCCGACTCAACCCGACCCGACCCGGCCGGTGACCGCCGGGACGGTGGCCCCGTCCTGGCCCGTCCCGGTTGGCCCTGCCCCGGCGTTGGGCCCTCCCGGGCCACCCGGGCCCGGGAGGGATCTCTTACCGCTCGGCCCGGCCGTACGGCGCTCAGCCGCTCCCGGTGTCCCCGTCGACGTACACCCAGTCGCCCTCGTGCCGGGTGAAACGGCTGTTCTCGTGCTGGGAGCCGGGGCGGCCCCCGTGCGTGTAGTGCGCCCGGAACTCGACGGTGCCGGCGCCGTGGAACGGCCCGCCGCCGGTGCTGCCGAGGATGTCCAGCCGCTGCCAGCGCAGGGCCGGGTCGAAGCCGATGCCGGGCGGGCGGGTGCGCGGGTGCCAGGTGCGGAGCAGATACGGCTCGTCGTGCACGGCGAAGGCGGTGTAGCGGGAGCGCATCAGTTCCTCCGGGGTCGCGGCCCGGGCCTCGCCGCGGTGCAGCCGTCCACAGCAGTCCTCGTACGCTGCGGGCAGTCCGCAGGGGCACGGTCCGGGCGGGCGGCGGCCCGGCTGCTGCGGCCGGGGGCGGCGGGGCTTGCGTTGCGACATGGGCCCATTGTCGCCGCGCCCCGGCCCACCGCCGCGCCGGGCCCGTCGAGTCGCGGATCACCAGCCGGCAGGGCAGCCGCTCCTCGCCCTGCCGCGCCGTACCGTCGATCGCCCGGAGCAGGCGTCGCCACCCTCGCCGGATACGGCTCCGCCCGCTTGCGCTTCCCGCCGCGCTTGGCCGCCGTCCGGGGCGGTGCCGCTGTGCATGACGGCCCCGTTCCAGGCCGTCCTCACCGCGCTCCCCGTGGTGTTGCGCTACCCCGCTCCCCAGGGTGCTGCGCTACCGGCTCTCCATGGTGTTGCGCTCGCTCCGCCTGCCGAACTCGCTGCTCGGCCCGGTGCCGTCCACGCCACCTTCCGGATGCCGATCCCGGTCTTCCTGATGCGTGACGCGTTCGAGCAGATCCCGGCCGCCCTGACCGAGCCGGCGCAGGCCGGCGGCTGTTCCGGTGTGTCCTCGCTGTGGCGGGTGCCGCTGCCGGTGGTCCGGCCGGGCGCCCTGTCCGTGGCGCTGTTCGCCTTCTTCTCCGCCCGGAACGAGTTCCCGGCGGCGCCGGTCCTGCTGCCGGACGGCGCCGAGTTCACCCTGCCGGTCTTTCCGACGGTGCTTGTCCCCAGGCATCCGGGCGGCATCGACCGGCGCGTCCGGAGACGGGCGTGCCGGTGACTATGATCCCGGGTGTGCTCATCTTCCTGCTGCTCCAGCGGTACTGCGTCAAGGGCCCGGTGGCGGGACCGGTGAAGTGAGCGGGGTCGCCGACCGGCTGCTGGCGGTCCTCGACGCGTTCGACAGCGCCCACCGCACCCTCACCCTCACCGACCTCGCCCGCCGCGCCGGGCTGCCGCTGGCCACCGCGCACCGGCTGGTCGAACGGCTCACCGCCTGGGGCGCGCTGGAGCGCGACGAGAGCGGCGCCTACCAGATCGGGCTGCGGCTGTGGGAGGTCGCGACGCTCTCGCCGCGCGGTGTCGGCCTGCGCGAGACGGCGCTGCCGTTCATGGAGGACCTCTACGAGGCGACGCACGAGAACGTGCAGCTGGCCGTCCGCGACGGCACCGAGACGGTGTTCCTCGAACGGATCTCCGGCCGGGCCGCGATCGGTGTGCACACCCGCGTCGGCGGCCGCTGGCCGCTGCACGCCACCGGGGTCGGACTGGTGCTGCTGGCGCACAGCCCGCCCGCCGTCCGCGAGCAGGTCTGCTCCGCCCCGCTGGAGACGTTCACCCCGCTGACGATCCGCGACCCGCGGCGGCTGCGCGCGGTGCTCGCCGAGGTGCTCCGCACCGGGACCGCGGTGAGCGACCGGCAGATCACCATGGACGCCCTGTCGGTCGCCGCCCCGGTGCGCGGGCCGCGCGGTGACGTGGTGGCCGCGCTGTCCCTGGTCGTGCCCAGCGAGCAGGCCCAGCCGCACGCGCTCGTGCCGCCCGTGCGGATCGCGGCCCAGGGCATCTCCCGGGCGCTGAGCTGGGGCCCCGGGACCTGACCGTCCGCGCGCGGCGTGCGGCCCCGGATCCCCGGGACGGGGCGGTCCGGGGATCCGGGTGCGGTCCGGGGCCCGCGGGCGGTCAGAGGTCCAGCACCAGCCGCGGCCCCCGGGAACGTGACACGCAGATCATCATCGTCTCGCCGGCCGCCCGCTCGTCCTCGGTGAGCAGCGAGTCCCGGTGGTCCGGCTCGCCCTCCAGCACATCCGTCTCGCAGGTGCCGCAGGTGCCCTCCTGACAGGACGACAGCACCGTGACACCGGCCTCCTCGACGGCCTGGAGCACCGACCGGTCCGGGGGCACGGTGACGGTCTTCCCCGACCGCGCCAGCTCCACCTCGAAGGCCCCGGCCCGGGCCGGCTCGCCCTGCTCCCGGGGGTGGAAGCGCTCGGTGCGCAGCGCCCCGGCGGGCCAGGACGCGGCGCACCGCTCCTCCACGGCGGCGAGCAGCGGTTCGGGCCCGCAGGCGTACACGAGCGTGCCCTCCCGCGGCTCCGCGAGCCACGCGTCGAGGTCCAGCAGTCCGTACTCGTCCTGTGGGCGTACCGACACCCGGTCGCCGTACCGGGCCAGTTCGTCCAGGAACGCCATGGACGCCCGGCCGCGCCCGCCGTACAGCAGCCGCCAGTCCGCGCCCGCGGCGTCGGCCGCCGCCGCCATCGGCAGCAGCGGGGTGATGCCGATGCCGCCCGCGACGAACAGGCAGCGGTCACCGGGCACCGGGGCGAACGGGAAGTGGTTGCGCGGGCCGCGGACCCGGACGGTGCTCCCCTCCGTGAGCCGGTCGTGGACATGCGCGGACCCGCCGCGTCCCGCCGGTTCGCGGAGCACGGCGATCCGCCAGCGGGACGGGTCGGCGGGGTCGCCGCACAGCGAGTACTGGCGGACGCGGCCGCCGCCGAGGTCGAGGTCGATGTGCGCGCCGGGCTCCCAGGGCGGCAGCGCGGCGCCGGCCGGGTGCCGCAGGGTCAGCACGGCGACCTCCTCGGCCGCCGTCTCCCGGCGGGCGACGGTCAGTTCGGCCTCGTACTCGGTGCCGTTCCCGGCCCCGTCCGCGGACCGGACGGCGGCCGGCCCGGGGGGCGCGGCGGCGGGGCGGCCGGTGGTGGTGTCAGCTGCCATGGAGCGCGGGCTGCCTCTCTCGTTCCGGGTGCGGGGCCGCCGCCGGACCCGGCGGCGGTTCGTGGCCCTCGGGGTGGGCGAGCAGCCACTGCCAGATCTCCGCGGGCGACTCCGCCACCTGCCGGGCACCGCAGTGGCAGGTGCCGAGCAGCTGGTCGGAGCCGGGGACCCACTCCACCCGCAGAACGCCGGGCGCGGGACTCACCGCGCCGCCCTCGCGGCGGCGGCCGTGCCCTCGGCCGTGCCCTCGGCGGTGCCGGACTCCTCGCAGAGCCGGCGCAGGATGCGGCGGGCGGCGAGGCCACCGGTGTCGATGTTGATGCTCAGCTCCTGCACCGAGTCCGGCTCGTCCGCGACGATCTTCTCGAGCAGGTCGAGCGCGGTGACGTCCTGGAGGACGACCTCCCGGTTGAACTTGTGGAGGAAGTCGGAGACCTCCTGGTCCTCCTGCGCGAAGTCGCGGGCGACGGCCCAGAAGTCGTACGTGGTGTTCTCCGTCGACGGCGTGATCGCGTAGACGATCTCGGTGTGGAAGCCGTTGGGGTCGGAGCCGTCCTCCTCGGGCAGCACACCGACCGGGGCGATCCGGCTGTGCAGCTGATACAGGCACGGCGCGTGGTACTCGATGTCCTGCCAGCGCGTGATCCGGCCCTCGATGCCGGTGGACTTGGCGTAGAACGGCGGGCAGGCGGCGTCGGCCATCCGGCGGCTGACCCGGACGATGTTGTGCTCGTCGTCGGCCTCGGTGGTGATCGGTGTCTCCGCGACCTCCGGCGTGCCGATGTAGCCGCCGTGCAGATACGTCTCGTGGGACAGGTCCAGCAGGTTGTCCACCAGCAGTCCGTAGCGGGCGGCCAGCGGCTCCATGCCGGAGACCGTGGCCCAGGCCGGGTCGGCCAGCCAGGGGGCGCGCGGCGGCGCGGTGGTCGCCGCGAGCGCAGGGTCGCCGATCCACACCCAGACGAACGAGTCCTGCTCGACCAGCGGGTAGGAGGCGACCCGTGCGGTGCGCGGGATCCGCCGCTGTCCCGGGACGTACACGCAGGTGCCGGTCGTGTCGTAGGTGAAGCCGTGGTAACCGCACACGACGCGGTCACCGTCGAGGCGGCTGGCGGATAGCGGGTAGCGCCGGTGCACGCACCGGTCCGCCAGCGCCACGGCCGCCCCTTCCTCGGTGCGGTAGAGCACCAGCGGCTCACCGCAGACGGTGCGGGCCAGCAGCTCCTCACGGCCCACCTCCGTGCCGTACGCGACGACGTACCACTGGTTGCGTGCGAACGCGGTCTTGGCGGTCATGGTGTCCCAACCCTCTCGCCGGAGTGATGTGCCCTTGTGCGGTGCACACTCGTGTCCGGGCGGGAGAGTGACAAGGCCGTCTTCCACGGAGTGGAAGGACTCGTTCGCGAGTCTTGCGGACAACTCCGGGAGGAGGTATAAGGCGCCCCGCGGTGGCAGTGTTGCCGGGCCTCGGCGGCTCAGGCCGAGTCGCGCCGTACCAGTTCGGTCGGCAGGATCACCGCCGACGGCTCCTCGCCCGCGATCCGGGCGAGCAGGACCCGCACCATCTCCGAACTCATCCGGTCCCACTGCACCCGCATCGTGGTCAGCGCGGGCCGGCTGTCCAGCGCCGCCGGAGAGTCGTCGAAACCGGCCACGGCGACGTCCTCCGGCACCCGGCGGCCCGCCTGCTCCAGCGCGGTCATCACGCCCAGCGCCATCAGGTCCGAGGCGACGAAGACGGCGTCCGTGTCGGGCGCCCGGCGCATCAGTTCGGCGGCCGCGGCCTCGCCGCTGCTCCGGCTGTAGTCCCCGGGGACGACGAGCCGCTCGTCCACCGGCATGCCGTGCTCCGCCAGCGTCTCCCGGTAACCCGCCAGCCGCTCGACACCGCCCGGGGTGTCCGGCGGACCGGTGACCGTGGCGATCCGGCGGCGGCCGGTGCGGATGAGATGGCCGACCATCTCCCGGGCGCCGTCCCGGTCGTCCGCGGCGACGTACGCGAGCATCCGGGACTGCCCGAGCGGCTTGCCGCACGCGACGACCGGGATTCCGGCCTTCACCAGCCGCTCGGCCATCGGGTTGCCGGAGTGGCTGGACACCAGCAGCACCCCGCCGACGTGCCCGGCGGTGATGAAGCGCGATATCCGCCGGCGCTCCGGCTCGTTCCCGGCGATCATCAGCAGCAGCGGGATGTCGTGCGCGGCGAGCGCCTGGGTGCAGCCGCGCAGCAGGACGTTGAAGTTCGGGTCCTCGAAGAACCGCTCCTGCGGCTCGGTCAGCAGGAAGGCCACCGAGTCCGAACGGCCGGTGATGAGGCTCCGGGCGTGCCGGTTCACGACATAACCGGTACGGCGGATCGCCGCGTTGACGGCGTCCGCCGACGCCGGGCTGACATTGTGCCCGCCGTTGAGGACCCGGGAGACCGTGCCACGGGAGACGCCCGCCTCCCGGGCCACGTCGTGGATGGTCGGCGGGCGGCGTCGCCCTGTGCTGCTCATGCGGGTCTCGTCCTTCGTCCGGGCCGGCTCTGCTGCGGGGTCTGTCCGAACCGCCGCGCCCACCGGTCCTGCCGTGGCCGCGGGCGCCGGTGCGGCTCAGGTCAGGACTTTACGGCCCCGGACAGCAGGTCCAGGCTCCAGAACCGCTGGATCAGCAGGAACAGCGCGATCAGCGGAACGATCGCGAGCAGCGCCCCGGTGATGACCAGCGTGTAGAGGGCGGGCGTGTTCGAGCCCTGCTGGAGCAGCGTGTAGAGACCCAGCGTGACCGGGAACTTCTCGTCGTCGCCGAGCATGATGTACGGCAGCAGGAAGTTGTTCCAGACCGCCACGAACTGGAAGAGGAACACCGTCACCAGTCCGGGGAGCATCATCGGCAGCGCGATCGCGCGGAAGATCCGCCACTCGCCCGCCCCGTCCATCCGGCTCGCCTCGACGAGGTCCGCGGGCACGGCCGCGGCGGCGTAGATCCGGGCGAGATAGACGCCGTACGGGGAGAGGATGCTCGGCAGCAGCACGGACAGATAGCTGTCGGCCAGCCCCGCCTCCGCCATCAGCAGATACTGCGGCACGGCGAGGATGACCGGCGGCATCAGCACCCCGGCGAGCAGGACGTTGAAGACGGCCTCCCGTCCCCGGAAGCGGTGCACCGCCAGGGTGTAGCCGCTCAGCGCTGAGACCGCGGTCGACAGCAGGGCGCCCAGGCCCGAGTAGAAGGCGGAATTGGCCATCCAGCGCCAGTACACGCCGTCGCGGTACGCCGAGAGGTCGGTGAGGTTGTCCGCGAAGCCCGAACCGGGCAGGAAGGTGAAGGTGGAGAACAGCTCCCGGCCCGACTTCGTCGCCGCGACCAGCACCCAGGCGACCGGCAGCAGACAGTAGACGGCGCCCAGCAGCAGCACGGCCGTGGGCACCAGCCGGCCCGGCCGGCGGCGCGCCCCGGCCGGGCGGGAGACGGGGGACCCGGCGCGGGCGCCCGGCGGGTACCGGGTGTCGCGCGGGCCGGGGGCGACGGTGGCGCTCATCGGGTGGCTCCCTGCTGCTTCGTACGGGAGTTGGCCGCCTTCAGGAAGCCGAAGGACAGCACGAGGGTGACGGCCGCGATGACCACGGCGGTGGCGGCGGCCGAGTGGATGTCGCCCTTGACGAAGGCGTCCTGGTAGACCTTCATCAGCGGGCTCCACGTCGTGGGCACGGAGTTGGTGAGCGGCTTGAGGGTGGTCGGCTCGCTGAACACCTGGAGCGTGGCGATCAGCGAGAAGAAGAAGGTCAGCACCAGCGACGGCACCACCATCGGGATCTTGATCCGGAGCGCGATCTGCCACTGCGAGCAGCCGTCCAGCCGCGCCGCCTCGTACACCTCGGTGGGAACGGCCCGCAGCGAGGTGTAGATGACGATCATGTTGAAGCCGGTGCCGCCCCAGACCGCGATGTTGGCCAGCGCGACGTAGAGCGGACCGCCGTCCAGCAGGTCGGGCTCCGGCAGCCCGGCCGCGCCCAGCGCGTGGTGGAACGGGCTGACGTCGGGCAGATAGAGGAAGCCCCAGAGCAGCGCCGCGATGACGCCCGGCACCGCGTAGGGCAGGAAGATCGCGAGCCGGGAGAAGCCGCGCAGCCACGTCTCGCGGCGGCCCCGCCGGTCGGCGTCCAGCATCAGCGCGAACAGCAGGGCCGCCCCGAGCATGGCCGGGACGACGATCGCGCCGTAGCCCAGCACCCGCAGCGCGCCGGCGAGCAGTTCGGAGTCGCCGAGGGCCGCGGTGTAGTTGGCGAGCCCGGCCCAGACCTCCTCGCGGGCCCCGCTGCCCAGGCCCAGGCCCTCGACCTCGACCCGGCGGAAGCTGAGAAACACGGCGTAGCCGATGGGCAGCGCGAAGAACAGCGCGAACAGGGCCAGCCCGGGCAGCAGGAAGACGTACGGCGCGCGGCGCGGCCCGGCGGACGCGCCCCCGCGGCGGGTCATCCGGCGACCCCGAAGCCCTGCTTCGTCAGGTCGGCGACCGTCGCGCGATGCATGCTCTCGAGCGCGGTGGCGAAGGCCTCCGCCTTCTTGCTCTTGGCGGCCTTGCCGAACTCGTCCTTGAAGGTGCCGTACGCGACGTTGACGTTCGGGCCCCAGGCGGCCGGCGCCGTGGTCTTCGCGATCTCCGCTGCCTCCGTGTAGAAGTCCGGCTGGTTCGCGAAGAACGCCGGCGGCTCGGCCAGCGCGCCGCCGGTCTGCGCGGCGGTGGCGGCCGGGTAGATGCCGCCCTCCTTCACCAGCGCGGCCAGCGCCTCCGGGTCGGTGTTCAGCCAGGTGGCGAACTCGGCGGCCGCCTCCGGGTGGTCGCAGTCACGGGAGACGCCGGTCGTCGAGCCGCCCCAGCTGCCGGTGCGCTCCTTCGAGGCGTCCCACTGGGGGAGCGGGGCCATGGCCCACTTGCCCTTGGTGTCCGGGGCCGCGGTCGTCAGGGTGCCGGGTGCCCACACCGCGCTGACCCAGGCGAGCTGTTCGCCGGTGTTCATCGCCTTGTTCCAGGCCGGGGTGTACATCGGCTGGTTGTCGATCGCGCCCTCCTCGACCAGACCGCCCCAGAAGTCGGCGACCTTGCGGGTGGCCGCGTCGTCGATGCCGACCTTCCACTGCTCGCCGCTGGTGGTCCACCACTTCGCCCCCGCCTGCTGGGCGAGTCCGGCGAAGAGGCCCGAGTCGTTGCTGGAGAAGGTGGTGAGCGCCTTGTCCGGGGCCTGCTTCTTCAGCTCCCGCGCGGTGTCGGCGAACTCCTGCCAGGTCCCCGGGACTTCCAGGCCGTACTGCTCGAAGAGGTCCTCGCGGTAGTAGAACATCATCGGCCCCGAGTCCTGCGGCAGCGCGTAGACCGCGTCCGAGCCCAGCGTCACCTGCTGCCAGACGCCCGCCGGGAACGCCTTCCCGGCGTCCTTCACCTCGTCCGATATGTCGGCCAGCACGTCCCCGCTGACCAGGGTCGGCAGCGCCTGGTACTCGGCCTGGACGAGGTCGGGCGCCTCCCCGGCCTTGGCCGCGGTGAGGATCTTGGTGACCAGGTCGTCACCGGACGCCTGCTTCTTCACCGTGACCTGGATGTCCGGGTTCTCCTTGTTCCACAGCTCGGCGACCTTGTCCATGCCGGGGGCCCAGGCCCAGTAGGTCAGTTCGGCGGGGCCGGACCCGGAGTCGCCGGAGGAGCCGCAGCCGGTGAGCGCGGCGGCGGAGAGAGCGGCCGCGAGGGACGCGGCCGCCAGGCGGCGGAGCGGAGTGGACTGCATGGACATCTCCCCTGACGAGGGCCTCTGCCGCGGCGCGGGCCCGATGGCACGGGCGCACCGGCGCGAGCGCCCCCGAGACGGGCGCTGTGCTGAGCGGCTTCTGTGAGCGTTCACAGTAGAGAAACGTTCCGGATACTTGTCAATCCCCGAGCGGCTGCGCATATTCTGGCTCGGCGCATGGGTCGATGCTGTGCACGTTCACAGTCATGGACGTGACGTTCGGCCGGGTGCGTACCGATGCGTCCCGTCACGGAGCAGGAGAACCCATGCCGTACAGCCCCCCGAAGGGCCTGCGCCGACTCGCGTTCGGCGGGGACTACAACCCCGAGCAGTGGCCCGAGGAGGTCTGGCAGGAGGACGTCCGGCTGATGCGGGAGGCCGGGGTGACCATGGTCAGCGTCGGTATCTTCTCCTGGGCCCTGCTGGAGCCGGAGCCCGGCCGCCACGACTTCGGCTGGCTCGACCGGCTGCTCGGCCTGCTGCACGACAACGGCATCCGCGCCGACCTGGGCACCCCCACCGTGGCCCCGCCCGCCTGGTTCTACCGCGCCCACCCCGAGGCCCTGCCGGTCTCCCGCGACGGCACGCGCTACGCCTTCGGCTCCCGCGGCGCGATCTGCCACAGCTCCGCCGCCTACCGGCGGGCCGCCGCCGGCATCACCGAGCGGCTGGCACGCCGCTACGGCCGGCACCCCGCCCTCGCCCTGTGGCACGTCCACAACGAGTACGGCGCCCCGGTCGGCGCCTGCTACTGCGACTCCTGCGCCGCGCACTTCCGGCGCTGGCTGCGCGCCCGGTACGGCACCGTCGACGCGCTCAACGAGTCCTGGGGCACCGCCTTCTGGAGCCAGCGCTACGCCTCCTTCGGGGAGATCGAACCGCCCCGCGCCACCCCGACCGTCTGCAATCCCGCCCAGCGGCTGGACTACGCCCGCTTCGCCGACGCCACCATGCGGGAGAACTTCACCGCCGAGCGCGACATCCTGCACCGCCACGCCCCCGGCGTCCCGGTCACCACCAACTTCATGACCGCGCTCAGCCAGTGCGACGCCGTCGACTACTGGGCCTGGGGCCGCGAGGTCGACCTGGTCGCCAACGACCACTATCTGATCACCGACGGCCGCCGCACCCACGTCAATCTCGCGATGGCCGCCGACCTCACCCGCTCCGTCGCGGACGGCGGCCCCTGGCTGCTGCTGGAGCACTCCACCAGCGGCGTCAGCTGGCAGCGCCGCAACCCGGCCAAGGCCCCGGGGCAGATGGCCCGCAACAGCCTCGGACACATCGCGCGCGGTTCGGACGGCGCCATGTTCTTCCAGTGGCGGCAGTCCCGGCGCGGTGCCGAGAAGTTCCACTCCGCGATGCTGCCGCAGGCCGGCACCGACTCCCGGGTCTGGCGCGAGGTGGTCCGGCTGGGCGCCGGCCTCGGAGCGCTCGCCGGACTCGCCGGGACCCGCACGGTCGCCGACGCCGCCATGATCTGGGACTGGCAGTCCTGGTGGGCGCAGTCCCTGGAGTGGCGGCCCAGCGAGGACCTCGACGCCCGCGAGCGGGCCGACAGCTTCTACGAGGCCCTCTACGACCGGCACCTGACGGTCGACTTCCTCCCTCCGTCCGCCGATTTCGCGGACCGTCCGCTGGTCGTCGTGCCCGCGCTCTATCTCGCCACCGAGGACACCGGCCGCCGGCTGCGCGGCTATGTCGAAGCCGGCGGCACCCTCCTCGTCTCCTGCTTCTCGGGCATCGTTGACGAGCACGACGCGGTGCACCCGGGCCCGTACCCGGGTGCGCTGCGCGACGTACTCGGTCTCACCGTCGAGGAGTTCACCCCGCTCGGGGAGGACGAGCGGGTACGGATCACCGGCCCCGGCGGCGCGGAACTCACCGGCGACGTCTGGTCGGAGATCGTCGTGCCGCGCGGTGCCGAGCCGGTGTGGACGTACGCCGACGGGCCCGCCGCCGGCCGTCCGGCCGTCACCCGGAACCGGCTGGGGCGCGGCACCGCCTGGTACGTCTCCACCCGGCTGTCCGCCGGGGCCCTGGCCGGGCCGCTGGCCGCGGCCTGCGCCGACGCCGGGCTGCCGGCCCGGGACGAGCTGCCGCGCGATGTCGAGGTGGTCCGCCGCACCGGCCCCGCCGGTGACTACCTCTTCGTCGTCAACCACACCGACACCGAGGCCAAGGTCCCGCTGCCCGGCGGCGCCGGCACCGAGCTGCTGACCGGCGAGCGCGTCGCCGGGCGGCTGGCCGTGCCCGCGGGCGGCGTCGCCGTGGTGCGGACGGCCCGCAGCTGAACGACCCGCGGACCACCGGGCACCGCCCGGCGCCCGGTGCCGCCACCGTGCCGCCCCGTCACCCCACGACCCCGTCAACCCGTCAACCCGCCTCAGCAGTTCGAAGGGACATCCGAGATGCACGACGAACGAGGCACGATCCCCCACGGCACCGCGTCACCGGACACGGGCCATCACGGCACCGCGTCACCGGCCACGGGCCGCCACGTCACCACGGCACCGGGCGTCACGTCACAGGACACCGCCG
>NZ_WHPN01000130.1 GCF_009735685.1 Streptomyces lycii | reverse complement strand
GGGGGCGGCGACCGGCTCCTTTGCCCTCCGGGCCCCGCAAGGGCGCCACGGCCGGGCGGCACGACACGAAAGGGGTACGGATGACCAGCAGCATCCCCGCACTCGGCACCCGAACGGCCGAGGACGGCTCCGCGCTCCAAGCCGTGCTGCTCGACATGGACGGCACTCTGGTGGACACCGAGGACTTCTGGTGGCAGGCCGAGCGGGAGATCTTCGCCGAACTCGGCCACAGCCTGCACGAGGGCCACCGCGAGGTGGTGGTCGGCGGCCCGATGTCGCGCAGCGCCGCGTATCTGATCGAGGCCACCGGGGCCGGCATCACCCTGCCGGAGCTGTCGGTCCGGCTCAACGACCGCTTCGAGGAACTCGTCGGGCGCGGGGTGCCGCTGATGCCGGGCGCGGCGAGGCTGCTGGCGGAACTCGCGGCCCACGAGGTGCCGGCGGCCCTGGTGTCCGCCTCGCACCGGCGCATCATCGACCGGGTGCTGACGTCCGTCGGCGCGGAGCACTTCGCCCTCACCCTGGCCGGCGACGAGCTGGAGCGGACGAAACCGCACCCCGACCCGTACCTGCTCGCCGCGGAGAAACTCGGGGCCGACCCGGCGAGATGCGTCGTCGTGGAGGACACGGCGACGGGGGTCGCGTCGGCGGAGGCCGCGGGCTGCCGGGTCGTGGCGGTGCCGTCGATCGTGCCGATCGAACCGGCCCGCGGCCGTACGGTCGTGTCTTCTCTCGAAGAAGTCGACCTTCCTTTTCTCCGCGGACTGATCACGGGAATGCGCTGACGCGGTGCGCCGGAGGGCCCGTCACACAAAGACGGGGGAAGGCGCCGGGAACTCTCAGCACCGGTCCGGTGATTTTGGGTGATGCGTTCGCCTGGTGAATTACCGGCGGTACGGATGATGTTGAACGAGTGACGTTCGTCACGCGCCAGGGGGTCGACGGGGGCGGGGGTGAGGCGTTCGAGGGGGTCGGTGCGGCCTGGTTGCGCACCCTTCTGTCCGCATTGTTCTACGGCCGCGTAAAACGTTCCGCCGTCCGGATAGTGGACGGCGGCCCGCTGTTATCAGTGCGTTATAGGGGTTGCACTTCGGCCTGTTCCGGCATCCGTCGCGGCGCCTACTAATGTTTCGTGAGAACTTTGCCGCAACCCCTGTGACCAGTACACCCGACGTCGGTATGGTCCCGGGATCGATCGCAATGCAGGAGACCGCCGACGATGAACCGCAAGACCCTGGTGCTGCCGGCCGTGGCCGGCCTGCTGGCTCCCCTCCTGGCCGCCTGCGGCAGCTCGGAGGACGCCGGTGACGGCGCCGACCCCATCGTCGTCGGGACGACGGACCAGTTCGTGCTCACGGAGGAGAACCCCGCGCCGTTCGACCCCGCCCTCGCCTACGAGGCGGCGGCCTGGAACGTCCTGCGCAACACCTTCCAGACGCTGATGGCGCTGCCCCGCTCCGGCGGCGAGCCGGTGCCCGAGGCCGCCTCCGAATGCGGCTTCACCGACCGGCACAACGAGCAGTACCGCTGCACCCTGCGCAGCGGGATGAAGTTCGCCAACGGGCACGAACTCACCGCCGAGGACGTGAAGTTCTCCATCGAGCGCACCCTGGGCCTGAAGGAGCCGAACGGCCCGGTCTCGCTGATCTCCAACATCGACAAGGTCGAGACGCCCGCCGGGAACGAGATCGTCTTCCATCTGAAGTCGCCCGACGCGACGTTCCCGCACAAGCTCGCCACGCCCGCCGCGGCGATCGTCGACTCCGAGGTCTACAACAGGGGCGGGGTCCGGGACGGGTTCGCGGTCGACGGCTCCGGGCCGTACACCCTCGAGGTCGAGGAGAAGGGCGGGGCGGTGACCTCTGCCCGCTTCGTCCGGAACCCGAACTACAAGGGCCAGTTGGAGCCGCAGAACGACGAGGTCGAACTGCGCGTCATGCCCGGCTCCGACGCGATGGAGAAGGCGCTGCGGAGCGGCGACATCGACGTCATGGCGCGCAGCATGTCCCCGGAGCAGATCGCCCGGCTCGAGCGCGGCCAGGACGAGGACATCGACCTCGTCGAGATGCCCGGCCAGGAGATCCGCTACCTGGTGTTCAACACCGAGGACCGGGTGCTGGGCAAGGAAGCCGTCCGGCGCGCGGTGGCCCAGGTCGTCGACCGTCAGGAACTGGTCAGGGACGTCTACGAGCGCTCCGCCGAGCCGCTGTACTCGCTGGTTCCCAAGAGCGTCGGCTCGCACGTCAACTCCTTCTTCAACAAGTACGGGGAGCCGGACGTCGGCGCCGCCCGCGAGACACTGTCCCGCGCGGGCGTCGACACCCCGGTGAAGTTCGAGCTGACGTACACCACGGACCACTACGGCCCGGCCACGGCCGAGGAGTTCGAACTGCTCCGGAAGCAGCTGAACGACACGGGTCTGTTCGACGTAACGGTGAAGGGTGTCGAGTGGAAAACCTTCCGCCCGGCCCAGAGCAAACAGGAGTACGCGGCCTTCGGGATGGGCTGGTTCCCGGACTTTCCGGACCCGGACAACTTCACCGCCCCGTTCTTCGCCAAGGACAACTTCCTCAGCTCGCCCTACCGTAACGAGGAGATCAGCACCCAGCTGATCCCCAAGACGCGCCGGCAGACCGAGCGGGCGGGCGCGGCAAAGGACTTCGAGCGGCTGCAGAACATCGTGGCCGACGAGGTCCCGGTACTGCCACTGTGGCAGGGCAAGCAGTACGTCGCGGCCCGCGACGGCGTCACCGGCGTGGAATGGGCAATCAACTCCTCGTCCGTACTGCAGCTGTGGGAGCTCGGCCGCTCGGCCGGCTGACCAGGCGCGGTACCCGCGGGGCCGGTCGTGCTAATTCGAGAAAAGTGTGAGGAAAGGTGCGCGTGAGGAATCGTCATCGCCTGCTCGCTGTCCCCGCCGCCGTAAGTCTGGCGGCCGGACTGCTGGCCGGTTGCGGTATGGGTGATGGTGAATCGGCCGGCACGGGGGAGCCGATCGTCATGGGAATGACGGACGAGATCGCCGCGACCGATCCTGCGTCCGGTTACGACCCGGGCTCCTGGCTGCTCTTCAACAACGTCTTCCAGTCGCTGATCAGTTTTCCGCGCGGCGGTACGACGCCTCAGCCGGAGGCGGCGAAGAGCTGCGGCTTCCAGGACGAGTCCAGCAAGGTCTACCGCTGCGAACTCCAGGACGGCCTGAAGTTCTCCAACGGCAACGACCTGACGTCCGAGGACGTCGCGTACTCGTTCCGCCGGACGCTGAAGATCAACGACGACAACGGCCCCGCCGTGATGCTGACGTCGATCAAGGACATCGAGACGCCGGACGACAAGACCGTCGTCTTCAATCTCAAGTACCCGGACGCGACCTTTCCGATGAAGATCGCCTCCGGCGCCGGTTCCATCGTGGACCACCGCGAGTACGAGATGGACAAGCTCCGCACGGACGGCAAGGCCGTCGGCTCGGGCGTCTACCGGCTCGACTCGTACCAGAAGGGCCGGCAGGCCGAGTTCTCCGTGAACCCGGACTACAAGGGACCCGCCAAGGTCCAGAACTCCGGCATGACGATGAAGCTCTTCCAGGGCGAGCAGGCCGCGCTGAAGAAGGCCCTCGTGGACGGCGAGATCGACCTCGCCTACCGGGGCCTCGCCATGAAGGACATCGCCGACCTGGAGACCGCCGTGTCCGAGGACAAGGCGGGCCTGGAAGTCGTCGAGGGCACCAGCGCCGAGGTGCAGCACCTCGTCTTCAACCTGGACCACCCGGTGGTCGGCAAGGCCGGGGTGCGCGAGGCGATCGCCTATCTGGTGGACCGCAGCGCGCTGGTGCGCGACGTCTACAAGCGCACCGCGAAGCCGCTCTACTCGATCGTCCCGGCGGGCATCACCGGCCACAACACGGCCTTCTTCGACGTCTACGGCGACCGGCCGCAGCGCGACAAGGCCGAGGAAGCCCTCCGCTCCGCGGGCATCGAGGGCAAGCTCAAGCTCACCCTCTGGGCCACCCCGACCCGCTACGGACCGGGGACCGTGCCCGGGTTCAAGGAGCTGGCCCAGCAGCTCAACGCGAGCGGGCTGTTCGACGCCGATGTGAAGAGCGTCGAGCTGGAGGAGTACGAGAAGGGCATCGCGGACGGCGAGTACGGCGTCTACGTCAAGGGCTGGGTGCCGGACTACCCGGACCCGGACAACTTCACCTCCCCGTTCTTCGGCGAGGACAACGTGCTGTCGAACAACTACGAGTCGAAGCGCATCGTCCAGCAGCTGATCCCGACCACGGCCGCGGAGGCCAACCGGGCCGCCACCGCCCGCAGCTTCGACGAGCTGCAGAACATCGTGGCGGAGGAGCTGCCCGTGCTGCCGCTGTGGCAGGGCAAGCAGTACGCGGTCGCCCGGGAGAACATCAACGGGCTGGAGTGGACGCTCGACGCCTCGACGGTCTTCCGGTTCTGGGAGATCTCCAAGAACTCGGAGGGCTGACACGCACACCGGCGCGTCCGGGGACGGTCCGACAGGCCGTCCCCGTTCGCGTGCCCGGGCCGGTACCGCGCTCACCGGGCGGGCGCCGCGCTCACCGGGCCGGTACCGCGCTCACCGGGCGGGCGCCGCGCTCACCCCGTCGGCACCGGGCCCACCGGGTGCTCACTGGGAGCCCGGCCGTACCAGTCCGCTCTCGTAGGCGTACACCGCGGCCTGCACCCGGTCCCGCAGGCCGAGCTTGGTCAGCACATGCCCGACATGGGTCTTGACGGTCGTCTCGCTGACGAACAGGTCCGCCGCGATCTCGGCGTTGGAAAGCCCCTTCGCCACCAGCTTCAGCACCTCCACCTCACGCTCCGTCAGCGTGTGCAGGGTGTCCGGCACCGACTCGTCCCCGGAGGGCAGCTTGCCGGCGTACTTGTCCAGCAGCCGCCGGGTGATGCTCGGCGCCAGCATCGCCTCGCCCGCGGCGACCACCCGGATGGCCTGGACGAGCTCCTGCGCCGGGGCGTCCTTGAGCAGGAAGCCGCTCGCACCCGCGCGCAGCGCCTCCACCACGTACTCGTCGAGGTCGAAGGTGGTCAGCACCAGGACCTTCGCCGGGCCGTCCCGGCCGGGCCCGGTGATCTGCCGGGTGGCCTCGACGCCGTCCATCCGCGGCATCCGGATGTCCATCAGCACCACATCGGGCTGGAGCGCCCGCACCTGGTCGAGGGCCTGCACCCCGTCGCCGGCCTCACCGACGACGGCGAGGTCCTGCTCGGCCTCCAGGATCATCCGGAAACCGGTGCGGAGCAGAGGCTGGTCGTCGACCAGTAGGACGCGGATCGCCACAGGAGATCTCCTTCGCTAGACCTGCCCCATTCTGCCTTGGTCCGGGAGGCCCGGAGCCGCCGGTCCGGACGGCGCCGGGACGACGGGAAGCAGCGGATACGGCGGAGGGGTGCCGCCGAACTCCGGGCACACCGCCCGGTGGTCGCACCAGTCGCACAGGCGGTTCCGCCGCGCCCGCCAGTCGCCGGTCTCCGTCGCCCGCCGGATCGCGTCCCACAGCGCCAGCAGCTTGCGCTCCACGCTCCGCAGGTCCGCCTCCACCGGGTCGTACGTCAGCACGTCCCCGCTGCCCAGATAGACGAGCTGCAGCCGGCGCGGAACCGTGCCGCGCAGCCGCCAGAGCACCAGGGCGTAGAACTTCATCTGGAACAGGGCGCCCTCGGCGAACTCGGGCCGCGGTGCCTTGCCGGTCTTGTAGTCGACGATCCGCACCTCGCCGCCCGGCGCGATGTCGATCCGGTCGATGATGCCGCGCAGCTTGAGACCGGAGTCAAGGGTGGCCTCCACGAACAGCTCGCGCTCGGCGGGCTCCAGCCGGGACGGGTCCTCCAGCGTGAACCACCGCTCGACCAGCCGCTCCGCGGACTCCAGCCACCCGGCCAGCCGCTCCGGGTCCACGCCCCCCGAGCCCTCCCCGTCGCCGCCCCCGTCGCCGCCCCCGTCGCCGTCAGTGCCGCCGGCCCCCTCCGTGCCGCCGTCGCCGTCCGCCCCCGGCGCCCCGCCGGAGCCGTCCCGCGAGGCGAACAGCCCGGCCAGCTCCGGCCGCCCGGCGAGCAGCCGCTCCCACTCGCCCGCGACCAGCGACCGGGCACGCGGAGCCGTACGCTCCGCCGCGGGGCTGTCGAAGAGCCGCTCCAGCACCGCGTGCACCAGGGTGCCGCGGGCCGCCGCCTCGCTGGGCTTCTCGGGCAGCCGGTCGATCACCCGGAAGCGGTAGAGCAGGGGGCAGGTCATGAAGTCGGCCGCGCGCGACGGCGACAGCGACGACGGCCGCGCGGCCGCCGCGGACCGCCGCCGGCCGGCCGTCCCGCCGCCGCTCCCGCGGCCCTCCGCTTTCTCGGTGCTCGTTCCCATGGCGCAGACCCTACGGCCCGCCGGTGACATCGGTCCGCATACCATCGACGCAGACCTCCTCGCGAGGGCCGAGCCGACGAGAGGACACCGTGGAAGAGAGCGGCGGGAGCGGGAAGCCGCAATCCGGCGGCACCGGCGACGGACCCGCGTCCGGCCCGGGCGACCGCGAGCCGGGACGGCCGAGGAGGGCCGGGGGCGGCATCCTGATGGGCCGTCCGTTCGGCGTGCCCGTCTACGTCGCGCCGAGCTGGTTCCTGGTGGCGGCCCTGATCACCTGGGTCTTCGGCGGTCAGCTGGAGCGCGTGCTGCCGGAGCTCGGCGGCGTCCGCTATCTCGTCTCGCTGTTCTTCGCGGTGGCCTTCTACGCCTCCGTGCTGGTCCACGAGCTGGCCCACACCGTGGTCGCCCTCCGCTACAAGCTGCCGGTCCGCCGCATCCAGCTGCAGTTCTTCGGCGGTGTGTCGGAGATCGAGAAGGAGTCCGAGACGCCCGGCCGGGAGTTCCTGCTGGCCTTCGTCGGCCCGGTGCTCTCCCTGGTCCTGGCCGGCGTCTTCTATCTGGGCATGTACACGGTGGAGCCGGGCACCGTACCGGGCGTGCTGCTGGCCGGACTGATGATCTCCAACCTGATCGTCGCGGTCTTCAACCTGCTCCCCGGCCTGCCGCTGGACGGCGGCCGGATGCTGCGCGCCGTCGTCTGGAAGATCACCGGCAGGCCGATGGCGGGCACCGTGGCCGCCGCCTGGACCGGTCGCGCGCTCGCCGTGGCCGTGCTGGTCGGCCTCCCGCTGCTCACCCACTCCGGCAGCCTCGGCGCCGTGGAGAACATCGACGGCGTCGACACCCTCACCGACGCCCTGCTCGCCGCGATCCTCGCCGCGATCATCTGGACCGGTGCCGGCAACAGCCTGCGCATGGCCCGGCTGCGCGAGCGGCTGCCCGGACTCCGGGCGCGGACGCTCACCCGGCGGGCCGTACCGGTGGCCTCCGACACCCCGCTCTCCGAGGCGCTCCGCCGGGCCAACGAGGCCGGTGCGCGCGCCCTGGTCGTCGTCGACGGGCAGGGCGAGCCGACCGCGCTCGTCCGGGAGGCCGCCGTCGCCGGCGTGCCGGAGCACCGCCGCCCCTGGGTGGCCGTGAGCGGACTCGCCCAGGACCTCAAGCCGGGCATGCGGGTCTCCGCGGAGCTGGCGGGCGAGGAGCTGCTGGAGAGCCTGCGGGCCACCCCGGCCACCGAGTACCTCGTCGTCGAGGAGACCGGCGAGGTCTACGGAGTGCTGTCCACGGCCGACGTCGAGCGCGCCTTCGTCTCCGCCATGGCCCGCCCCCGCGGCTGACCGCGGCCGCCGCGCCGCCCGTGGCGGGAAGGCCCCGGCAGGACCGGTAGGCTGGTCACATGTCCGAACCGACCGGTGCCGCCCGCCGTCGCGGGCCCTTCAAGGTCGGGGACCAGGTCCAGCTCACCGACCCCAAGGGACGCCACTACACGTTCACGCTCGAAGCCGGGAAGAGCTTCCACACCCACAAGGGTGCCTTCCCGCACGACGAGCTGATCGGCGCTCCCGAGGGCAGTGTTGTCCGTAC
Organism: Streptomyces lycii; assembly: GCF_009735685.1. GTDB lineage: Bacteria > Actinomycetota > Actinomycetes > Streptomycetales > Streptomycetaceae > Streptomyces > Streptomyces lycii. Next base: position 7,896 of record NZ_WHPN01000130.1, on the reverse strand, counting down.
CACCGGGAACGTCGCGTATCTCGCGCTGCGCCCGCTGCTCCCCGACTACGTCCTGTCCATGCCCCGCGGAGCCGCCGTGGTCTACCCCAAGGACGCGGGGCAGATCCTGGCGATGGCCGACATCTTCCCCGGTGCCCGGGTGGTCGAGGCCGGGGTGGGATCGGGATCCCTCTCCACCTTCCTGCTGCGCGCCATCGGCGACCAGGGCATGCTGCACAGCTACGAGCGCCGGGCGGACTTCGCCGAGATCGCCGCGCAGAACGTGCAGCGCTACTTCGGCGCCGAGCACCCGGCCTGGCAGCTCACCGTCGGTGACCTCCAGGACAACATCTCCGACACCGACGTCGACCGCGTCATCCTCGACATGCTCGCCCCCTGGGAGTGCCTGGACGGCGTCTCCAAGGCCCTCGTCCCCGGCGGCATCCTCTGCGCCTACGTGGCCACCACGACGCAGCTCGCCCGCACCGTCGAGGCCATCCGCGAGCACGGCACCTTCAACGAGCCGTCGGCCTGGGAGACCATGGTCCGCACCTGGCACGTCGAGGGTCTCGCCGTGCGCCCCGACCACCGGATGATCGGGCACACCGGCTTCCTGCTCACCGCCCGCCGGCTCGCGGACGGCGTCGAGCCCCCGCTGCGCCGCCGCCGGCCCGCCAAGGGCGCGTACGGCGAGGACTACGTCGCGCAGAGCGGCGGCAGGAGCGGTTCGTCCGGCGCCTCCGGTGCCGCGTCCGAACAGAGCTGACGCACCCCGCGGAGTCCGGTCAACGGGCCCCGTCCGGGGGAACGGGGCGGCCCGGCCGTTCCCGGCGGATGTGACCCGTGGCACAATGCCGGGCAACCCCCTTCGGCTCCGCTTCCACAGGAGACACCCCGCGTGCAGCCCTCGGCCGGCCTTCCGTCCCGCCCCGCCTCCGCAGACCTTCCGCACACCCGCACCCGACCGGTGCACTGGCTCGCCACCACCGCGGCGCTGGCCGCCGTCCTGGGCGGAGCCGCCCTGATCCAGCCCGCCGGCGCCACCGCGACCCCTCCGGTCGCCGCCCGGCACGCCCCGGACCGGGCCGCCGTACCGGTGCCCGAGGGCGCCCCGGACGCGGCGGAGGCCGACTATCCGCTGGACTGCGGCGGCGGGGGAGTGCAGGTGCTCGAGGACGGCGCCTCGGACCTCGACGGCGACGGCCGGGAGGAGACGGTGGCCGTCGTCCGCTGCGAGGCCGGCATGGGGACCCCGCCCAGCGGCGTCTACGTCCTCACGCACGCGGCGGACCCGGGATACCCGCCCCGCGTGCTGGAGACCCTCGTGGACCCGGCGGAGGGCATGACCGTCACGGATCTCGCCGTCGCCGGGCGCACGGTCTCCGCGACCCTGCTCGGCTACTCCTCGAAGGACGTTCCGCGCTGCTGCCCGGACCGGCGGCGCGCGGTCAAGTGGCAGTGGCAGGACGGAAAATTCCGGCTCACCGCACTCCCCGTCACGGGAAGCGTGTGAACGGTCACGCAGCGTCCGGGCCGAAGACTTCCACCTTGTCCGAAATTCGCCGTACGTGGATGCAGTCGCCCGGGCACTCCTTGGCCGAGTCGACGACGTCGTTGAGGACCGGCAGCGGCACCCGGGTCGTCGCTCCGGGCTCCGCCAGCAGCTCGTCGTCGGAACTCTTCACATACGCCAGTCCGTCGATGTCCAGCTCGAAGACCTCGGGTGCGTACTGCGCACAGATGCCGTCGCCGGTGCACAGGTCCTGGTCGATCCAGACCTCGAGCGGCTCTTCCGCGGCGGCCTCCGTGCTGCCCGCGGCTGTCTCTTCCTGCACGCTCATCTCGCCTGCCGTTTCCTGCGTCGGTGGATCAATTGAAGCCAGCCCTGACGGGTGTTGACCGTCCCGACGATACAACCGGTTGCTTTCCCGTGCTCTTGGGTGGGTATTCCCTGGCAAGAGGGAGTACGCAAGGGTGAAGATCGGACACACCCCGGCCGTCTTTGTGATCTAGGGGTTTCAACCAGCACCGGCCCAGGTAGGGTCAGGAAGCGTCCAGCTCCCCTTGGAGGAGGTGAGGACCGTGGCAGCCCACGACGACGACATCAACCGCGGCTTCCGGCCGGGTCGGGGGTCCGAGGACCCCGCAGGCCAGGTCGCCTATCTTGAGCAGGAAATCGCCGTCCTGCGACGCAAGCTCGCCGACTCTCCGCGGCACACGCGGATTCTCGAAGAGCGGATCGTCGAGTTGCAGACGAACCTGGCCGGCGTGTCCGCGCAGAACGAGCGGCTCGCCAACACCCTCCGTGAGGCCCGCGACCAGATCGTGGCCCTCAAGGAGGAGGTCGACCGGCTCGCGCAGCCACCGGCAGGCTTCGGAGTCTTCCTGCAGGCGAACGAGGACGGCACGGCCGACATTTTCACCGGAGGGCGGAAACTCCGGGTCAACGTCAGCCCGGGCGTGGAGCTCGAGGGCCTGCAGCGGGGCCAGGAGCTCATGCTCAACGAGGCGCTCAACGTGGTCGAGGCCATGGAGTTCGAGCGGGCCGGGGACATCGTCACCCTCAAGGAGATCCTCGAGGACGGCGAGCGCGCCCTGGTGGTCGGGCACACCGACGAGGAACGGGTGGTGCGGCTCGCCGAGCCGCTGCTGAACGTCACCATCCGCGCCGGTGACGCCCTGCTGCTCGAGCCGCGCTCCGGCTATGTCTACGAGGTCGTACCGAAGAGCGAGGTCGAGGAGCTCGTCCTCGAAGAGGTCCCGGACATCGACTACGAGCGGATCGGCGGCCTGGGCAACCAGATCGAGCTGATCCGGGACGCCGTCGAGCTACCGTATCTCTATCCCGACCTCTTCCAGGAGCACGAGCTGCGGCCGCCGAAGGGCGTGCTGCTCTACGGCCCGCCCGGCTGCGGCAAGACGCTGATCGCCAAGGCCGTGGCCAACTCCCTTGCCAAGAAGGTCGCCGAGGTGACCGGGCAGCCCGCGGGGAAGAGCTATTTCCTCAACATCAAGGGCCCCGAGCTGCTCAACAAGTACGTCGGCGAGACCGAGCGGCACATCCGCCTGGTCTTCCAGCGGGCCCGGGAGAAGGCCAGCGAGGGCACCCCCGTCATCGTCTTCTTCGACGAGATGGAGTCCCTGTTCCGCACCCGCGGCTCCGGTGTCAGCTCGGACGTGGAGAACACCATCGTCCCGCAGCTGCTCGCGGAGATCGACGGCGTGGAGGGCCTGGAGAACGTCATCGTCATCGGCGCCTCCAACCGTGAGGACATGATCGACCCGGCGATCCTGCGGCCCGGCCGGCTCGACGTGAAGATCAAGATCGAGCGTCCGGACGCCGAGGCGGCGAAGGACATCTTCGCGAAGTACCTCAAGCCGACGCTTCCGCTGCACACCGACGACGTCGCCGAGCACGGCGGCTCGCAGGAGGCGGCGGTGGACGGAATGATCCAGTCCGTCGTCGAGCAGATGTACGCCGAATCCGAGGAGAACCGCTTCCTCGAGGTGACGTACGCCAACGGCGACAAGGAAGTCCTCTACTTCAAGGACTTCAACTCCGGCGCCATGATCCAGAACATTGTGGACCGGGCGAAGAAGATGGCCATCAAGGCCTTCCTCGACCACAACCAGAAAGGCCTTCGCGTCTCCCACCTGCTCGCGGCCTGCGTCGACGAGTTCAAGGAGAACGAGGACCTGCCGAACACCACCAACCCCGACGACTGGGCCCGGATCTCCGGAAAGAAGGGCGAGCGGATCGTCTTCATCCGCACCCTGGTCACCGGAAAACAGGGCGCGGACACCGGCCGGTCGATCGACACGGTGGCGAACACCGGCCAGTACCTGTAAAAGGCACCCCGGCTGCGGATGCCCCTGCGGGCATCCGCAGCCGAGTGCTTTTCGGCAATGAATGAAATGATCTCCCCACCACCGCTGAGGCGTTCTAGGCTCGGGCGTACCGCCGAGCCGCGGAGTGCGGGGACGGGCACCGCACGCGCACCGGAGAGGCAGCGGTACTTGAGCGCCGACCCCGACCGGGGACGGCGCCGGGCAAGGAGGGCCGCATGACCGTACGGCGAGTAATGGGAATCGAGACCGAGTACGGAATCTCCGTTCCCGGGCACCCGAACGCCAATGCCATGCTCACCTCGTCCCAGATCGTCAACGCCTACGCGGCGGCGATGCACCGGGCGCGCCGCGCCCGCTGGGACTTCGAGGAGGAGAACCCGCTGCGGGACGCCCGCGGCTTCGACCTCGCCCGCGAGACCGCGGACTCCAGCCAGCTCACCGACGAGGACATCGGCCTGGCCAACGTCATCCTGACGAACGGCGCCCGGCTCTACGTCGACCACGCGCACCCCGAGTACAGCGCCCCGGAGGTCACCAATCCGCGGGACGCGGTGCTCTGGGACAAGGCGGGCGAGCGCATCATGGCGTCCGCGGCGGAGCGCGCCGCCCAGCTGCCGGGATCCCAGCCGATCCTGCTCTACAAGAACAACACCGACAACAAGGGCGCCTCCTACGGCACGCACGAGAACTACCTGATGAAGCGGGCGACGCCGTTCTCGGACATCGTGCGGCACCTGACGCCGTTCTTCGTCTCCCGGCAGGTCGTCACCGGCGCCGGCCGGGTCGGTCTCGGCCAGGACGGGAACGAGCACGGGTTCCAGCTCAGCCAGCGCGCGGACTACTTCGAGGTCGAGGTGGGGCTGGAGACGACGCTCAAGCGCCCCATCATCAACACCCGCGACGAGCCGCACGCCGACGCGGAGAAATACCGCCGGCTGCACGTGATCATCGGCGACGCGAACCTGTCGGAGGTCTCCACCTATCTCAAGCTGGGCACCACCTCGCTGGTGCTCTCCATGATCGAGGACGGCTTCATCGCGGTCGACCTCGCCGTGGACCAGCCGGTGCGCACCCTGCACGAGGTCTCCCACGACCCGTCCCTGCGCCGGCTGGTCACGCTCCGCAGCGGCCGGACACTCACCGCGGTCCAGCTGCAGATGGAGTACTACGAGCTGGCCCGCAAGTACGTGGAGGAGCGCTACGGCGCTGACGCGGACGAGCAGACCACGGACGTGCTGGCCCGCTGGGAGGACGTGCTGAACCGCCTGGAGCGGGATCCCATGAGCCTGTCCGGGGAGCTGGACTGGGTCGCCAAGCGGGAGCTGCTGGAGGGCTACCGGCGCCGGGACGGCCTGGAGTGGGACGCCGCCCGGCTGCACCTGGTGGACCTGCAGTACGCCGACGTACGCCCCGACAAGGGCCTGTACAACCGGCTGGCGGCCCGCGGGAAGATGCAGCGGCTGCTGGACCCGGGCGAGGTCGAGCGGGCCGTGGGGCAGCCCCCGGAGGACACCCGGGCCTATTTCCGCGGCCGCTGCCTGGAGCAGTACGCCGACGACGTGGCCGCCGCCTCCTGGGACTCGGTCATCTTCGACCTGCCCGGACGGGACTCACTGCAACGGGTGCCCACGCTGGAGCCGCTGCGGGGTACCCGGAACCACGTCAAGGAGCTGCTGGACCGCTGCCGCACCGCGGAGGACCTGCTCAGGGTCCTGTCCGGCGGCTGACCGGCGGCTGACCGGCGCGGCCGGGAAGAGCGGCCGGGAAGCGCGGCTGAAAGGAGCCGCGTCCGGGAATCATGGAGACGACTCCCGGACGTTGAGAGAAGAGCAGAGCCGATGTCGGACCCGGCTTGTAGGGTCTGATCATGACCGCTCCAGCCGGCTGGAGCGAACCCGAGCGGGGTGAGGGATATGGCGACCAAGGACACCGGCGGCGGCCAGCAGAAGGCCAGCCGTACCACCGAGGAAACCGAGGAGACCACGCAGGACGCCCAGGCGTCCGAGGATCTCAAGGAACGCCAGGAGCAGCTGTCGGACGACGTGGACTCCGTACTCGACGAGATCGACGACGTGCTCGAGGAGAACGCCGAAGATTTCGTACGCTCGTTCGTCCAGAAGGGCGGAGAGTAACACCGGCCCTGCCGTCCCGCATCCCTTCCGGGGGGTGCGGGACGGATGACCGTCACGGCCGGGGGTAGGGTCCGTGCAGAATTCCAAGATCCGAGACTGGTGGAAGGAAACGCGTGGAAGCCAACACTCGTAGCACAGGGCGTCTGCCGGCTGCCTTCCTGACGCCCGGCTCGTCCTCGTTCCTGGACTTCCTCTCCGAGCACTCGCCGGAGCTGATCCCGGGCAACAGGACGCTGCCGCCCCTCCAGGGAGCGGTGGAGGCCCCGCACGGGACGACGATCGTCGCGGCGACGTTCCCCGGCGGTGTGGTGCTGGCGGGTGACCGGCGGGCGACGATGGGCAATGTCATCGCCCAGCGCGACATCGAGAAGGTCTTCCCGGCCGACGAGTTCTCGGCGGTCGGCATCGCGGGCACCGCGGGCCTGGCCGTGGAGATGGTGAAGCTCTTCCAGCTGGAGCTGGAGCACTTCGAGAAGGTCGAGGGCGCGCAGCTGTCCCTGGAGGGCAAGGCGAACAGGCTCTCCACGATGATCCGCGGCAATCTGGGGATGGCTCTCCAGGGCCTCGCCGTCGTGCCGCTCTTCGCGGGCTGGGACGTGGACCGCGGCAAGGGCCGCATCTTCAGCTACGACGTCACCGGCGGCCGCTCCGAGGAGGGCGGGTTCGCGGCGACCGGCTCCGGCTCGGTCTTCGCCCGCGGTGCCCTGAAGAAGCTCTACCGCGAGGACCTGGACGAGCGGCAGGCGACGACCCTGGTGGTCCAGGCGCTGTACGACGCCGCCGACGACGACTCGGCGACCGGCGGGCCCGACCTCGCGCGCCGCATCTACCCGATCGTCACGGTCATCACGGACGAGGGCTTCCGGCGGCTCACGAACGACGAGTCCTCGCGGATCGCCCGGGACATCCACGAGCGCCGGCTGGAGCAGCCCGACGGCCCGCGCGCCGAGCTGCTCTGACCGCCGGACGGATCCTCATGCACCAGTCACTGTCACGGACAGAAAGGGACGGATAGCCGGTGTCGACGCCGTTCTATGTCTCACCCCAGCAGGCCATGGCCGACCGCGCCGAGTACGCCCGCAAGGGCATCGCGCGCGGCCGCAGCCTCGTCGTGCTGCAGTACACCGACGGCATCGTCTTCGTCGGTGAGAATCCGTCCCGCGCGCTGCACAAGTTCAGCGAGATCTACGACCGGATCGCCTTCGCCGCGGCGGGCAAGTACAACGAGTACGAGAATCTCCGCATCGGCGGTGTGCGCTACGCCGACCTGCGCGGATACACCTATGACCGCGAGGACGTCACGGCCCGCGGCCTGGCCAATGTCTATGCCCAGACGCTCGGGACGATCTTCTCCAGCGCGGGGGAGAAGCCGTACGAGGTGGAGCTGGTCGTCGCCGAGGTGGGGGAGACGCCCGAGGGGGACCAGATCTACCGGCTCCCGCACGACGGGTCCATCGTCGACGAGCACGGCTCGGTGGCCGTGGGCGGCAGCGCCGAGCAGATCAGCTCCTTCCTCGACCAGCGGCACCAGGAGGGCATGACGCTCGCCGAGGCGCTGCGGCTGGCCGTGCAGGCGCTGTCCCGGGACAGCAACGGCGGCGAGCGGGAGATCCCCGCCGAGCGGCTCGAGGTCGCCGTCCTGGACCGCACACGGCCGCAGAAGCGGAAGTTCAAGCGCGTGGTGGGCGGCCAGCTGGCGCGGCTGCTGGCGGCGGAGGCGGGCTCCCCGGAGGAGACGGAGGCGGGATCCGCCGACGAGGAGGAGACCGGCGGCGGTTCCTCGGGCGGTGATACCTCGGGCGGCGGTTCGTCCGGGAGCGGTTCCCCGGGCAGCGATTCCCCGGGGAGTGGTTCCTCCGGCAACGGTTCCTCGGGCGGCGGCTCCGCTCCGGAGACGCCCGGGAAGTAGCGGCGGCCGCGCGGCCGGCGCCGCCAT
>NZ_WHPN01000129.1 GCF_009735685.1 Streptomyces lycii | reverse complement strand
TCCCGGCCGTCCCGCGTCCTTCGGTGCGGTCCCGGCGTCGAAACGACCGGCGGGGCGCCCCCGTAGACTGACCGGGTGACTTCAGTCGACGACAGCCCCCTCGCCGACGGCGCGCGGCCCGAGCCCCTGACCATCGCGCAGCTCGCCGAGCGGGCGGGAGTGTCGGTCGCGACCGTCTCCAAGGTGGTCAACGGCCGTGCCGATGTCGCCGTCGACACCCGGGAGGCGGTGGAGCAGCTCATCCGGCGGTACGGATACCGGCGCCAGAAGAAGGCCGCCGGCCCGGCGCCGATGCTGGAACTGGTCTTCCACGAACTCGCGGGCCCCTACCCGGTGGAGATCATCAAAGGGGTCCAGCGCGTCGCGCACGAACATTCGCTGGCCGTGGCCGTGGCCGAACTGGGGCTCCAGGCGCCGGGGCGCGGCCTGACGGAGCGCATCCTCGCCCGCCGCCCGCTCGGCGTCATCGCGGTGTTCTCCGCGCTCACCGACGAGCAGGTCAGCCAGTTGCACGCGCGGGACATCCCGCTGGTGCTGGTCGATCCGGCCCGGGACTCCGAGGCCGACTGCCCGGTGGTCGGTGCCGGCAACTGGAGCGGCGGCCTGTCCGCCACCCGGCATCTGCTCCAGCTCGGGCACCGCCGCATCGCCACCATCACCGGCCCGCCCCACACCATCGCCGGCCGGGCCCGCCTGGACGGCTACCGCGCGGCCCTGGACATGGCCGGTGTCCCGCGGGACGACTCGCTCGTCCGGACCGGCGACTTCTACACCGACACCGGCCTGTCCCACACCCGTGACCTGCTGCGGCTTCCGGACCCGCCCACCGCCGTCTTCGCCTGCAACGACGGAACGGCCCTGGGTGTCTACCGGGCCGCCGCCGAGGCCCGTCTGCGGATCCCGGACGACCTGAGCGTCGTCGCGTTCGACGACCTGTTCCCGTCCACCTGGCTCGCCCCGCCGCTGACCACGGTCCGCCAGCCGCTCACCGAGATGGCCGCGACCGCCGCCACCATGGCCGTCACCCTGGCCCGCGGTGAGACGCTCAGCCCGCGGCGCATCGAACTCACCACCGAACTGGTCGTCCGGAACAGCACCGCTCCGCCCGCCTCGGCCGCGCGCTGAACCGCCTCCGGACCACGTCTCCGCCCCGGAGCCCGGCCCGAGCGTTTTCGGTCCGGCTGCCGAAAAGGAACTCGGCCCGCCTCCGGCCCCGTCCCGGCCTGTCCCCGGCTGGCCCCCGACCCGCCTCAGGCCGCCCCCGGCCCGTCTCCGGCCCGCCTCCGCCCGGCCGTCCTGACCCGGCCGGAGGCCCAGGACCTGCGACCGAGCGCCTGCCCCGTCATATTGCGTACGTACGCGCGAAACAAAAACGGCCACCACCGGTGTTCTGAATCATGGCGCCGTGGGACGGATCGGCGGCGCCGTACGAGCGGGGACGACGGAGGTCATCGGTGAGCGGTACGGCTACGGACGCGGCGGGGGAGCCCGGGCAGGAGCGGGGCGAGGCCGAGGCCGGAACGGGCAAGGGCGGAGACGGAACGGGCAAGGGCGGAGCGGGGCCGGACGGGACCGCGGCGGCCCCGGCCCCGGCCGGGTGGGCCCGGCGGCTGACCGGGTACGCCTGGCGCTACCGGCGGAACGTCCTGCTCGCCCTCGGGTCCTCGCTGGGCGGCATGGCCGTCATGGCGCTCGTCCCGCTGGTCACCAAGATGATCATCGATGACGTGGTGGTCGAGCACCGCCGGGACATGGCGCCCCTGATCGCCCTGCTGATCGGCGCGGCGCTCGCCGTCTACGCGATGACCTACATCCGCCGCTACTACGGCGGACGCCTCGCCCTCGACGTCCAGCACGACCTGCGCACCGACATGTTCCGCTCGCTCTCCCGGCTCGACGGCCGGCGCCAGGACGAGCTGTCCACGGGGCAGGTCGTCGGGCGCGGCACCAGCGACCTCCAGCTGATCCAGGGCCTGCTGTTCATGCTGCCGATGATGATCGGCAACGTACTGCTGTTCGTGATCTCGCTGGCCGTCATGGTCTGGCTGTCACCGCTGCTCACCCTGGTCGCCCTCGCCATGGCCCCGGCCCTCTGGTACGTCGCCGACCGCAGCCGGAAGCGGCTCTTCCCCGCCACCTGGTACGCGCAGGGGCAGGCCGCCGCCGTCGCCGGGGTCGTCGACGGGGCGGTGACCGGTGTCCGGGTCGTGAAGGGCTTCGGGCAGGAGGAGCAGGAGACCGGCAAGCTCCGGGAGGCCGGGCGGCGGCTGTTCGCGGGCCGGATGCGGACCGTGCGGCTGAACTCCCGCTACACCCCCGCCCTCCAGGCCGTGCCGTCCCTCGCGCAGGTCGCGATGCTGGCGCTCGGCGGCTGGATGGCGACCCGCGGCCAGATCACCCTGGGCACGTTCGTCGCGTTCTCGACCTATCTCGCGCAGCTCGTCGGACCCGTGCGGATGCTGACCATGGTGCTCACCGTCGGCCAGCAGGCCCGCGCCGGGGTCGAACGGGTGCTGGAACTGGTCGACGCCGAGCCGTCGCTGCGCGAGCGCCCCGACGCGCACGAGCTGCCCGCCGACGCCCCCGCGGACGTCGAGTTCGTCTCGGCGACCTTCGGCTACGACCCGGAGCGGCCGGTCCTGAAGGACCTGTCGCTGCGCATCGAGCCGGGCGAGACCGTCGCCGTCGTCGGCGCGTCCGGCAGCGGCAAGTCCACCGTGTCGCTGCTGCTGCCGCGCTTCTACGACGTGTCGGGCGGCGCCGTGCGCGTCGGCGGGCACGACGTGCGCGATCTGACCCTGGACTCGCTGCGGGCCGCCATCGGCCTCGTCCCCGAGGACAGCTTCCTCTTCTCCGACACCGTCCGCGCCAACATCGCGTACGGCGTCCCGGACGCCACCGAGGAGCAGATCCGCACCGCCGCCCGCGCCGCCCAGGCCGACGGGTTCATCAGCGCCCTGCCCGACGGCTACGACACCGAGGTCGGCGAGCAGGGCCTGACCCTCTCCGGCGGCCAGCGGCAGCGCATAGCGCTCGCCCGCGCGATCCTCACCGACCCGCGGCTGCTGCTGCTCGACGACGCCACCTCGGCCGTGGACGCCCGCGTCGAACACGAGATCCACGAAGCGCTGCGCGGTGTCATGGCGGGGCGCACCACGCTGCTGATCGCCCACCGGCGCTCCACCCTCGCCCTCGCCGACCGCATCGCCGTCCTCGACGGCGGCCGGCTGTCGGACTTCGGCACCCACGACGAACTGCAGGAGCGCTCCGCGCTCTACCGGCGGCTGCTCACCGACCCCGACGAGCTGGGCGGCGTCGAGCGCGACCCGGTCGCCGAGCTGGCCCGGGACAACGGCCACGCACAGGAGAACGGCCGCGGCCCGGACCGCGGCCGCGCCGCGGGCAACGGCCACGCCCCGGGCGGCGAGCACGGCGCGAGCACCCGTTCGGCGCGGGCCGTCCGCTCGGCCCGTACGGCTGCCGCCGAGTCCGGCGGCCGCGACCTGGAGGCAGAGCTGGACGCCGAGGCCGAGATGGAGTCCGAGCCGGTCAGCGCGAAGCGCCGGGTCGTCGACGGCATCACGCCCGAACTGTGGCGCCGCGCCGGCGACCGGTCCGGCTCGTCCGCCGCCGAGGTCGCCGGAGCGGCCGGTCCGGACGGCTCCCGCCCCACCGCCGCGGCCGCGGCCGGTCCCGGCATCGCCGGCGCCCTCGCCGGGATGCCCGCCACCCCCGAACTGCTGGCGAAGGTCGCCGCGCTGCCGCCCGCCACCGACACCCCGGACGTGGACGAGGAGCAGGCCGTCCGCCCGGAACGGGAGTACGGGCTGCGCCGGCTGCTGCGCGGCTTCGGCAGGCCGCTGCTGTTCGCGCTGCTGCTGCTCGCCGTGGACGCCGGCGCGGGCCTGCTGCTGCCGGTGCTGATCCGGCACGGCATCGACGACGGTGTGCAGCGCCTCGCGCTCGGCGCCGTCTGGGCGGCCTCCGTCCTCGCCCTGCTGGTCGTGCTCGCCCAGTGGGCCGCGCAGATCGCCTCCACCCGGATGATGGGCCGCACCGGCGAGCGGATCCTCTACAACCTGCGCGTGAAGATCTTCGCCCAGCTCCAGCGGCTCGGCCTGGACTACTACGAGCGCGAGCTGACCGGCCGCATCATGACCCGGATGACGACGGACGTGGACGCCCTGTCCACCTTCCTGCAGACCGGGCTCGTCACCGCCGTGGTGTCCGTCTTCACCTTCTTCGGCATCCTGATCGCCCTCGTCGTCCTCGACCTCCAGCTGGCGCTGGTCGTCCTCGCGACGCTGCCGCTGCTGGTCGTCGGCACGGTCTTCTTCCGGCGGCAGAGCGTCAAGGCGTACGAGCTGGCCCGCGAGCGGGTCTCCGCCGTCAACGCCGACCTCCAGGAGAACGTCGCCGGGATGCGCGTCGTGCAGGCGTTCCGCCGCGAGCACCTGGGCGTGCGGCGGTTCACCGAGCGCAGCGACGGCTACCGGCGGGCGCGGGTGCGCGGCCAGTGGCTGATCTCCGTGTACTTCCCGTTCGTGCAGCTGCTGTCGTCGGTGGCCGCCGCCGCGGTGCTGCTGGTCGGCGCGGGCCGGGTGAACGGCGGGACGCTCACCGCGGGCGCCCTCGTCGCCTATCTGCTCTACATCGAGCTGTTCTTCGCCCCCGTGCAGCAGCTCTCGCAGGTCTTCGACGGCTACCAGCAGGCCACCGTCTCGCTGCGCCGCATCCAGGAGCTGCTGCGCGAGCCGACCAGCACCGCGCTCGCGGCCCGGCCACGCGAGGTGCGGTCGCTGCGCGGCGAGATCGTCTTCGACGACGTGTCCTTCCGCTACGCCACCGAGGACCCCGCGTCCGGCGAGTCCGGGGAGGCGCTGTCCGGCGTCCGGCTGCGCATCCCGGCGGGCCAGACGGTGGCCTTCGTCGGCGAGACCGGCGCGGGCAAGTCGACGCTGGTCAAGCTGGTCGCCCGGTACTACGACCCGACGTCGGGCGCGGTCCGGGTGGACGGCACCGACCTGCGGGAGCTGGACCTCGCGGGCTACCGGCACCGGCTCGGGGTCGTCCCGCAGGAGCCGTATCTCTTCCCGGGCACGGTGCGCGACGCCATCGCGTACGGCCGCCCCGACGCGACCGACGCGGAGGTGGAGGCCGCGGCCCGCGCGGTCGGCGCGCACGACATGGTGGCCTCGCTCGACGGCGGCTATCTGCACGAGGTCAGCGAGCGCGGACGCAACCTCTCCGCCGGGCAGCGGCAGCTGATCGCGCTGGCCCGCGCCGAGCTGGTCGCCCCGGACGTGCTGCTGCTCGACGAGGCGACGGCCGCGCTCGACCTGGCCACCGAGGGCCTGGTCAACCAGGCCACGGACCGGCTGGCGGGCCGCCGCACCACCCTGGTCGTCGCCCACCGGCTGACCACCGCCGCCCGCGCGGACCGGGTGGTCGTCATGGACCACGGCCGGGTCGTGGAGGACGGCACCCACGAGGAACTCCTCGCCGCCGGCGGCCGGTACGCCAAGCTCTGGCGGACCTTCGCCGGGGAACCGGAGACGGCGGGCGTCTGAACGCCGGACGACGGGTGCCGGAACGCGGCCGCAAGCCGCCGGGCCGCACCGGCACCCGTTCGATATCGAAGAGATACGGACCGTGACGTAGACCTGGCGCCTCCGCCACAGCAGACTCATGACTCACGCCGTGCCGGTCGCTCCGGCGCGGCGGCTTGTCATCGGCTCGGAACAAGGGGCGGTAGTTCAGTGCGACGGCGGTTCTCTGGTCTCCTGGCGGCGGGTGTGTCCACCACCCTGGCGCTCACGACACTCTCGGCCTGTGGCGAAAGCAGTTCCGCGGACGGCGCCGGGACCACTCTGAAGCTGGTGGTCACCGAGTACGGCGACCGGTCCGGGAACAGCTCCAAACGCTACTGGGACCAGCTGATCGGGGAGTTCGAGTTCAAGCACCCGGAGATCAGCGTCGACGTCGACATCTACGACCGGGGTGCCGTCGACCGCCGGGTCTCCGAGCTGGTCGAGGCGGGCAACCCGCCGGACATGGCGCAGATGGCCACGTACGCCGACTACGCCGAGCAGGACATGCTCTACAGCGCCGACGAGCTGCTCTCCATCCCCGCGCAGGCGGACTTCGTGACCGCGGTCGCGGAGGCGGGCCAGGCGAACCGCACCCAGTACGGCATGCCGTTCGTCGCCAGCACCCGGGTCTTCTTCTACAACAAGAAGCTGCTGCGGGACGCCGGGATCACCACCCCGCCGAAGACCTGGCAGGAACTCCAGTCGGCCGCCGTCGCGCTGGAGCAGTCCGGCGTGAAGACCCCGTACGGGCTGCCGCTCGGCCCGGAGGAGCCGCAGGCCGAGACGCTGAACTGGCTGCTGAGCGGGGGCGGCGGCTACACCGACAACATCGGCGCCTACACCATCGACGCCCCGGAGAACGTCCGGACGTTCGAGTGGCTGCGCGACGAACTCGTCGCCAAGGGCCTCACCAACCCCGAGCCCGGCGAGACCGACCGGCAGGACGTCTACGACGGCTTCGCCCGCGGTGAGGTCGCGATGCTCAACGGGCACCCGACGCTGATGCAGATCGCCCAGGAGAACGGCATCGACTACGGGATGGCGCCGCCGCCGGGCAAGGACGGCGAGTCGCCCGCGACGACCGGCGTCGCCGACTGGATGACCGCGTTCAAGAAGAACGGCAACCAGGAGGCGATCGGCGAGTTCCTGAACTTCGCCTACAGCAAGGAGAACGTCCTGAAGTTCGCGCAGCAGTACGACCTGCTGCCGGTCACCAACTCCGCCTTCGACGCGATGCGCGCCGACAAGGAGAACAAGGCGGTCTGGGAGTTCCTCGACCAGCTGCGCACCGCCCAGCTCTACCCGGTCGACAAGGTCTCCTGGGGGCCGACGGTGCGCACCCTCCGGGCCACCATCGGCCGCACGGTCGAGCCGAAGGGCGACCCGGGGAGTGTGCTCGCGCAACTCCAGCGGGAGGCCGAGACCAAGGAGAACGCGGCTTCGTAACGCCTGCTGCGGTCCGGAGTGGTCAATTCGCCCGTTACAGCTGGGAATTGTGCGTCCTGTGGGTCTGGCGGTCGCGGGACGAGCCGGGATACGTTCACGGCTCGTCAACGCGCGACTTCTTGAGGGAGGGCGGATGCGCAAGCCGCTCAGATGGCTGCTGACGCTCGCGATGCTC
>NZ_WHPN01000128.1 GCF_009735685.1 Streptomyces lycii | reverse complement strand
GCGGCGCAGTCCCCGGTGCGCGGCCGTGCGGACCGCGCCCGAGCGTTTGCCGAGCACACCGGCGGCACTCTTCGCGTCGAGTCCCACCACCACGCGCAGCACCACGGCCTCGGCCTGGTCCTGCGGCAGCTGCGCGATCAGCTGGAGCGTACGGCCCGTGTCGAGCGCCTCCAGGGCCTCGGAAGCGGTGTCCGTGTCGGCCGCCCGGTCGGCCAGTTCCGTCTCGTCGCCGCCGACGGCGGGCCGCCTGCCGCGCATCCGGATGTGGTCCAGCGCCCGGTTGCGCGCTATCCGCGCCGCCCAGCCCCGGAAGCGGTCGGCGTCACCGGTGAAACGGTCCAGGTCACGGGCTATCTGGAGCCAGGCCTCGGACGCCACGTCCTCCGCGTCCGGGTCGCCGACCAGCGTCCGGACATAGCCGAGCAGCCGCGGGTGCACGGCGCGGTAGACGGTACGGAAAGCACACTCGTCCCCGCCCTGTGCCGCGTGCACTGCGGCGGTCAGCTCCGCGTCGTCCCCCAGCACGCCCTCATCCTGCCCAACTGTTCTCGGTCACCCGGCACGAAAGGACCCGGCCGCGGGCAGTCCCGCGGCACACCGGTCGTACCGGGAGTACGGCTTCCTCCGGGCCGTACGCCACGATCACGGCGACTCGCCTACCGGCGTCGCCAGCACGCTAAAGCCTGTCCCGTGGTCCAGTCCACGCCCGGGGGCGCGGGACACTCCAGGCACCCTCCCACGATTGGGGCGAAGCGGCGCTGTGACAGAAATCGCGCGGGCGGCGCAGTAGGGAGTACGGGCCCTCGCGGGCCCTCTGAACGACGGCCGGGGTCTCTCCTGTGGGGGGTGGCGACCCCGGCCGTCCTTTCGTACGGCGCGCGGCGTGCCGGTGTGTACGGCGCGCGAGGTGCCGGTGCGCATCGCGTACCGGGCGTACGGGATGCCGGTGCGCCCTGCGTACGAGGCCCCGGTGCGCCCTGCGTAGGGGATGCCGGTGCGCAGTGCGCACGGGGTGCCGGTGCGCGCTGAGGCCGACGGGCGTCTTGGCGTACGGGGTCGTGCGGCTGCGGCAGGCCGCGGC
>NZ_WHPN01000127.1 GCF_009735685.1 Streptomyces lycii | reverse complement strand
GGGCCGGGCGGCCGGGCGGAGGAGCAGTCACTGCAACGGTTCCGGGCCGCGAACCCGCAGGCGCTGATCGTCACGACCGGGCCGGGAAACACCTCGGGAGGCTCCTTCACGGCCTACACGGCCTTCACGGCCTTCACCCACGACCACCCGGCCGTGCCCGACGGCCTCGGCCCGTGCGGCATCGTGCCGGTCGAGGACGGTGACACCACGCGCGCCGCGCGCCGCGCCGCCATCGCGGCCGTGCTGGCCCGCCACCACGGGCTCGGCCACCTCGACACCCGGCAGGCCGGACCGCTGCTCGCCGCGCTGGACCTGACCCACCAGGAGCGCGAGGCCTTTCTCACCTCCTGCCTCGGCCCGCTGCACAACTCCGCGCGCCACCGGCACCTCCTGGAGACCCTGGAGGCCTATCTCGCCCACAACCTGTGCACCACGGCCGCGGCCCGCAGCCTCTACGTCCACCGGCACACCTTCGCCTACCGGATGCGTTCCGTCCGCGCCCTCACCGGCCTCGACCCCGACCGGCCGTACCACCGGCTGCGGGCCGAACTCGCCCTGCTGATGAGCCGGGTGCACGGCTCGCCGGCCGTGCCGCGGCAGCGCACCGCGGCCGCCTGAGGCCCGGGGCTCCCGGCCGCCGACGCGCAGAACCTCGATCCGGCCGCCGCCGTCCCCGAACGCGGCCACCACCGTGGCGTGCCGGAGGGCGGCGTCCAGCGTCGGCAGCTTGCGGCGTTCGGTGCGCAGGGCGGGCGTGGAGACGATGTAGTCGATGTCCCGCCAGCCACGGGGCATCGTCCGCATGACGGCGGGGTCGCGGTCGAGCTTGTGGTGCCAGATCGTGGCGCCGGGCGCGGCGGCCGGTCCGCCCCGGCCGCCCGACGCCGCACCGGGCCCCGCCGGTGACGGGCCGGCCGCACCGGCCTCCCGCGGCGGGACGGCTCCGCTGCCGGGCGGGAAGCCCGCGGCGACGGCGTCCAGCCACAGCACCCCGTCGGTCACCACGGTGGTGTGCTCCTTGTCCCGTACGTGGTCCCCGTGCAGCCACGCGGCGGCGGCCCCGTACGCGGAGTTCGCCGACAGCCCCAGCACCTCCCGTCCCCCGGGCTGCCAGGGAAACGCGGCCAGCAGGACGAGCGCCGCGGCGGGCAGCGCGGCGGCCGGCCGGCGCGGGGTGCGCGCGGC
>NZ_WHPN01000126.1 GCF_009735685.1 Streptomyces lycii | reverse complement strand
CCGGTCCGCAGCGGTGGCCGGAGGGGGTGTCCGCCGCGCGGCCCGGTGACCGGGGCGGCCCGGCGGCACCGGCGGCGCGGGGCGCGTCCCGGGGGACCGAATGGACGCGGTCGCATGGGAGCCGGCCGCGCCGGGGGGTACCCACCCGGGCATGACGGAAGTGATCGAAGCGGGTGCCTGGGGGCTGCTGGCCGGCTCCGCGCTGCTGCTCGGCGCGGTGCTCGGCTACGTCCTGCGGGTCCCGCGCCGGGTGATCGCGTCGGTGATGGCCTTCGGAGCGGGAGTCCTGCTGTCGGCGGTGTCCTTCGAGCTGCTGGCGGAGGCGTACGACCTGGCCGGCCTGGCCCCGGCGGCCCTCGGCACGATGTGCGGTGCCGTCGCCTACACCGCGGGCAATGTGCTGCTCGCGCGCCGGGGCGCACGGCACCGCAAGAGATCCGGGCACGGCCGCTCCCAGCCGTCGGAGGCGCAGCAGGCCGGCTCCGGGGCGGCCCTGGCGCTGGGGGCGCTGCTCGACGGGGTGCCGGAGTCGGCGGTCATCGGCGTGAGCCTGGTGAGCGGGGGGTCGGTGAGCGCGGTGACCGTGGCCGCGGTGTTCATCAGCAATGTGCCCGAGGGGCTGTCGAGCTCGGCCGGCATGCGCAAGGCGGGGCGCGGCAAGGGCTATGTCTTCGGCCTGTGGGGCGCCATCGCCGCCGCGAGCACGGTGTCCGCGGCGCTGGGGTACGCCGTCATCGGCGGCCTGTCGCCCTCGGTGATCGCCGCCGTGACGGCCGTGGCGGCGGGCGCCATCCTGGCCATGATCGCGGACACCATGATCCCGGAGGCGTTCGACGACGCGCATCTGGCGATCGGGCTGATCACCACCTTCGGATTCCTCGTCTCGTTCGCCCTCTCCCATCTCTGACGGGGTGGCGGGCGGAGCCGCCACCGGGGCGGTTCCGGCCGGTCCAGCCGGAGAGCGGCCGGGCGGGGGAGCGGACGGGCCCGCGGTCCGGAGCGGGGAACCGGGGAAGCGGCGGAACGGGGGTCGGCGCCGGCGGCCGGTGCCCGGGACCCAGCGGCGCCCCCGCCCCCGCCCCCGTACCGGAGCCGAAGCCGGTGCCGGAGCCGGTGCCGGCCCGGGTGCGGTGCCGCCCCGCCGCGCGGCCCGGTGGCCGGCGACCGGGCTCCGCGGGCGCACGCGGAGTGGGGCCGAAGTATTGACAGAGTGTCAAATTCCCGGTCCAATGCCCGCCTGGGAGCGCTCCCACGGTTTCGGCGAGTGACTTGGAAGCGAGGCACCACATGAGATTCCGCACTTCCCCGTCAGGTGTGCTGGCCGCCTCGGTGGCCTGCCTGCTGGCGCTGTCGGCGGCCCCGCCGGGCGCCGCCGCGCACCCGGCGGACACGCGGGCCGAAGCCCAGGTGTACGAAGCCGAGACCGGCGCGCTCCACGGCGTGACGGTGGGCACCAGCGCGGCCGGATACTCCGGCACCGGCTACGTCGAGGGCTTCGACGCGGCCGACGACTCCGTCACCGTCACCGTGCCCGACAGCCCCGGCGGGCTGCACGACCTGACGATCCACTACCGCGCCCCCTACGGGCAGAAGACCGCCTCGCTCCAGGTCAACGGCCAGGGAGCGGGCGACGTCACCTTCACGCCCACCGACACCTTCAGCACCGCCGCCGCGGGCCGGGTGCTGCTGGAGGAGGGGGAGAACACGGTCACCGTCCTGAACAACTGGGGCTGGTACGAGATCGACGCCATCAGTCTCAGTCCCAGCGAACCCCGGCCCCCGCACCAGGTCTCCGGTGCCCCCGTCGACCCGGACGCCGGCCCCGAGGCCCGCGAGCTGCTGAGCGACCTCACCGGGAACTACGGCAAGAACATCCTCAGCGGCCAGCAGGACATGGCCTCCGTCCAGTGGCTGGAGGACAACGTCGGCGCCTCACCCGCGGTGGCCGGGCTGGACATGATGGACTACTCGCCCAGCCGGGTCGAGCGCGGCACCTCCTCGACCGAGGTGGAGAACGCCCTGGCCTGGGACGAGCGCGGCGGCATCACCACGTTCGTCTGGCACTGGAACGCGCCCTCCGGCCTGATCGACGAGCCGGGCAAGGAGTGGTGGCGCGGCTTCTACACCGACGCCACCACCTTCGACGTCGCCGCCGCGATCGCGGACAAGCAGTCGCCGGAGTACGAGCTGCTGCTGCGCGACATCGATGCCATCGCGCAGGAGCTGTCGCGGTTGCAGGACGCCGGGGTGCCGGTGCTCTGGCGGCCCCTGCACGAGGCCGAGGGCGGCTGGTTCTGGTGGGGCGCCAAGGGCCCCGAGCCGGCCAAGGAGCTGTGGCGGATCATGTACGACCGGATGGTGAACCACCACGGTTTGCACAACCTGCTCTGGGTGTGGAACTCCGTCGACCCCGCCTGGTATCCGGGAGACGACGTCGTGGACATCGTCTCGGCCGACTCCTACCCGCAGCAGGGCGACCACGGGCCCGTCAGCGGCACGTACGAGAAGCTGGTCCAGCTCGTCGGGGACGAGAAGCTGGTCGCCCTGACCGAGACCGGTTCCATCCCCGACCCGGAGCTGCTGCGGACGTACGAGGCGGACTGGAGCTGGTTCACCACCTGGAGCGGCTTCTCCGCGGACGAGGCGTACAACCCGCTGGAGTTCGTGGAGCGGGTGTACCGGGACGAGGGCGTGATCACGCTGGACGAACTGCCCGACTGGCGCGCGGGGTCCGGCAGCGGGGCACCGCCGGGGCCCGGCGCGTCACCCGTCTCCACCGTCGCGCCGGAAAGCGACTCCTCCGGCCGGGAGGCAGCCGCACGGGAGGCCGGCGCCCGGAGATGACGCCCGGCTGCCCTCGCTGCTCCGGCCGGCCTTTGCCGGGACGGGCCCGCGGGGGCCGGCGGCACCCGCCCCGGTGAGGTGCGG
>NZ_WHPN01000125.1 GCF_009735685.1 Streptomyces lycii | reverse complement strand
GCCCCCGGCCGTTGCCCCGCGCCCGCCCCGTTCAGCCGGTGACCCGCGCCGATACGGCGGTGGTCCCGGCGGGCGCGGTGACCAGCGCCCCGAGATCCGTGTCCTCGCACGCGGCCGCGCCCTCCGTCGCTTCGGCCCCGCCCGCCTCGACGCCGGTGAGCAGCACCTGCCACGAGCCGGTGGCGCCCTCGGCCTCGACGGTGACCAGGCCGCCGTCCCGCCGCGTGCGGAACACGGCGGTGCGGCCGTCCGGCGCGGGCACCCGGGTGACCGTCACCGTGCCGTCGGCCGGCGCGTGGACGCGCAGCGTGACACCGTCCGCCCAGTCGTACTCGGCGCTGTCGTCGCACCGGCCGAAGGGGATCACCGAACCGGGCCGGGCCAGCAGCGGCAGGCTGTCGAAGCCGTACCGCTCGCGCCGCCAGCCCGGCCCCCGTACCTGCTCGCCGGACAGCAGATGCGTCCAGACGCCGTCCGGCACGTAGTAGTCGACGCTGCCGTCCTCGGAGAAGACCGGTGCGACCAGCAGGTCGTCGCCGAGCATGTACTGCCGGTCCAGGGTGTGGCAGGCCGGGTCGTCCGGGAACTCCAGCAGCATGGCGCGCAGCACCGGGGTGCCGCGCTCGGCGGCCTGCCGGGCGGCGCCGAGCAGATACGGCATCAGCCGGTGCTTGAGCCGGGTGAACGCCCGGGTGACCTCGACGGCCTCCTCGTCGTAGTCCCACGGCACCCGGTAGGACTTGCTGCCGTGCAGCCTGCTGTGCGACGACAGCAGGCCGAACTGCGCCCAGCGCTTGAACAGTGCGGGGGTCGGCGTGCCCTCGAAGCCGCCGATGTCGTGGCTCCAGAAGCCGAAGCCGGACAGCCCGAGCGACAGGCCGCCGCGCAGCGACTCCGCCATCGCCTCGAACGTCGACTCGCAGTCGCCGCCCCAGTGCACGGGCAGCTGCTGCCCGCCGGTGGTCGCGGACCGGGCGAACAGCACGGCCTCGCCCGCGCCCCGCTCCTCCTCCAGCACCTCGAAGACCGCGGTGTTGTAGAGATGCGTGTAGTAGTTGTGCATCCGCTCCGGGTCGCTGCCGTCGTGCCAGACCACATCGGTGGGCACCCGCTCGCCGAAGTCCGTCTTGAAGCAGTCGACGCCCTGGTGCAGCAGCGCCCGCAGCTTGTCCTGGAACCAGGCGCGGGCGGCCGGATTGGTGAAGTCGACCAGGGCCATGCCGGGCTGCCAGAGGTCCCACTGCCACACGTCGCCGCCGGGCCTGCGCAGCAGATAGCCCTCCCGCCGGGCCTCGTCGAACAGCGGGGACTTCTGGGCGATGTACGGATTGGTCCACACCGAGACCCGCAGGCCCCGCTCCCGCAGCCGGCGCAGCATGCCCTCCGGGTCCGGGAAGACGTCCGGGTCCCAGGTGAAGTCGCACCACTGGTAGGCGCGCATCCAGAAGCAGTCGAAGTGGAAGACGCCGAGCGGAATGCCGCGCCCGGCCATGCCGTCGACGAACCGGGTGACGGTCTCCTCGTCGTAGGAGGTGGTGAAGGACGTCGACAGCCACAGCCCGAAGGACCACGCCGGCGGCAGCGCGGGCCGGCCGGTCAGGGCGGTGTAGCGGTCCAGCACGTCCTTGGGCTCCGGGCCGTGGATGACGAAGTACTCCAGCGACTGGTCCTCGACGCTGAACTGCACCCGGCCCACCGCCTCCGAGCCGATCTCGTAGGAGACCTTGCCGGGGTGGTTGACGAAGACGCCGTAGCCGCGGTTGGTGAGGTGGAACGGGACGTTCTTGTACGCCTGTTCGCTGGCCGTGCCGCCGTCGGACTGCCAGATCTCGACGGACTGGCCGTTCCGGGTGAACGGCGTGAACCGCTCCCCGAGCCCGTACACCAGCTCGCCCACGCCGAGGGACAGCTGTGCCACCGTGTGGTGGCCGGGCGTGCCGGAGCCCGCGGGGCCGGTGGTCGCGAAGCCGGTGCCGCGGGCCCCGGCGGAGGTCAGGGTGCGGCCGTCGGCGGTGAAGTCGAGCCGCCAGGGGGCGTCCGTGTCCACGCGCAGGGTCAGGGAGCCGCTGGTCAGCTCGGTGACGGAGCCGTCGCGCGAGGTCTTCGCACAGCCGCTGCCGCCGCTCATGCCAGCGCCGCTTCCACCGCCGCTGCCGCCGCTGATGCCGACGTCACCGTTGCCGTCGCCCGTACGGAGTGCGAAGCCCGGGCCGTGGTCCTCCTTCCCGGCGTGGTGCGTGGTGCGGACGCCGATGACGCCCTCGGCCGGTGACCAGCACTCGACGGTCAGCAGCGGGCTGTTGAGGGTGTCGCCGCGGCTCCGGACGGGCCGTACCGGGGCGTAGAGGGTGAGCCGGTCCTCCTCGACGCGGGCGTCGGCGACCTCGGTGGCGTACGACGCCTGCACGCCCTCGCGCATCAGCCAGTAGCCGTCGGTGAACTTCACGGATTCTCCTGCTCTGCGGTGCTCGGTTGTTCCGGGACGCCCGGTGGAGCCGGGCGCTATTTGACGGAGCCGCCGGTGACCCCGGCGGCGATGTGCTTCTGGGCGACGACCAGCAGGACGGCGGCGGGGACGGCGGACAGGACGGCGGTGGCCATCACCGCGCCCCAGTCGGTCACGTGCGCGCCGACGAACTGGTAGATGCCCAGGGTGATCGGGCGGACGTCGTCCGTGGTGTTGAGGGTGAGGGCGAACATGAAGTCCGACCAGGCGAAGAGGAAGGTGAACAGCCCGGCGGTGATCAGGGCGTTGCGGCTCATCGGCAGCACGACGCGGACGAACGCCGTGAACCGGTTCGCGCCGTCCACCAGGGCGGCTTCCACCACCTCGCCGGGGATGGACACCATGAAGGCGCGCAGCAGCACGATCGCGAACGGCAGCCCGAGCGAGGCGTCGGCCAGGATCAGCCCCGGATAGGTGTTGACGAGCCCCAGTTCGGCGTACGCGCTGTAGAGGGCGTTGGCGACGACGATGCCCGGCACCATCTGGGTGATCAGCGTGCCGAACACGATGGCCCGCCCGCCGCGCAACCCGAACCGCGCCAGCCCGTACGCGGCGGGCGCGGCCAGCAGCAGGCACACGGCCACGGCGCCGAGGGCGACCGCGAAGCTGGTCAGCAGCGAACCGCCCTGGGTGCGCAGTGCCGTGCCGAAGTTCTCCGCGCCGGGGTCGGCCGGGAACCAGCCGGTCCCGGCGAGGCCGGTGTCCGGCTGGAGCGCGGTGTTCAGCATCCAGTACACCGGGAAGAGGAGCACCGCCAGGATCAGCAGGGCCGCCGCGGTGTTGCCCAGTGCGCGCCCGCGCTGGCGCGCCCGGGGACGTCCGGTGGTGGTGGTCGCGGTCGTCACGGTCACTTCCCCTGTCCGAAGTCGGCGCGGTTGGCCCGCAGGTACAGCACGGCGAAGACCGCGCTGATGAGGATGAGGACATTGCCGACGACGGCGCCCCGGCCGAAGTCGAGCTGGAGGAACGACAGCTGGTAGGTCACGGTGCCGAGGGTGTGGGTGGAGTCGGCGGGGCCGCCGGAGGTGAGCGCGAGGATCAGGTCGAGGATCTTCACGGTCGACATGAAGCCCAGCACCAGCACGACGGTGATCACCGGGCGCAGCACGGGCAGCGTGACGCTGCGGAACGTCCGCCAGGCGCTCGCCCCGTCCAGCGACGCGGCCTCGTACAGTTCGCGCGGGATCTCCTGGAGGCCGCCGTAGAGGATCACCATGTTGAACGGGATCCCGATCCAGATGTTCACCAGGATCGTCGCGAACAGGGCCGTGCTGGGGCTGCTCAGCCACGGCGGGCCGTCCTGCACCAGCCCGGCGGCCTGGAGCGCGGTGTTGAGGATGCCGTGCTCCTGGTCCAGGATCCGCCGCCAGACGACGGCGGAGACGACCATCGGCACGAGCCAGGGCAGCAGCAGTACGGCGCGGACGAGGCCGGAGAGCGGGAAGCGGCGGCTGAAGAACACGGCCAGGGCCAGCCCGATCGTGAACTGCCCGAGGAGCGAACCGGCGGTGAAGACGGCCGTGTGCCACAGGGCGTCGGTGAACAGCTGGTCCGACAGCACGGCGCGCCAGTTGTCGAGGCCGTTGAACGGGGCCTCGCCGGTGAAGTAGGTCGTCGGCGTGAAGTGCTGGAAGCTCATCACGATGTTGCGGACCAGCGGATAGCCGAAGAAGGCGGCCATGTAGAGCAGCGCGGGCGCGATGAAGAGCCACTGGAACAGCCGGCCGCGGCCCGGGCGGCCGGTCGGGCCGGGCGGCGCGGCGGCGGCCGCGGGGTTCGCGGGGTCGGCGGAGACGGCGGTGCCGGTCGTGGTCATGTCCGGTCCCCTCACTTTCCGGCCGAGGCCTGGCGCTGGGCGCGGCGCAGGGCCTGTTCCGGGTCGGCTCCGCCGGTGAGGACGGACTGGAAGGAGCCCGCGAGGGCGTCGGCGACCACCGGCCACCGGGTGCCGACCCGTGCGGTACGGGAACGGGCCGTGCCGACCAGCTCGGCGAAGGGGGCGAGTGCCGGGTTCTGCTCGGCGTAGGTCCGGGCGGCGGCGGTGCGGCTGGGCACGTTGTTGACGGACTCGCCCCAGCCCAGCTGGTTCTTCTCGGTGTTGAGGCAGTTGAGGACCTTCGCCGCGTTCCGCTCGCGCGCGGTGTCCTCGTTCTTCGGCACGGCCATCACGGTCCCGCCGATGGGCGGCACCGCGTCCCGGCCGGCCTCGGGGACCGGGATCCCGGCGACGGCCCAGTCGACCTTGTCCTGCGCGCTGAGCACCGGGACCTGCCACGGACCGTTGATCATCATGGCGGCGCGTCCGGCGATGAACCGGTCGTTGACGTCCTGCTGGTTCCAGTTGACGACGGACCTCGACACGGAGCCGTCCGTCAGCAGGTCCCTCCACAGCTGGAGGGCCGCCTCGCCCCTGCCGTTGTCGAGCCGGGCCTCGTCGCCTCCCGCCGACCAGAAGAACGGCAGGAACTGGTAGACGCCGTCGGCGTTGGGGCTGGCGCTGAAGGCGAGCCCGTAGGTGTCGCCGGTGGTCAGCTTCCGGGCGGTGGTCCGCAGTTCCTCCCAGGTGGTGGGGGGCTCCAGGCCGGCCCGGGCGAGCAGGTCCTTGTTGTAGATCAGCGCGAGGGAGTTGACGGAGCGGGCGATGCCGTAGCGGACGCCGTCGTGCGTGCCGAGGGAACGGGCACCGGGGGAGAAGCCGGACGTGTCGACACCGATGTCGTCCAGGGGGCGGAGTCCCCCGGTCTCCGCGAACTGGGGCAGTTCGGAGCCGTCGAGTTCGAGGATGTCGGTGAGCGAGTCGGAGGACGCCATCCGGAGCGCCTTGGACGCGATCTGGTCGGCGGGCACGCTGATCTGCTCGACGTCCAGCCCCAGCGGCCCGGCGCAGCGGTCGAAGAACTTCTGGTTCGCGGCGTGCTCGGCGGTGTCCGTGGCCGAGTTGAGCACCGTCACGGTGTCCGCGTCCGGAGTCGCGGCACATCCCGTGAGACACAGGGCGGCCGTCGCTCCGGACAGCGTCACGGCCAGCGGTATCCGCGCTCTGCGGAAGTGCATCGGGTGGTCCTCCTCATGTCGCGGGCGGCTCGGAAGCGGTGCGGGGGTACGGGGGAACGGAGACGCGGGGGATACGGGGAGTGCGGGGACGCTGGGGGTGCGGGGACGCGGGGGATACGGGGGATACGGGGATGCGGAAGCGGGGTCAGGCGGGGCCGCCGGGAGGTGCCACGATCTCCCCGGAGGCCATCCGGGGGGCGATCAGCCGGTGCGGCACCGCAGGCCCGGGGCGGGCGGGCCCGGCGGTCCCGGCGCCGGTCCCGTCCGCGGGTCCCGGCGCGGCGGCGTCCCGTACCGCGCCCTCACCGGCGGCGTCCCCGCCACCGGGGCCCGTGCCGCCCGTACCCGCACGGCCCGAGGCTCCGCCGCCCGTACTTTCACCACCCGGGTTCGTGCCGCCCGCGCCCGCGTTGCCCGGAGCCTCCGCGGCCTCGACGGCGAGGGAGGCCACCGCTGCGGACATCTCCGCGACGGGCAGCTCGATCCGGGGCAGCGCCCGGCCGCCGAGATCGTCCGGCAGGCTGCCGACGAGGACGACGGCGAGATCCTGCGGCACCCGCAGCCCGGCGGCGGACACCGTGTCCAGCAGGTGCGGCAGATACGTCAGGTGCTGCACGACGAGCGCGGTCGGGGCCGGACGGGCGTCCAGCACCGCGCGCAGCCGCCGCGCGAGCCCGGCCGGATCCCCGGCGGAGGGCTGGATCCGCAGCTCGGCCCCGGTCTCGCGGGCGGCGCGCCGGGCCCCGTCCAGACCGCGCAGGGCGTAGCCGCGGCGGGCCTCGATCTCGTGCTCCGCGGACGCCAGGAACGCGATCCGCCGGTGGCCGGCCGCCACGGTCTCCCGTACGGCGAGCGCGGCGGCGGCCTCCCAGTCCAGGTCGACCCAGGGCAGTGCCGCGTCGGCGTCGCCGTGCCCGAGCAGCGCGGTGGGGAAGGCGAGTTCCCGGGCGGCGTCGATCCTCGGGTCCGCCTCCTCCACGGCCATCAGCACGGCCGCGTCCGCGAGCCCGCTGCGGGCGGCCCGGCGCAGGGCGCCGACACCGTCCTGCTCGGTCAGGATCAGCAGGTCGTAGCCGTGGCTGCGGGCGGCGTCGCTGATGTCGATGGCGAACCGGCCGTCCACCGCCCGGTAGTCGCCGGGCACCCGGGGCACGGCCAGCGCGATGACGTTGCTGCGGGAGCTGCGCAGGGTGCGGGCGCTTGCCCGCGGGTGGTAGCCGAGTTCGGCGATGGCCTCCTGGACGGCGGTCCGGGTGCTGCCCGAGATCTTGCGGGACCCGCTGAGGACGTACGAAACGGTGCTGGGCGCGACGCCCGCGCGCCGCGCGACGTCCTTGATCGTGACCACTGCCTGTCCTTCCGCTCCGCGGTGGTGGGACTGTCGAACGATTCGATCGAATCGATTCGATGAAATCCGTTGCGGCGAGGTTAAGCGGCTCGGGCCGCCAGGGCAATGCCTGGTGAGAAGGTGATGCGCGGGGAAGTGGCGCCACCGGGAAACGAGACGGCCGACGCGGAGCGGTGTCATGTGCCGGGGCGTGCTTCCGGAGCCGTGTCCCGTGGCGGACGCTCGTGCGGCCACGGGCAGGCCCGGTGCCGCGGCTCAGGGCAGGTGTCTGCGGGCCTGCTCGGCGAAGTCGGGGACCCCTGCCTTCGCCAGTGCGTTCAGAAGGCCGGGCAGCGTTTTCGGATCCCGTTTGTAGCGGCCCGCTTGTGCCTCGAGGACGCTCATCACCGCGCCGGGTGCCAGGTCGAGCAGGTCGAGCAGGAAGTCGTCCGGGTCCTGTAAGGCGATGTCGTGGGGAGACAGCGATTCCTGTGGGAAATCCCGGAGATTGAACGTGATCAAAGAGTCCGCTCGTCCGTGCACCGCAGCGGCCAGGACGTGCCGGTCCTTCGGGTCACAGGTCATCGAGTCGGTGAGGGGTTCGTATCCGGTGACCTCCGCGTCCTCGAAGGCCGACTGCATACGGCTGATCAGCCGGCCCGTCAGCCGGTCCGACATCCCTGCTGCGACGAGATTGCGTTCCAGTTCGACGAGGACGCCGCCGGACCACAGGGGGCGGTAGAGCGAATGCTCCGACAGGCTGAGCAGGGTGTCGCGCAGATAGCCGGGATACAGAACGCATGTGTCGAGAAACGCACTCGGTGCCGTCATGAACTTTTCTACCGCGTCTCGCGCGGGCGGGCTGTGGCGTCGTACAGGCCTGCCTCTTCCGACATCTCCACGAGGTCGTCGAGGGCGGCCCGCCTCTCGTGCCGCCTTCGCTCCTGATACTCCAGAACGTCCCGGAGGAGGACGCGCCGGTGGCGCCCGGGCCGGTGGAAGGGCATCTCGCCCTGGTCGAGCAGCTTCACCAGAGTCGGACGGCTGATGTTGAGCAAGTCGGCTGCTTCCTGAGTGGTGAGTGCCTGGTGGTGCGGCGCGACCGTGACGGCTTGGCCGTTCGCCATGGCCTGGACGACGCTCCGCAGCACCTCGAACAGTTCCTGCGGAACGACCAGGCGGTCACCGGCCGGAGTGACCAGTTCGGCTTCGGTGGCGGTCTCGAAGACCCGGATCAGGTCATCCAGCGATTCGACGGGTGGCAGTATCGTCCGCTCGGCTGCTGCTGCGCTCATGTGTGCCTCCTCGACTCCAGAGTAGGCCGAAACGAAAGAATCGCAAGCGCGGTCCGGTGGTCGGCGGGGACCACGAGGGACCCGGCTGTGCCGGGGCCGGGGCGGTACCGGGACACCCTGCCGATACGGGAGAGCGAGGAACCCCGTACCGTCCTGGCGGCCCGCCGGGCTTCGCTGGCCGGGCTCATCGCGGGGATGAAGTCGGGCGACTTCGATCACCGCGCGGACTGAGCGTCCGGTCGCCCCCACCGCCCACGGGGCAGCGGTCCCTGTTGTGATCGTCAAGGTCACCCGGGCAGGATGACGCCTGTGAACGAGCCGATACACGTCCCCGAGGCCCTGGCCGAAGCGCACGCCGAGTACGAGGGTGAGGCCGGGCGGGCCTGGACCGCCGCGCTGCCCGGGCTGGCGGCGTCGTTCCTGGAGCGGTGGGAGCTGCACCGGGACGGGCCGGTGAGCCACGGGGTGGCCGCGCTGATCGTCCCCGTGACCGGGGCGGACGGGGCCCGGGCGGTGCTCAAGCTCCAGCCCGTCACCGACGAGACGGGCGGTGAGCCGGACGCGCTGCGCGCCTGGGACGGCGACGGCGCCGTGCGGCTGCTGCGGCACGACGCGGAGACCGGGACGATGCTGCTGGAGCGGCTCGACCCGCGGCGCTCGCTCGCCGCGATGTCCGACGACATCGCGGCCCTGTGCGCGCTGTCCGAGCTGCTGGCGCGGCTCTGCGCGCACAAGGCGCCGCCGGAGACGCGGCAGCTCGGGGACATCGCGGCGGGCCTGCTCGACCGGCTCCCCCGGGCGTCCGCCGCGCTCGCGGACCCGGCGGAGCGGTGGCTGCTGGAGACCTGCGGGGCGGCGCTGCGCGAGGTGGCCGGGGAGCCGGGGGACCGGCTGCTGCACTGGGACCTGCACTACGACAACGTGCTCGCCCCGCTCCCGGCCTCCGGGCGCCGCGAGTCCTGGCTGGCGATCGACCCCAAGCCGCTCGCGGGCGACCCGGGGTTCGAGCTGTTCCCGGCGCTCTGGAACCGCTGGGACGACGTCACCGCGACCGGTGACCTGTCCCGGGCCGTCCGCCGCCGCTTCGACCTGATGACGGAGATCGTCGGACTGGACCGGGAGCGGGCCCGCGCCTGGACGCTCGGCCGGGTCCTCCAGAACGCCCTGTGGAACACCGAGAGCGGCGAAACGGTGCTCCGGCCGGTCCTGACGGTGATCGCCCGGGCCCTGCTGGACACCGGGAAGCACTGAACCCGCCCCGCGGGGCGGGCCGTACCGCGCTGCCGTGCGGCGGGGATCCGGACGGCGCCCGCCTCCGATCCGTAAAGCAGCCCGTATAAACCGCCCTTGCGGCATTTCCCCTGATCCGGTGGTTACCGGCAGGAGCCCCTCGCACCGGCCGCACGGGCGCGGGCAGAGTGATCTCCGTACGACGCCGCGGCCGCGGACTCAGCCCCTTCACGTCGCCTCGCACGGTGAAACCGAACGGAGTCCGCATGCGCCTGCTCGCCCGGTGCGCGTCCACCGCTCTTCTCCTCCTCGTCCCGCTGGCCGGGGCCTCCACGGCAACGGCCGGCCCCTCCGGCACCGCGGCCGGCGCCGCCGCCCCGGTGCACCGCTCCCCGCACGCCGCTCCCGACCAGTACATCGTCACGGTCTCCGAGGACGCCGACCCGGCCGCGGTGGCGGACCGGATCGGCGCCGAACCGGACTTCGTCTACCGCAGCGTCGTCCGCGGCTTCGCCGCCGAGCTGACCGCCGGCCAGGTCCGTTCCGTACGCGCTCTGTCCGCCGTCACGGCCGTGGAGGAGAACGGCGGGGTGTCGCTCACCGCGCCGGACGCGGCCGGTGAGCCCGCGCCGCGGCGCGCCGCCGCCGGACCGGGCGACGGCCCGGTGCGGGCCGCCGGCAGCTGGGGCCTGGACCGCATCGACCAGCGCCTGCTGCCGCTCGACGGACGGTACGAGGTGCGCGGCACGGGCCGCGGGGTCACCGTCTACATCGTGGACACCGGAATCGACTACGGCCACCGCGAGTTCGCGGGCCGCGCGGTGCCCGGCTTCGACGCCGTCGGGGACGGCCGGAACGGCCGGGACTGCAACGGGCACGGCACGCATGTCGCGGGCACCGTCGGCGGCCGCACGCTCGGTGTGGCGCCGGAGACCCGGCTCGTCAGCGTGCGGGTGCTGAACTGCGCCGGCCAGGGCAGCTATGCCGCCCTGCTCGCCGGGCTCGACTACGTCCACGCCCGGCAGCACCCCTCCGCCGTGCTCAACGCCTCCACCGGCGGCCCGCGCTCCGAAGTGATCAACCGGGCGGTGAACACCGTTGCCCGCGGCGGCGTGCTGCCGGTCGTCGCGGCGGGCAACGAGAACGCCGACGCCTGCGGAGTCTCACCCGCGAGCGCCGAGCGGGCCGTCACGGTGGGTGCGACGGACCGGCGTGACCACGAGACCTCCTTCAGCAACCACGGCAGCTGTCTGGACCTCTACGCACCCGGACAGGACATCGTCTCGGCGAGGATGGGCGGCGGCACCCAGTCCCTGTCCGGCACCTCCATGGCGTCCCCGCACGCCGCCGGGGTCGCTGCGCTGCACAAGGAGGCCAACCCGGCCGCGGGCCCCTGGACCCTCGCCTTCCTGCTGCGCGCGCAGGCGACGCCGTGGGTGCTCCACGGCGTCACCCCGCCGTCGCCGAACCGCCTGCTGTACGCCGGCCGACTCTGACCGCGCGACCGCCGGTCCGGGGGCCTGCGGGACTCCGCGGCGCCGCGGAGTCCCGCAGGCCGCGCAGTCCCGCAGGCGCTTGGGATTCCGGCGCTAGCCCAGGACGGCTTCCCAGGTGGTGCCGTTGGTGGTGGCGTCGCTGCTCAGCCGGTCCCGGGCGGCGGTGTCCTGGTAGAGGCTCCAGCGCATCCAGTCCACGAGCGTGTCGCGGGTCTGCGGGTAGGTCCGGCCGTTGTCCCAGACGTACTCGTCGTGCCCTTGGCCGACATGGGTGAGAAACGCCTTCGGCGCGGCCAGTTCGCCGTACGCCTGACGGGCCAGGCCGTACTGGCAGACGGCGTCCTGGTCGCCGTGGATGAACAGGGTGTGGGCGGCCACCTCACCGGTGGGGTTGCCCATGTCCACGCATGCCACCGGGACGGCGGCGGTCACCCTCGGGTCCGGCCAGGCGGTGAGCAGGCCGTGGGTGGTCATGCCGCCGAGGGAGTGGCCGGACACCCCGACGCCGACGGTGGTGTCGATGTGCCCGGCCAGCGGGTCCTGGGCGTTGTCGTTGAGGGCCAGGGTGTTGGTGATGACCTGGGAGACGTCCTTGGACTGGTTGCCGTTGTAGACGTCCTGGATGTTGCCCTCGGTGCCGTTCGAGGTGGTGGGGAAGACGGGGGCCGGGACGACGAACCCGGCGGCGGCCAGGGGCAGGATCTCCGCGAGGTAGACCTCCGGGTTGCCGCCCAGGCCGTGGCTCCACTCGACCACGGGGAAGACCCCGTCGGCCACGGGCGCGTCGCGCACCGGGCTGCCGCCCGGCGTGCCGGTGGCCGGATACCACACCCGGGTGGTCAGCCGGCGGTTGCCGCGGCTCCACGCGAACTCGCGGAGCCCGAGGGCGAACGGTTCGGCCGGTGCCTCGCGCGGTGCGGTCGCGGGGCGGCGGGCCGCGGGGGCACCGGAGGCCGGTGCGGCGCCGAGAGCGGCAGCGGCCACGCCGGCCACTCCTGCCGCGCCGGCGCCCAGAAAGGTACGCCTTCCTATGGACATGTCCGACTCCTTGTCATGGGGGGTTACCGGGCCCGGCCGCGCCGTCCGGCGCGGTGGCCTGGCGGCGGGCCGGGTTCTCCGGAGGAGAGGTGAAACGGGCTCAGCAGCTGTTGTTGGTCTGCGTGGCGAGGCCGAGGCGGTACGGGAGCTGGGAGTAGTCACCGTTCGCGTTCGGGTCCAGGCCCTGGTAGAGCAGCTGGAGGTCGCAGGGGTCGATGGTCATGGTCTGGTCGGGGCCGGTGCGGACCAGTTCGCCGTGGCTGATGTCCCGGGTCCACGCGCCGCCCGGGAACGTGACGTTGTTGCTGCGGGCGAAGGGGTTCGACTCGGTGTCGGCGAGAGCGCGCCACTGGCCGTTGAGACCCTCGGAGGTGAAGGAGCGGTACCAGCGGCGTCCGTCGCTGCCGATGGCTTCCATGATCAGCAGATAGGTGTTGGTGCCCTGCACCTTGTAGACGGCCTCGCCCTCGAACAGGTTGTTCTTGGAGTCCTGGAGGTCGATCTTCGTGTTGCGGAAGCCGTTGGGGAACTCGCCGACGGTGGTTTCGGCGCGGTAGAGGTGGCCGTTGTCGTCGGCGGAGTAGAGATAGCACATGGTGTCGTCGCAGATGACCCAGTAGTCGAGCCAGTGGCCGTTGCCGATGTTCTGCCGGACGATGTCGGGCATGCTGTCCTGGAAGTTCTTCGGCGCCGACCAGCTGCTGGGGTCGCCGGGGTCCTTGCTGGTGGAGTAGGAGGGCAGACCGGTCTGGTAGACCAGGTACCACTCGTCCTTCGGGGCGAAGTAGAACGCGTGGGGTGCGGCCCGGTAGCCGGTTCCGATTCCGGACGACGTCTCCAGCGGGGTCTGCCGGGCGTCGGCGGCCTGGGACCAGTCGCTGAAGCTGGTGTGCGTCAGGCTCCAGTCGCCCGCGGTGTCGGCCGTGGTCATGAAGACGTGCCAGGTGCCGTCGTCCTCCCGGACCACGGTCGGGTCCTTGACGGAGACGTCGCCGCCGTTCCGGGGCGATATCACGGGCCCGCCGGAGGACCACTGGTAGCTGCTCGGCAGTTCGGCGGCGGCGGACCGGTCGTCGGCCGGTGTCGCGGACGACTGGGCGGTGGCGAGCGGAATCGTCAGTACCAGTCCCAGCAGCAGCGCGTAGGCCGCGCGTAGGGGGCCTCTGCGGATCCGGCGTGGGGTGAGCCTCATGGGGGGAACTCCAGGCGTCGGTCGGCCGGAAGGACGCACCCACACGAACTCGCCTGTGTCGTCAGGCGCCCGGCAACCTGGCGTGTGGGGGAGCCTTACCGGATCGGGAAAAACCGGAACGGGAAAAAGGTGTCGTGCGGTGGTCTGTCGGCCAGAGACTGGGACCCCTTCGTTCGATATCACGAACGCTGGTCGACTCTCCAAACACGGATCATAGGGGCGGGTGACTTGACGTCAACACCCCTTGGTGCGCTTATTTTCGAGCCGCGGGTCGAATGTACGACGGACGCAGGACACGTGACGCGCGGCCGGGCGGGTGCGGCCTCCGCGGGCGGAGCCCTGTCCGGGCGGCCGCGGCAACGGG
>NZ_WHPN01000124.1 GCF_009735685.1 Streptomyces lycii | reverse complement strand
GAGGGAGGAGGCACCGGTGGTGACGGGGCGGGCGGTGGCGGTGGCGGGACAGGTGGGACGGGCGGTGCGGGCGGCGGGGGATCCGGCGGCGGATGGGCCGGCCGGCAGCCCAGCCGCACCAGCGCGCCGCCCGGGCCCGCGGACACCGACAACGCCGGTGTCCCGTCCGGGCAGTGGCCGATCTCCACGCGTGCCTCACCGCCGCCGGCCGTCACGCTCACCCCGGGGACCCGGACCGCGGTGCGGGGCGCGTGCGTCCGGTGCGCGCCCCCGGCGG
>NZ_WHPN01000001.1 GCF_009735685.1 Streptomyces lycii | reverse complement strand
GGCCCCGGAGGGCGGCGCGCGCGGACCGGCGGCGCCGGGGCCCGGCGCCGACGGAGAGCCGCTCACCGCGGAGGAGCTGGACCGGAACGCCGAAACGCTGCGCGAGCTGCTCGAATCCGGTGTCGGCGCCGCCGAGCGGCAGCTCTTCGAGCTGAGGACGGCCGCGGCCGACGACGCCCGGATCCTCGGTGCCCTCGGCGACGGCGGCCTGCTGCCGCCGGGCCCCGATGTGCTGGCCGCCGTCGAGTATCTCGGCGAGCAGGGCATCCCGGCGCTGCCCGGCTGGCGCTATCTCGCCCAGTCCGTCGCCCCCGAGGACCACGCCGCCGTGCTGGCGGCCCGGCCCGAACTGGTCGACGGCGTCGTCATCACCGACCCGGCCACCCACGCCAGGGCCCGCGAGGTCCTCGCCGGCGCGGCGCTCCTGCCGCGTTCCGCCGTGGCCGTCGGCACCGCCGCCGCGCTCCTCGCGCCCGCACACGGCGCGGCGCACTCCGAGGTGTTCCTCGTGCCGCCGAACCCGGCCATGCACGACGAGCACGCCGCCGACGGCGAACGGCAGGCGCTGCGGGCGCGCGCCGCCGACCGGGACGAGGAGATCCGCGCCCTCGCGGCCCGGCTCGCCGAGGACCGGGCGCTCGCCGCCCGGATCTCGTCCTGGCGGGCGGGCTGCCCGGAGGGGCGGCTGGCCGAACTGGCCGAGGCGGCACGGACGGCCCGGGCGTCCGCCGACGCCGCGCGGGACCGGCTCACCGAGGCCCGCGCGGCCCGCGCCGAGGCCGAGGAGGCGGCCACCGAGGCAGCAGCGGTGCGCGACGCCCGGCAGGAGGAGGGACAGCGCGCCCGCCGGGCCGCCGACGCCCTCGCCGGGCTGGCCTTCCGGCTCCGCGAGCGGGCGGGCTGGCAGAGCCGGCTGCGGGAACTCGCCGAGGAGATGAGCGAGTACGAGGAACGAGCCGCCGCCTGCTGGGAACGGGCCCAGGCCTCCGACGAGGACCGCCGGGCCGCCCAGCGCACCGCGGACGACGCCCGCCGCACCGCCCGGACCCTGCGGGCGGAGCGGGCCGAGATCGCGGGCGTCCTGGAACACACGGAGGATCCGGCGGACCCGGACGGCACCGGCACGGCCGAACCGCGGCCCCGGGCACGGAAAGCCGCCCTGCCGGACCTGCGGGAGGCGTACCGGGCGGCCTCCCAGCTGTACGAGAAGGTCGGTGTCGGCGCCGATCTGCGGGCCGAGCAGGCCCGGGCGGAGAGCGACGAGAGCGCGGCCCGCGCCGAGCTCGACCGGCTGACGAACAAGGTCCGCACCCGCGCCGCCCAGCTCCTGGAAGACCCCGACGGCGCCGACGGCCCGTCGCGGCAGGCGGCCGCCGCCCGCGCCGAATCCCTCGTGCAGCTCCTGGAGTCGCGCTCCTCGGCCGCCAGCGAACGCCTCGGCCGGTACCGGGGCGAGGCCGAGCGGCTCGCCCCGGCCGGCGGGGAGTCCCACACCGAGCTGCCCGCCGGGCTCGTCCCCGCCGACGCCGAGCACGCCCAGACCCTGCTGCGCGCCACCACCGCCGAACTCGCCGCCCGTACGGAGGAGCTGGAGCAGGCGCGGGCGGCCCACGCCGGGCTGCTGCGCGACCACCGGGCGGCCGAGGACGCCGCGGGCGGCTTCGACGAGACGGCGTCACTCCTGCGCGACCTGCTCCGCGACCCGGCCCACGCCGCGGAGGCCGAGGGCGAGGAGGCACCCGAGCCGTATCCCGGCGGGCCGGACGACGCTCGGCAGGCGGCGGCCGAGGCACGCCGTTCGCTGCGCGGCTGCGCGGCGGACCTCTCGGCCGCCGAGGCGGCGGTGCGCGAGGCGAGTGACGTCCTGGTCCGGCACGCCAACTCCACCCGCTACGAACAGGTCCGCACCCCGGCCCGGCAGCAGATCCGGGAGCTGCCCGCCTCCGCCCTGCCCGAACACGCCCAGGCCTGGCAGGACGCCTTCGCGCCCCGGCTGCGCGTCCTCACCGACGAACTGGAGCAGCTGGAGCGCAACCGGGACAGCATCGTCGACCGGCTGCGCGGGCTCGTGGAGTCCTCCCTGGCGACCCTCCGCTCCGCCCAGCGGCTGTCCCGGCTGCCCGACGGCCTGGGGGAGTGGTCCGGCCAGGAGTTCGTCCGCATCCGCTTCGACGACCCGGACCAGGCGACGCTGACCGAACGGCTCGGCGAGGTGATCGACGAGGCCACCCGCAGCGCGGTCCGGAAGAACAGCGACCTGCGCCGCGACGGCATGTCCCTGCTGCTCCGGGGCGTCGCCGCGGCGCTCCAGCCGCGCGGGGTCACGGTCGAGATCCTCAAGCCGGACGCGGTGCTGCGCGCCGAACGCGTGCCCGTCGGGCAGATGGGTGACGTCTTCTCCGGCGGCCAGCTGCTCACCGCCGCCATCGCCCTCTACTGCACGATGGCGGCCCTGCGCAGCAACGACCGGGGCCGCGACAGGCACCGGCACGCGGGCACGCTCTTCCTGGACAATCCGATCGGCCGCGCCAACGCCACGTATCTGCTGGAGCTCCAGCGGGCCGTGGCCGACGCCCTGGGCGTGCAGCTGCTTTACACCACGGGCCTGTTCGACACCACGGCGCTCGCCGAGTTCCCGCTCGTGATCAGGCTGCGGAACGACGCCGACCTCAGGGCGGGGCTGAAGTACATCAGTGTCGAGGAGCATCTCCGTCCCGGCCTGCCGAAACAGGACCCGGGGGAGGAGACGGTGCACGGGGAGATCACGGCGACCAGGATGTACCGGCGCCCGCCGGAAGCCGGTTCGGGCCCCGGCTCCGGCCCGGGCAAGGCCCCGGAGCGGCGGGATCGTCCCGGCGGGGAGGAGCAGCGGCCGGACCCGCGGGAGCAGTCCGAGCGGCAGCGGCGGCCGGAGACGCAGGAGGAACCACCGGGGCGGCGGGAGCACGCGGAAACGGCCGGCGGGGAGCCGAACGGCTGAGGGCGCCGCGCGGACGTCCGGCGCGGGCGGCTCGTCACACCGCGTCCGCCCGCCGTCCGCCGCGCCGTCCCGGCCGTCAAGTCCCGGCCGTCATGCCCCGGTTCACCGCGTCCCGGCCGTCATGTCCCGGTTCGTCATGTCCCGGGTCGTCATGTCCGGGCCCGTCACGTTCCGGTTGTCACGCCCCGGCCGTCATACGGAGGACAGCCGGCCTGCCCGTCCCCGTGGCCGGGCGCGGGCTGCCGCCCGGGCCGCGCGCCGGGCCCGCCGCCGCTCCCGGCGCAGCGCGCGCGCCGTGCTGCTGGGCACGGACACGACGCCGTTGCGCTGGTTCCAGACCTGCCGGGTGATCCACACGTCGAGGACGCTCCAGGTGGCGACGACGGTCCCGCCGACGGTGCCGAGCACCGCGGGGAAGGCGAACCAGACCTGTGCCAGGGTGCACAGGAACGCGACCATCGCCATGATCAGCGTCACCGCGACGATGATGACCGCGCGCACCGCGGCGGTCCGCACCGGATCGGGCAGGGGCGCGCGGACGGCGGGCTCCACCGTCCACAGGGAACGCCCGTTCCGCCGCCCGGGCGGCGGAACGGCGTCGAACGACCCGTCCGCCGGGATGAGGTGTTCCGGACCCTCCTCCGCCGCTTCCGCGCGATGTTCCGCGGCAGCCGCTCCGGGACGTTCTCGGGCCGGTACGTCCGCCGTGCGTCGCTCCGGTACCTCCGCCGTGCGCTGCGCCTCGGTGTCCATCAGACCTTCAACTCCCCCCGCGTGGTGATACCCGTGGTGCCGGGCGCGAGGTGCCCGGTACTCCGGCGGCTGCCCGCCACGCGCCCATCCGAAAACTGATGCCGGGGCGGCGACATCGCGAGCGCCCCCTCGCAGGAGATCACGACCGGGACGCGCCGGAGGTTCCCGCCGTACCGGGTTTCAGGTCCCGTACGCGAGATTCTCGGCCAATTTCGGTCGCGTGTCCTGTGCCACAGGCATGGAAACGATGTCCTGGAATCGCCCGAGAACTCCGGAAGCCGTGTGCCCCCGCACCGGTGAAGCATCGGACTGGCCTTCGAGTTGTCCCTCTACCAGTAGTAGGCTCGCGCCGTTTGCAGGAGGAACACCACCCCCGGCGTGCTGGGGTTGACGTAGGGGAGGCCATGCGCTTTCGCGGGAAGTCGATCCGCAGGAAGATCGTGGGGCTGCTTCTGGTGCCGCTGGTGTCCCTGACCTCTGTGTGGGCTTTGGCGACGGTCATCACAGGCAGTGACGCCAAGCGGCTTCTGGACATCAGCCCGCTCATCGAGAAGGTCGGTATTCCGGCCGAGAATCTCGCGCAGAGAATGCAGGAGGAGCGCCGGCTGACGCTGGTCTATCTCGCCGACCCCCGGGAGTCGGACGCGCTGTCCCGGCTGCACAGCCAGGAGGACGTCACCGACCGGGCCGCGGCCCGGCTGCGGGACGCCCTCCGCGGCGCGGACGTCGCGGACAAGATCCACTCCGATTCCGGTTCCGACCAGCAGGTCACCGAGATCCTCGACGGGCTGGACGAGCTCGACGGCATCCGGCGGAAGGCCGAAGAGGGCACGATCTCCCGCGACGACGCCTTCGCCGCGTACAACGAACTCGTCGAGCCCTGCCACAACCTGCTGCTGGCGCTGCACGCCTACGCCCTGGACGAGCTGGAACTCGACCAGGAGGGCCGCGCCGTCATCGGCAACATCCGGGCCCGCGAGGCGTTGTCCCGGGAGGACGCCCTCCTCGCCTCCGCCCTCACCGCCGGCACCATGACGGAGAAGGACGTACGGACGTTCGCGGACCGGGTCGCCGACCGCAAGATGCTCTACCGGCTGAACCTGCCGCAGCTGCCCGGCAGCGAGCGCGAACGCTACGAGAAGTTCTGGTCGGGCTCCGACACCGCCGCCCTGCGGGCCACCGAAGAACGCGTCATCCGGACCGGCCCGGAGGCCGCGGCCACCGTCAACGCCGAGCGCTGGGAGGCCGCGACGAGCGACGCCCTGGAATCCCTGGACCGGATGGGCGTCGAAACCATCGGCCGGTACCAGGACCGGGTCGAGCCGCAGGTCATGAAGGTCGTGCTGGGCGCCGCCGCCGTCGCCGTGCTCGGGTTCGTCCTCGTGGTGGTCTCCGTCATCGTCTCCTTCCGGATCGGCCGCGGGCTCGTCCGTGACCTGACGCGGCTGCGCAAGGACGCCCACGAGGTGTCCGGCGTCCGGCTGCCCGCCGTCATGCGCCGGCTCGCCGCGGGCGAGACCGTCGACGTCGAGACCGAGGCACCGCGCCTGGAATACGGCCAGGACGAGATGGGCCAGGTCGGGCAGGCGCTCAACACCCTGCAGCGGGCCGCCGTCGAAGCGGCCGTGAAGCAGTCCGACATGCGCCGCGGGGTCTCCGAGGTGTTCGTGAACCTCGCCCGCCGCAACCAGGTCCTGCTGCACCGCCAGCTGACCCTCCTCGACGCCATGGAACGGCGCACCGAGGACACCGACGAGCTGGCCGACCTGTTCAAGCTCGACCACCTGACGACCCGTATGCGGCGGCACGCCGAGGGTCTCGTCATCCTCTCCGGCGCGGCACCGTCCCGGCAGTGGCGCCGGCCGATCCAGCTGATGGACGTCGTCCGGGCCGCTGTGGCCGAGGTCGAGGACTACGAGCGGATCGAGGTGCGGCGGCTGCCGCGGCTCGCCGTGAACGGTCCCGCCGTCGCCGACCTCACGCACCTGGTCGCGGAGCTGCTGGAGAACGCCACCGTCTTCTCGCCCCCGCACACCGCGGTGCAGGTGCTCGGCGGGCGCGCGGCCAACGGCTTCACCCTGGAGATCCACGACCGCGGCCTGGGCATGGCCCCCGAGGCACTGCTCGACGCCAACCTGCGGCTGGCGGAGACGCCCGAGTTCGAGCTGTCCGACACCGACCGGCTCGGCCTGTTCGTCGTCAGCCGGCTCGCCCAGCGGCTCGGCGTGCGGGTGTCGCTCCAGACGTCCCCGTACGGAGGCGTCACCGCCGTCGTGTTCATCCCGGCGACCCTGCTCACCGAGAAGCCCTCGGGCACCCTCGGCGACGCCTCGGAGACCTCCGGGTCGACCGGTGAGATCGCGGCCCCGGCCGGCGGCCGGATGGCGGCGCTCGCGCAGGTGCCGGTGCCGCTGAGCGGCGCCCCGTCGCAGCCTGTGCCCGCACTCGACGGGCCGGTGGAACTGGAGGCGCCCGTCGACCCCCTGGAGACGGGCGAGGACGACGACGAGGGCGGCATCTTCCGGTCCCGGAAGCGGATCGCGCGCCGGCCCGGCCCGGCGCCCGTACCGGCCGCGGAGCAGCACCAGCAGGCCGACGACGACGTCTCCGCGGGACACGCGGGCACGGACGGCGGGCCGGCCGAGCCCTCGTCCCTGCCGCGCCGCCGCCCTCTGCTGGTCTCCGACCACGGCCGCCCCGTCGACACCGCGGGACGCCGGGGCGCGGAGCCGGGCGGCGGACGCCCCCGGCCGGAGGACGACGGCGGCCCGCGGCCGCTCGGCGGACTGCCCCGGCGGGTACGCCAGGCCAGTCTCGCCCCGCAGCTGAAGGAGGAGCCCGCACAGCGGGCGGAACAGCAACGACCCGCGGACCCCGAGCCCGAGCGCGACGCCGAGGAGGTGAGGTCGCGGATGGCCTCACTCCAGCGAGGTTGGCAGCGCGGCCGGGCCCACTCCGGTGACGACACCGGAACCGCGGGGGACACAGCACCAGGAACGACATCTGAGGGGGACGGTCGATGACCGCACCGCACGCCACGGGACACGACGGCAAGCCGAGCGGAGCGGGCGGACTGAGCTGGCTGCTCGACGAGCTGGTCGAGCGCGTCGGCAGCATCCGCAAAGCGCTCGTGCTGTCCGGCGACGGCCTGCCGACCGGCGCCTCGCAGGGCCTGACACGGGAGGACGGGGAGCATCTGGCCGCCGTGGCCTCCGGGTTCCACAGCCTCGCCAAGGGTGTCGGCCGGCACTTCGACGCGGGCAGCGTCCGGCAGACGGTCGTCGAGCTCGACGACGCCTTCCTGTTCGTCACCGCGGCCGGTGACGGCAGCTGCCTCGCCGTGCTCGCCGACGCGGACTCGGACGTCGGCCAGGTCGCCTACGAGATGACCCTGCTGGTCAAGCGGGTCGGTGTGCACATGGCCACCGCTCCGCGCGCCGACCGGCCCGTCGGAGGGTGACGGGGTGACATGAGCGCAGACGACCAGGACGAAGCACGCTGGTTCGACGACGCGGCCGGGCCGGTCGTGCGGCCGTACGCGATGACGCGCGGCCGCACCCGGAGCGCGGCGAAGGACAAGCTCGACCTGATCGCCGTGGTCGTCGCCCAGGACAGGGAGGATCCGGTCTTCCGTGACGGCGCGGCCGCCGTGGACCAGGACCTCTCCCCGGAGCATGTCGACATCGTCGAACTGTGCCGGGACGTGCCGCAGTCCGTCGCGGAACTCGGCTCCGCGCTGGATCTCCCGGTCGGGGTGATCCGGGTCCTGATCGGCGACCTCATCGACGCCGAGCTGGTCCGGGTCTCCCGCCCGGTGCCTCCGGCGGAGCTGCCGGACGAGGACATCCTGCGCGATGTGATCAACGGCCTCAGAGCACTCTGACCGCCCCGCGGGACTCACGGCCCCGGCCGGCTCACCAGCCGGCCGGGGCCGCGGCACGTCCGCCGCACGCCCTCGGCAGGGCAGCACCCGGTGTCCCGCGGTCGCGCGCGGGGCAGATGAGGGGGAGCCGTGCCGAGGAGCGGCTGAGCGGCCCGAGGGCGGGACTGAGAGAGGCAGGGATGCGGTGACGGAGCATGTGATCGCCGGGGTGGACGGCTCCGAGGGCGGCCGCGCGGCCGCCGTCTGGGCCGCCGGCGAGGCGGCGGCGCGCGGGACGGCTCTCCGCCTGCTGCACGCCGAACCGCCGGAACCGCAGGCCCGGCCGCCGCTGCGCGGCGTGGGGGAGTGGCGGCGCGGAGCGGAGCGCATGGTGCGGCACACGGCGGAGGCCGCCGCCCGGCACGGCACCGGCGCGTCCGTCTCCGGTGCGCGGGTGACCGGGGACGCCGCGGAGGTGCTGAGCGGTGCGGGCGCCTCGGCGGAACTGCTCGTGCTCGGCACCCGCGGACTCGGCGGCTTCGAGGGCCTCGCGGTCGGGTCCGTGGCACTGGAGGCCGCGGGCCGGGCGCCCTGCCCGGTCGTCCTGGTGCCGCCGTCACCGGCGGCGGACGGGGGCGCCACGGGCCGGGCGGCCACCGAGAAGGGGGCCGGGGGCGGCCGGGACGCCGCGGACCGGGCCGCCGCGGACCGGGAAGCGCCGGGCCCGTACGCCACGGACCCCTGTGCCACGGACCCGGACGCCTCAGCCCGGGACCTCGACGGCGGCGACCTCGACGGCGGGGACCATAACGGCGGGGATCTCGACGGCGGGGAGCTCGCGGGCCCGTACGCCGCCGGACGGGACCGTGCGGGCCGGGAGGTGGGCCGGCACGACGCCGTTCCGGGCGCCGCCGTCCACGGGCCCGGACCGGAGGTCGTCGTCGGAGTGGACGCCCGCCGCCCGGACGCCGGGGCCCTGCGGTTCGCCTTCGAGGCGGCGCTGCGGCACGGAGCCCGGCTGCGGGCCGTGCACGCCTGGTGCCTGCCCGCGCCGTACACCGTGCCCTGGACGCCGTACGACGTCCTGGAGGAGGAACGCGGCGGCTGGGAGGA
This sequence comes from Streptomyces lycii, assembly GCF_009735685.1. GTDB lineage: Bacteria > Actinomycetota > Actinomycetes > Streptomycetales > Streptomycetaceae > Streptomyces > Streptomyces lycii. The sequence continues at coordinate 204 of NZ_WHPN01000001.1, read as the reverse complement.
CCACGAGGTGCAACTCCTGGACGACGCGCTGCGCCCCTGGCGGAAAACGTTCCCGGACGCGGACGTCCTGCCCGACGTGCGGCTGTTCTCCCCCGCCGAGGCGCTGGTGCGGGTCTCCCCGGGGGCGGTTCTGCTGGTCGCCGGCCGGGGCGGCGGCCCGGCGCCGCGCCTGGGCGCCGTGACGCACGCGGTGGCGCACCACGC
>NZ_WHPN01000123.1 GCF_009735685.1 Streptomyces lycii | reverse complement strand
GCGCTGGCGGGCCGCGTCCGTCGCCGTCACGCTCGGCGCCCGCGGGGCCCTGCTCACCCGGCCCGGCAGCGACAGCCCCATGCTCGTGCCGGTCCCGGAGCAGACCGCCGGGGACCCGTGCGGCGCGGGCGACTGCTTCGCGGCCACGGCCGCCGCCGCCCTCGCCGACGGCGGGCTCCCCGAGGAGGCCGTACAGCGGGCGGTGACCGAGGCCGCCGCGTTCGTCGCCGCGGGAGGCGCGGGCAACCCCGCGCTGTGGCGGCACCGCCCCGGAGCCCGGGAACGGGCGGAGCGCCCCGCCGACGCCCTCGCCCTGGCGGAAGCGGTCCGCGCCCGCGGCGGCACGGTCGTCGCCACCGGCGGCTGCTTCGACCTGCTGCACGCCGGGCACGTGGGGCTGCTGGAGAACGCCCGCAGGATCGGTGACTGTCTCATCGTCTGCGTCAACTCCGACGCCTCCGTGAGCCGGCTCAAGGGGCCCGGCCGTCCGCTCAACCCGCAGGCCGACCGGTGCCGGGTGCTGGCCGGTCTGGGCTCCGTGGACGCCGTGGCCGTCTTCACCGAGGACACCCCGGAAGACCTGCTGCGCACGCTGCGGCCCGATGTGTGGGTCAAGGGCGGCGACTACAGCGTCGACGCCCTGCCCGAGGCCGCGGTGCTGCGGGAATGGGGCGGCCAGGCCCTCGTCCTGCCGTATCTGGACGGCCGCTCCACCACCGAACTGGCCCGCCGCGCCGCCCGCGCCCCCGGCACGTCCGCGGCCGCGCCCGGCACGCGGACACCCGCGCCGGCCCTCAGCGGCCCGGCCGCCCCCGGGCCCGCCGACACCCCGGGAGACCGCCCGTGACCGCGCGCGACATCATCGACATCGCCGCTCCGCCCGGCACCCCGGCCCTGCTCGTCCTGCGGGCCCTCGGACTCGGCGACCTGCTCACCGCGGTGCCCGCGCTGCGTGCCCTGCGCCGCGCGCACCCCGGCCACGAGCTGGTCCTCGCCGCGCCCGAGCGGCTGGCGGAGGCCGCCTTCGCGACCGGCGCCGTCGACCGGCTGCTGCCCGCCGCCGCCCCCGGCCGGGCCGTGCCCGAGTCGCTGGGCTGGACCGGTCCGCCCCCGGACACGGCCGTCGACCTGCACGGCAACGGACCCGCCAGCCACCGGCCGCTGCACGCCCTGCGGCCCGCCCGGCTGCTCGCCTACGGACGCCCCGGCACCGACGGCGGACCGCCCGTGCCCGGCCCCGCGTGGCGCGACGCCGAGCACGAGCGCTCCCGCTGGTGCCGGCTGCTGGAGTGGTACGGGGTCCACGCCGACCCCGGCGATCTGCGGAT
>NZ_WHPN01000122.1 GCF_009735685.1 Streptomyces lycii | reverse complement strand
TTTCCGCGCGGCGCGGGGACCGCGCCGCCGGAGCCGCCGGACGGGCCGCCGGACGCGGGCGGAGAGGCGGGCGGGGGCACGGCGGGCCCCGGGGTGGCACCCGTGGTCATCGCGACGGGCTCCCTTCCATGACGAGGTCGAGTACGCGGTGTTCGTCGAGTTCACGGGCGGGCGCCTCGTGGACGACGCGGCCCTCCCGCAGGACGAGCACCCGGTCGGCGAGGCCGAGGACTTCCGGCACCTCGCTGGACACGAGCAGGACGGCCACGCCGTCGTCGGCGAGCCGGCGGATCAGGGCGTACAACTCGGCGCGGGCGCCGACGTCCACGCCCCGGGTGGGTTCGTCGAGCAGCAGCACCTTGCAGCCGCGCAGCAGCCAGCGGGCCAGGACGACCTTCTGCTGGTTGCCGCCGGACAGGGTGCGCACCGGGCGGTCCGGGTCGTCCGGGCGCAGCGACAGGTCGCGGATCGAGGCCTGCGCGGCGGACCGCTCGCCGCCCCGGTCGAGCCAGCCGCCGCGCGAGAAGCGGGCGAGGGAGGAGACGGAGACGTTCCGGGTGACCGACTCCAGCATCAGCAGGCCCTGCGCCTTGCGCTCCTCCGGGGCCAGGCCGAGTCCGGCCCGGACGGCGGCGAGCACGCTGCCGGGGCGCAGCGGACGGCCGCCGACGAGGACCCGGCCCGCGGTGGCGCGCCGCGCACCGAAGATCGTCTCCAGGATCTCCGAGCGGCCGGAGCCGACGAGCCCGGCGAGACCGACGATCTCCCCGGGACGCAGCTCCAGGTCGACGGGCGCGAACTCGCCCTCGCGGGCCAGCCCTTCCACCTTCAGCACGGGCGCGGGCGCCCCTTCCGCCGGGGCCGGCTCCGCGGGCCGCTCGGGGAAGACGTACTCGACGTTGCGGCCGGTCATCAGGGCGACGATGTCGCGGGTCGGGGTGGAGTGCGCGGGCAGTCCGCGGGCGGCGGCCCGGCCGTCCTTGAGGACGGTGACGCGGTCGCCGATGCGGCGGATCTCCTCCAGCCGGTGGCTGATGTAGACGACGGCGACACCGGCGCCGGTGAGGTCGTCGACGATGCGGAAGAGGTTGTCGACCTCGTCCGGGTCGAGGACGGCGGACGGCTCGTCCATCACGATCAGCCGGACGTCGTGGGAGAGCGCCCGGGCCATGCTGACGATCTGCCGGCCCGCCGCGGAGAGGTCGCGGACCAGGGTGTCCGGGTCGATCTCGCCGTGCCCGAGCCGGGTGAGCAGGTCGGCCGTGGCGGTGCGGGCTGCCCCGGCGCGGACGAAACCGGCGCTGGCCAGCTCGTGCCCGAGGTGCACGTTCTCGGTGACGGACAGATCCTCGACCAGGTCGAGTTCCTGGTAGATGGTGGCGATGCCGAGGGACATCGCGGCGGTCGGCGAGGAGAGCCGGACGGGTTTGCCGCGCCAGTGGATCTCGCCCTCGTCGGGGCGGTGCGCCCCGGCCAGGACCTTGATCAGGGTGGACTTGCCGGCGCCGTTCTGGCCGAGCAGGCAGTGCACCTCGCCGGGGAGCACGTCCAGGTCGACCCCGTCGAGGGCCCGTACACCGGGGAACGACTTGGTGATGCCGGTCATCGTGAGCAGCGGGGCGCCGTCCGGCGGGGACGGCTGCGGCACCGGTGCGGACACCGGTACGGAGTCGGGCGGGGGTGCCATGGCGGGGCCTCCTCGGCGGTTGCGCCGTTGTCGCTGCGCTGAGCAGGGCAGGGGTCATCGCGGTACGGCGCGCCGGGGCGCGCGCCCGCTGCCGGGTGCGTACTGGGCGGTGCTGGCTGTTCCGGTGCTGGCGGTGCTGTTCCGGCGGAGTGGTTCTGCCGCCGGTGTTCCGGTGGTGGTGCTGTTCGGGCGCCGGTGTTCTGTTCCGGTGGTGGTGCTGTGCGGGTGGCGCCGTCGCGGTGGTGCGGGTGACCATGCCGGTGCCGGTGGTCCGGCCCGTGGTGGTGCTGCGAGCCGGGTGGTGCGGGTGGCGCCGTCGCGGTGTGGTGCGGACCCGGCGGGGCCGGTTCCGGGGTGGCGCACGTGCTCCGGAGGTACGGGGGCGGGCTCGGGTCCGCGGGCCGGCGGGAACGGCCGCCGGTGCGGGGTCGGGCGGGTCGGCTGGTGGGCGGACAGGACAGGTGCCCCGGGGGGCGCGCGGTGCTGCTAGGCGGGCGAGAACAGGTGGTCGCTGATCAGGCGGGCCGCGCCGATGACTCCGGCGACGGCACCCAGTTCTCCGAGGACGATGGGCAGGTTGCCGGTCGCCAGGGGCAGCGACTGGCGGTAGACCTGGGTGCGGATGGCGGCCAGCAGCGTGTGACCGAGACCGGTCACCCCGCCGCCGATCACCACCAGACCGGGGTTGAAGAAGCTGACCAGGCCGGCGATGACCTGGCCGGTCCGCTCGCCGCCCTCGCGGATGAGGTCGAGCGCGGCCGGGTCGCCCGCCGCAGCGGCGGTGGCCACATCGGCGCCGTCGAGCCGGCCGGTGGTCTCCAGCCGGGCGGCCAGCTCCGCGGAGCGGCCGTCCCGGGCGGCGGCCTCGGCGTCCCGGGCGAGCGCCGAGCCGCTGAAGTACGCCTCCAGGCAGCCGCGGTTGCCGCAGGCGCAGGGACGCCCGTCGGGCTCGACCCGGATGTGGCCGATGTCGCCGGCGCTGCCGGTCGTACCGCGGTGGACCTCGCTGCCGACGACGATGCCGCAGCCGATGCCCGTACCGATCTTGACGCAGAGGAAGTCCTGCACGGAGTGGGCGACGCCCGCGTGCTGCTCCCCCATCGCCATGAGGTTCACGTCGTTGTCGACCATGACGGGGGCGCCCAGCTCCTGGCTGAGCACCTCCCGTACGGGGAAACCGTCCCAGCCGGGCATGATCGGCGGCGCGACGGGGACGCCCTCGGGATAGCGGACGGGACCGGGCACACCGACGCCCGCGCCGTCGAAGCCGTCGGGCGCCACACCCGTGTCGCGCAGCTTCGCGGCCATGGCGAGGACCTGTTCGAAGACGGCCACGGGCCCCTCGCGGACGTCCAGCGGCTGGTTCAGATGGCCGAGGATCTCCAACTCCGCGTTGGTGACGGCGACATCGACCGAGGTCGCGCCGATGTCCACGCCGAGGAACCGCAGCGCCGGGGCCAGCCGGATGTTGTGCGAGCGGCGGCCGCCGCGCGAGGCGGCGAGCCCGTCCGCGACGACCAGGCCGGTCTCCAGCAGCCGGTCGACCTCGACGGCGAGCTTGGAACGCGAGAGGTCGACCTGGTCGCCGAGCTGGGCGCGGGAGTTGGGGCCGCCGTCGCGCAGCAGCCGCAGCAGGCGCGCCTGGTGCGCGTTCGCGGGTCGGGCCGTCATGCGCCTCACGCCACCCCTCCCTCCCTGGCCTCTGGCACGGGAGTACCGGTCAACTGCTGTCACCGCCCGGGACCTTCTCGGTACGCCGGGCTTGCACGGGAAGTTAGCAGCGAACGTCGGGAGTGGGAAGAAGTTTGGCAGGAATCATCGGTGACTTTCTCCTGACTGTGGACAAAGACCCGGGTACGAGCGCACTCCGCCCCGGTGTCACGGGAGCCGGGGCGGGCCCCGGGCGCGGAGGCGCGGCGGGTAGCGTTGCACGGTGGCACGGCCTCCCTCCCGACGCTCCCGCCGGACGGCGCCTGCCACCGGACGGCACCCGCCGCCGGACGACCCCCGTCCGATACGGCGGGCCTCCCGCCGGCCGGCGGGGACGGGCAGGGCATCACCGGTACGGCACCACCGGCGGGTCGCCACCGGCAGGACACGGCACGGCACGCCGCACCACCCGGGCGCCGCCCGCCCGGCAGGACCAACGGAACGAGGAGAACAGCGCCTTGCAGCACCAGCTCGGTTACGCCGATGTCCGACTGGCCGCCGACCGGATCGCCGGCAAGGTACGGCCGGTGGGCGTGGTGCCCGCCGGGGGGCAGCGGTCACCGGTGTGGCTGGCGCTGGAGCAGCTCCAGCACACCGGGTCCTTCAAGGCGCGCGGAGCACGCAATTTCCTCGCCGCGCACATCGAGGCCGGGACCCTGCCGGACGCCGGGGTAACGATCGCCTCCGGCGGCAACGCCGGGCTCGCCTGCGCCTGGGCCGCCCGGGAGGCAGGGGTCCCGGCCACCGTCTTCCTGCCCGAGACCGCCCCCGCCGTGAAGGTCGCGCGCCTCCGGTCGTACGGGGCCGAGGTCCGGCTGCGCGGCGGCGAGTACGCCGAAGCGCTCGCCGCCTGCGAGGAGTTCACCGCCACCACCGGAGCGCTCCCCTCGCACGCCTACGACCACCCGCTGATCGCCGCCGGAGCCGGCACCCTCGTCGACGAGATGCTCCGCCAGGTCCCCGGCCTCGACACGGTCGTGGTGTCCGTGGGCGGCGGCGGGCTCTTCGCGGGGGTCGCCACCGCCGCCCTCCACCACGGGCTGCGGGCCGTCGCCGTGGAGCCCGAACACTGCCGGGCCCTGAACGCCGCCCTGGAGCACGGCCGGGTGGTGGACGTCCCCGTGGACTCCGTCGCCGCCGACGCGCTGGGCGCGCGCCGCGCCACTCCGATGGCCCTGGCCGCCGCACAGCGGGACGGCACCCGGTCCGTACTGGTGCCGGACGCCGAGATCGTCCGGGCGCGTCGCGCGCTGTGGGACGAGTACCGGCTCGCGGTGGAACTCAGCGCGGCCGCCGGCTACGCCGCCCTGGCGGCGGCCCGCGACGGCTCGCCCCACGGCTATGCCCCGGACCCGGACGAGAAGGTCGCCGTCGTGCTGTGCGGCGCCAACACCGACCCCGGCGATCTGGCCGGGGAGGGCTGACCGCGGTCGGGTGCGCCCGGCGGACCGGGCCGGACGCACGGCCGGCGGCCCCGTCCCCGTACCGCCGGCCGGTCCCCGCGCAGCCGGAGAGGCCACCGCGGTCGTCGGCCGGCCCTCCGGCGGGCATACGGTGACCGGGGGGCACACAGCACACAGCAGCGGGCGGCAGGCAGGAGCGCAGCCATATGGGACGGGTCACCGAGCGGCGGCCGGTAGTGCGGATCCGGGACGGGGCGGTCAGCTCACGCCCGGACACGCTGGTCGCCGAGGAGCCGATGGAGATCCGGCTGAACGGCCGACAGCTGGCGGTCACCATGCGCACCCCCACCGGGGACGATTTCGCGCTGGCCACCGGCTTCCTGGTGAGCGAGGGCGTACTGGCAGGGCCGGAGGACGTGCGGAACATCCTCTACTGCGCGGGCGCCACCGCCGAGGGCGTCAACACGTACAACGTCGTGGACGTCCAGCTCGCCCCCGGGGTGCCGCTGCCCGACATCGCCCTGGAGCGGCACGTGTTCACCTCGTCCTCCTGCGGCCTCTGCGGCAAGGCGAGCCTCGACGCCGTACGGACGACCGCCCGCTGGAAGATCGCCGACGACCCGCCGCTGCGCGTCACACCGGAGACCCTGTCCGCCCTGCCCGACCGGCTGCGGGCGGCCCAGAAGGTCTTCGACCGGACCGGCGGGCTGCACGCGGCGGCGCTGTTCTCCGAGGACGGCGAACTGCTGGACGTCCGCGAGGACGTGGGCCGGCACAACGCGGTGGACAAGCTGGTCGGCCGGGCGCTCCAGGACGGACGGCTGCCGCTGTCGCGGACGGTGCTGCTGGTGTCGGGGCGGGCGTCGTTCGAGCTGGCGCAGAAGTCGGTGATGGCGGGGATCCCGGTGCTGGCCGCCGTGTCCGCGCCCTCGTCGCTCGCGGTGGACCTGGCCGCCGAGGCCGGGCTCACCCTCGTCGGCTTCCTCCGCGGCGGCTCGATGAACGTGTACGCCGGGGCCGGGCGCGTCGCGGTCTGACGGGCCGCGCGAGGCACCGGAGCCGGCGGGATCCGCGCCGCCGCGCATCCGCCGACTCCGGTGGCGCACGGTTCTTGTGACCGGAGTAGCGGCCCAGTAGCTTTGTGTCACCAGACCGGACATGGGACGTGGGACGTTGGACGCTGCCGTGTCCGGTTACGTACGTCCGAAGGGGCCGCTCACTCGTGACGTCACATCCGCGCACCCCAGCCCACGGCAGACACCAGCGGCTCCGGACCCCGCTCCGGGCCGCCGCCGTGCTGCTCGCCCTCCTGACCGCCCAGCCCGCGCTGACCGCCCAGCCCGCGGCCGCCCGGCCCCCGCTCGCCCCGTCCGCCGCGGACGCCGCGAACGCTCCGGACGCCGCCGGCCCGGCCGCCCCGTCCGGCGGCTTCGACCAGCAGGTGCTGTTCAAGGCCGGCCGGGACGGCGCCGAGGCCGGCTACTCCTGCTTCCGGATCCCCGCGACCGTACGGACGACCGACGGCACCCTGCTCGCCTTCGCCGAGGGCCGGGTCGACAACTGCGGCGACGCCGGAGACATAGACGTCGTCCTGCGGCGCTCCACGGACGGCGGCCGGACCTGGGGCCCGCTGGAGATGGTCAACGAGGGCGGCGGTGACACCCACGGCAACCCGGTTCCCGTCGTCGACCGCGGCACCGGCCGGATCCTGCTCGCCACCACGTACAACGAGGGCCGCGACGACGCCGGGAACTGCGAGGTCCCCTGCGAACGGATCCCGCACCTCCAGTACAGCGACGACGACGGCCGCAGCTGGTCGGCACCGCGCGACCTGTCCGACGCGATCCGGCCGCCCGGCTGGGACGCCTGGTACGCGACCGGGCCGGTGCACGGCATCCAGCTCACCCGCGGCCGGCACGCCGGCCGGCTGGTCTTCGGCGTCAACGCCGAGAGCTACGAGGACGGCCGCATCACCGCGAACCACGCCGTGCTGGTGCACAGCGACGACGGCGGCGCGACCTGGCGCACGGGCGCCCTGGACAGCTGGCCGGTCGCCGGGGACGGCACCTTCCGGCAGAAGCCGTCCGAGATGACGCTGCTGGAACGCCGGGACGGCAGCATCTACGTGAACGGGCGCGAGCAGGACGGCACCGACCTCGGCCACCGCACCGAGGCGGTCAGCCGCGACGGCGGCGAGAGCTTCACCGCCCCCTTCGCGGCGATCCCGGACCTCTACACCCCCATGGTCCAGGGCGCGGCCGTGCGCCCGCTGGACGGCGACGGGCGGGTGCTGTTCTCCGCCCCGGCCGACCCGGACCGCCGCCGCACCATGATGATCCGTTCCTCCTGGGACGAGGGCCGCACCTGGGAGGGCGTGGACCGCGGCCGGACGGTCACCACGGACTGGTCCGGCTACTCCGACATGGTGCCCATCGCGCCGGGGCTGACGGGGCTGCTCTACGAGGGCGGGCCGGCCGACGCCCGGGACGAGATGCGCTTCGCCCGCTTCACCGACGCCTGGCTGGGCCCGCGCCGCGGACCGGACCCGGTGACCTCCGACCGGGCGTGGCGGGCCCGCGACGCCGTGGTGCTCGGTGGCGCCGAGGCGGTCGGCGGCCGCTTCGGGCGCGGGCTGGCGTTCGACGGCAGGGACGACGGCGTGCGGCTGCCGTACCGGGACTCGCTGCGGCTCGGGGAGCGCGACTTCACCGTGAGCCTGTGGTTCCGCTACTCCGCCGCGGAGGGCGACCAGCCCTTCCTGTGGGCGGGCGGGGTCGGTGCGCGCAACCCGCAGGTCTGGGTGCGCGGCGAGCCGGACCGGGGCCGGGTGCGGGCGCTGCTGACGGCGGTCGACGGGGCGGCTCCGGCCCGTACCGCCTCGGTGGTGACCGGCGGCGCGTACAACGACGGCGACTGGCATCATCTGGCACTGCGCCGGGCGGACGGCATGCTGAGCCTCTCCGTGGACGGCGGGGAGCCGGTGTCCGCGGCCGGGGTGCCCGGCAGCGTCAGCCGCAACTCGACCTTCGGGGTGCATCTGGGCGAGAAGGCGGACAGCCGAGGCCGGCTCACGGGCGCGCTGGACGAGGTCCGGGTCTACGCCCGGGCGCTGCCCGACGCGGAGCTGACGCGCCTGCGCGAGCGGGGCGCGCCGAGCGCCGCGGCCGGACCGGCGGTGCTCGACCTGCCGCTGGACCGGGTGCGACGCGCCCGGTGAACCAATACGAACACACTCTCGATGTAAAGCAGCGGTGACGGGCGGGAGCCGATTCCGTGGAGATTCCCCGGCTCCCGTCTTACTCAAAAGTAAGGAATTCGCCCACACCGCACCGGGACATCCCGACATCGCCACCTGACCTGCACACTTGTCGCACCCTACGGTTGCGTAGGAACTCTCCACAGCACTGCCCGGATCGGGTACGGTCGCGGCGCTGTACGGAGTTTCCGAGGAGCGATTCGTTGCGCGACATGTACGTGCCCCCCGTCGTCCCGGCACCCCAGGCAGGCGGCCTGGCGGATGCCGTGTTCGACCATGCCGCCGACGACCCCGACCGGGTGGCCCTCGGCCGGAAGGTCGACGGCGAGTGGCAGGACGTCACGGCGGCGGAGTTCCGGGACCAGGTGCTGGCTCTCGCCAAGGGCCTGATCGCGCAGGGAGTGCGGTTCTCCGACCGGGTGGCCATCATGTGCCGCACCCGCTACGAGTGGACGCTCCTCGACTTCGCCCTCTGGACGATCGGCGCCCAGCCGGTGCCGATCTATCCGACGTCCTCCGCGGAGCAGGTCATGTGGATCCTGCACGACGCGGACATTTCGGCGTGCATCGTCGAACACGAGGACCACGCGATGACCGTCGGCTCGGTCATCGACCGGCTGCCGCGCATGACCCGGCTGTGGCAGCTGGACGCCGACGCACTCGACATGCTGGTTGCCTCGGGCGAGCACATCGAGGACGAGATCGTGCACCGGCACCGCCGCGCGGTCACCCCGGACTCGCAGGCCACGGTCATCTACACCTCGGGCACCACCGGCCGCCCCAAGGGGTGCATGCTCACCCACGCGAACTTCATGTACGAGGCCGACTCGATCGTCGCCCGCTGGGAACCGGTGTTCCACTCCAAGCCGGGCGACGAGGCGTCGACCCTGCTCTTCCTGCCGATCTCGCACGTCTTCGGCCGGATGGTCGAGGTCGCGGCGATCCGCGGCAGGGTCAAGCTGGGACACCAGCCCAGCCTGACCGCGTCCGCGCTGCTGCCCGATCTGGCCGCCTTCCGGCCGACCTTCATCCTCGCCGTGCCGTACATCTTCGAGAAGATCTTCCACGCGGCGCGCCGGAAGGCCGAGGGCGAGGGCCGGGTCAAGCCGTTCGACAAGGCCGTCGACGTCGCCGTGCGGTACGCGGAGGCCGGGGAGCACCGGTCGTTCGGCACCGCGCCCGGGCCCGGCCCCGCGCTGCGCGTGCAGCACCAGCTCTTCGACAAGCTCGTCTACGCCAAGATGCGCGACGCCATGGGCGGCCGGATCCGGCACGCGATGTCCGGCGGCTCCGCGATGGAGCGCCGGCTCGGGCTGTTCTACGCGGGCGCGGGCATCACCATCTACGAGGGCTACGGCCTGACGGAGTCGACGGCCGCGGCCACCGCCAACCCCCCGGAACGCACCCGCTACGGCACCGTCGGCCAGCCGATCCCCGGCAGTTCCGTGCACATCGCGGAGGACGGCGAGATCTGGCTGTACGGCGGACACATCTTCAGCGGCTATCTCAACGAGCCGAAGGCCACCGCGGAGACCCTGCGGGACGGCTGGCTGGCCACCGGTGACATCGGTGCGCTCGACGAGGACGGCTATCTGACGATCACCGGGCGCAAGAAGGAGATCCTGGTGACGTCGGGCGGCAAGAGCGTGTCGCCCGGCCCGCTGGAGGAGCGGGTGCGGCTCCATCCGCTGGTCGCCCAGTGCATCGTCGTCGGCAACAACCGGCCGTACATAGCGGCGCTGGTGACGCTGGACAACGATGCCGTCGCGCACTGGCTCCGGATGCGCGGCAAACCGGAGATGGGCCCGTCCGAACTCGTCCGCGACCGGGACCTGGAGACGGAGATACGCCGGGCCGTCGTGGCGGCCAACACCACCGTCTCGCAGGCGGAGTCGATCCGCACCTTCCGGATACTGGCCACCCAGTTCTCCGAGGAGCAGGGCCTGCTGACGCCCTCCCTGAAGCTGAAACGCAAAGCCATCGAGAACGTCTACGCCGACGAGGTCGACGCCCTCTACCGGGCCTGACCGGCGGCCCGGTGCCCCGGTCTCCCGGCCGGCGTGCCCGGCCTCCCGGCAGGCTCCCCCGCCGTCCCGGCAGGCCGCCTTCCGGCACCGGCCGGTCGCGCCGGGAATGCGCGCGGGCCGCCGACCGTTGACCATGAGATGTACCTGCCCGACGACTCAAGGATCGCTTCCGTGACCCAGGTCCCCACCATCACGCTCAACAACGGCTCCCGGATGCCGCAGCTCGGCTTCGGCGTCTGGCAGATCCCCGACGAGGAGGCCACGGCCGCGGTCAGCACCGCGCTCGAGGCCGGCTACCGGAGCATCGACACCGCCGCCATCTACGGCAACGAGAAGGGCACCGGGCGGGCCGTCGCCGAGTCCGGTCTGCCGCGTGAAGAGCTGTTCGTCACCACCAAGGTCTGGAACAGCGACCACGGCTACGACGAGACCCTGCGGGCCATGGACGCGTCGCTGGAGAAGCTCGGCCTGGACTATGTCGACCTCTACCTGATCCACTGGCCGACGCCCAAGCGGGACAAGTACGTCGACACCTACAAGGCGCTCGAACAGATTCTCGAAGACGGCCGGGCGAAGGCCATCGGCGTGTCCAACTTCCTGCCCGAGCACCTGGTGCGCCTCATCGGTGAGACCTCCGTGGTCCCCGCGGTCAACCAGATCGAGCTGCACCCGCGCCTCCAGCAGGCCGACACCAGGGCCTTCCACGCCGAGCACGACATCGCCACCGAGGCCTGGTCGCCGCTCGGCTCCGGCAAGGGCCTGCTCGACGACCCTGCCATCGGGCGGATCGCGCAGAAGCACGGCCGCACCCCGGCGCAGATCGTGCTGCGCTGGCACCTGACCATCGGCAACGTCGTCATCCCCAAGTCCGCGACGCCGTCCCGGATCCGGGAGAACCTCGACGTCTTCGGTTTCGACCTGGACGACGCCGACCTCTCGGCCATCGCCGGGCTGGACTCGGGCGAGCGGACGGGCAGCCACCCCGCCGATGTGAACTCCTGACCCGCGGGTCCGCGCACGGCGGACCTCGGGCACCCGCGAGGGACGCCGCCCGGGCACCGGCCCGGGCGGCGTCCCTCGCGCGTTCCGCGCCGATGGCGGTCAGCCGGCCACCGAGCTGGCCCAGTCGTTGTAGGCCCCCAGGTTGGCGCTGTAGCTGCCGCCGCCGGACAGCGTGATGTGCCCGCCCCGGCCGCCCTCGTCACGGGCGAGGTGTCCCGCGTCGCTGCGGGACTGGTTGTTGCGCCAGGACGAGGTCTTGTCATTGAAGTTGAACTGGTTGAGGTCGTGCCAGTAGTCGTCGTTGAAGATCAGCCGCCGGCCGTTGCCGTTGGTGTGCTCCCACAGGCACACCCAGCCGTTCGCGCAGGCCGGGAGCGCCGCGGCGGAGTGCTCGCCGCCGCGGTACAGCGGGTCGCTGCGCCGTTCGTAGCCGGTGGCCCGGTCGGCGGCCGCGGCGGTGTCGTAGCAGCGGATGTCGGAGCGCGAGAAGACAGCGCAGGTGTGCGCGCCGCCCCAGCCCCGCGCGAGGTCGATGCGTTCGCCGTGGTACGTGGCGACCGCGCCGGCGGCCGCGGTCCCGGCGGCCGGCTCCGCGGCGTGCGCGGTCGAGACGGCGGACCCCGTGGTCAGCAGGGTGACGGCCGCCAGCACGGATCCGGCCAGGCGTGAGCGTACGGACATGTGTCCCTCCTTGTGGATCGTCCCCCGAGTGGTCGAAGGGGTGCTCCGATCCTGGAAGCCGGTGGTGCGTTCCGGGTAGGCGCACCGGCGGGGCGGGCGACGTACGGGCCCACCGGTGTGATCAGCCGGCGCCGTGGCACGCGCCGTCCGCGCGGGTCGACACGCGGTGGCGGGGCCCGGAGTTGACGGGCCGCGCCGACGGGTCGCGCCGACCCACTGCGGTGAAGGGCCGCGCTGACGGGCCGCGCTGACGGATCCTGACGGCTGCTGACGGCGCTGTGCGGCGAGCGCTGTGCGGCGAGCGGTGTGCCGGGCCGTGCCGGAGAGCGGTGACCGGGGCCGTGCCGACGGGCCGTGCCGACGGGCCGCGCCGCCCCCGGCCCGGACGGGCCGACCGACGGGCGGGACCGCGGCTCCCCGGTGCGGAGCGCGGGACTCCGCGCCGGGGGCCCGGAACCGGTTCGGCGCCGGGCCCGGCCCCGGTAGCGGGATGCGGCTCCGGGCCCGGAACAAAATCCTTGCCCTCAAGTCCACTTGAGGGCCTAGCGTCCCGGTCATGGACATGGAAGTCACCGCTTACACATCGCTCCACCAGACCATGAACGCGCAGGACGACCGGCGCCCGTTCTCCCGGACCACACTGCGCCGCATCGGCGCCTTCGCCCGCCCGCACCGCACCGAACTGGTGTGGTTCCTCCTGCTGAGCGTGGTGACGGCCGCGCTGGCCGTCGCCACCCCGGTGCTCGCCGGGCGCGTCGTCGACTCCATCGTCGGCGGTGCCGCCGAGGGGACGGTGACCCGGCTGGCGCTGCTCATCGCCGGCATCGCGCTGGCCGAGGCCGGGCTGGGGCTGCTCGCCCGCCGGTTGTCGGCGGGCATCGGCGAGGGTCTGATCCTGGACCTGCGGACCGCCGTCTTCGACCATGTGCAGCGCATGCCCGTGGCGTTCTTCACCCGGACCCGCACCGGCGCCCTCGTCAGCAGGCTCAACAACGACGTGATCGGCGCGCAGCGGACGTTCAGCGGCACCCTCTCCGGGGTGGCGGGGAACCTCGTCACGCTGCTGCTCACCGTGGTCGTGATGGCCCGGCTGTCCTGGCAGATCACCCTGCTCGCGCTGGTCCTGCTGCCGGTGTTCGTCGTGCCGGCCCGGCGCATGGGCTCCCGGCTGGCCCGGCTCCAGCGCGAGGCCGCGCACCACAACGCCCGGATGAGCACCCAGATGACGGAGCGTTTCTCCGCCCCCGGCGCGACCCTGGTGAAGCTCTTCGGCCGCCCGGCGGAGGAGTCGGAGGAGTTCGCTGGCCGGGCCCGCCGGGTCCGCGACATCGGGATACGCACGGCCATGACGCAGACGGTGTTCATCACCGCGCTGACCCTCGTCTCCGCGCTGGCGCTCGCCCTGGTCTACGGGCTCGGCGGCCTCTTCGCCCTGCGCGGCAGCCTGGAGCCCGGCGCGGTCGTCGCGCTGGCCCTGCTGCTGACCCGGCTCTACGCGCCGCTGACCGCGCTCGCCGGAGCCCGCGTCGAGGTGATGAGCGCGGTGGTGAGCTTCGAGCGGGTCTTCGAGGTGCTGGACCTGAAGCCGCTGATCGAGGACAGGCCCGCCGCCCGGACGGTGCCGGAGGGCGGGGTGACCGTGGAGTTCGACGGGGTCCGCTTCGGCTATCCCTCGGCGGACAAGGTGTCCCTCGCCTCGCTGGAGGAGGTCGCCACCCTGGACACCCGGGGCGGCACCGAGGTGCTGCACGACGTGTCCTTCCGCGCGGAACCCGGCCAGATGGTCGCGCTGGTCGGCTCCTCCGGCGCCGGCAAGTCCACCATCGCCCAGTTGCTGCCGCGGCTGTACGACGTGGACTCCGGTGCCGTACGGCTGTCCGGGATCGACGTGCGGGACCTGTCGGCGCAGACGATTCGCGAGACGCTCGGCATGGTCACCCAGGACGGTCACCTCTTCCACGACACGGTGCGGGCGAACCTGCTGCTGGCCCGGCCGGAGGCGACCGAGGAGGAGCTGTGGGACGTGCTGCGCCGGTCGCGGCTCGACGGGCTGGTCGCCGGACTGCCGGACGGGCTGGACACCGTGGTCGGCGAGCGCGGCTACCGGTTCTCCGGCGGCGAGCGGCAGCGGCTGACGATCGCCCGGCTGCTGCTGGCGCGGCAGCGGGTGGTCGTGCTGGACGAGGCCACCGCCCATCTGGACTCCACCTCCGAGGCGGCCCTCCAGGAGGCCCTGGGCGAGGCCCTTGCGGGGCGGACGGCGGTCGTGATCGCGCACCGGCTGTCGACCGTGCGGGCCGCCGATCTGATCCTGGTCCTGGAGGCCGGGCGCATCGTGGAGCGGGGGACGCACGAGGAGCTGCTCGCGGCGGGCGGACGCTACGAGGAGCTGTACCGCACACAGTTCGACGAGACGGCCGGGTCCGCGCCCGCCACGGACAAGCCTGTCGGAGGCAGGGCCGCCACGGACAAGGCCGTCGCGGGCAAGGCCGCCACGGAACAGGCCGTCGCGGGCA
>NZ_WHPN01000121.1 GCF_009735685.1 Streptomyces lycii | reverse complement strand
CCGGACAGCGGCCCGGACAGCAGGCCGGACAGCAGGCCGGACAGCAGGCCGGGCCGGAGCCGCCGGCCGGCGGATTAACGGGGGAGCCGGGCCCCGATGGTAGGAAGGAGGAGCACAGCTCCAGCGCGAGAAAGGAGGCGGCATGTCGTCCAAGCGTCGCCGTAAGAAGAAGGCACGTCGCAAGAACGGGGCCAACCACGGGTCGCGGCCTCAGTCCTGAACGGCTGAGCACCGGGATTCCGGGCTCCACCAGGCATCGAAGGGGAGGGACGGCAGCCGTCCCTCCCCTTCGCGTGCGCCCGTCTCAGCGGGCGAGCGGTTCCAGACGGGTCAGGGTCCGCGCCACCGCGTCCCCGGACGCCGGGAGCAGCGGCAGCCGTACGGCGGGGCTCGGGATGCGGCCGAGGCGGTGCAGAACGCCCTTGAGCACGGTCGGGTTCGGTTCGGCGAAGGCCGCGCGGGCCAGGGCGGTGAGCGCGTGCCCGAGCGGGCGGGCCCGGTCGGCGTCACCGCCGCGCCAGAGGGCGGCCAGCTCGGCGAAACGGCCGGCGCACAGGTTCGCCACGGCGAGGACGCCCCCGGCGGCGCCCAGCGCGAGCAGCGGCGCGGCGAAGGCGTCGTCCCCGGCCAGTACGGCGAAGTCCGGGTGGCAGCCGCCGAGCAGGTGCAGCGTGTCCTGGTCGATGCCGCCCACGGCGTGCTTGACGCCGGCGACACCGGGCAGCGCGCCCAGCCGGAGCAGGGTCTCCCCGCTCAGCACCCGCGCGGTGCGGTAGGGGATGTTGTAGACGACGAGCGGGACCGGGCTGTGCCGCGCCAGCTCCGCGAAGTGGGCGACGACGCCCTCCTCGGAGGGACGGGTGTAGTACGGCACGGGCACCAGGGCGGTGGCGTCCGGGTGCCGCTCACCCAGCTCCCGCAGCCGTGCGGCGCTGGTCCGGGTGTCGTTGGTACCGGCGCCGACGATCAGGGTGGCGCCGCGCTCCCGGCACACCCGCGCGCAGAGATCCGTCACCGCGCCCTGCTCGCCGGGGTCGAGCGCGGCGGCCTCGGCCGTCGTGCCGAGCGCGACGAGTCCGGCGGCGCCTTCGTCGAGCGCCGTGTGCGCGAGCCCTTCCAGGGCCTCGTACGCGATGCGCCCGCCGGTGTCGAAGGGGGTGACGAGCGGCACGTGGATGCCCCGCAACGGCCGGGGCCCGGTGGTCTCTTCCATGGCTGTGAGCCTGTCCGGGGCCGGTGTGCCGCGTCCAGGTCGGATCTCTTCGGTGCTGCGTAAGCTGAGCTGATGCTCGACGTGCGCCGTCTGCGTCTGCTGCTGGAACTCGCCCACCGCGGCACCATCGCAGCCGTCGCCGAAGCCTTGGCCTACACCCCGTCCGCGGTGTCGCAGCAGCTGGCCGTTCTCGAACGGGAGGCCGGTGTGCCGCTGCTGGAGCGCTCCGGGCGCCGGGTCTGCCTCACCCCCGCGGGGCACCGCCTGGTGGAGCACGCCGGTGCCGTGCTGGCGCGGCTGGAGCGGGCCGAGGCGGACCTCGCCGGGGCCCGGCGGGGTGCCGCCGGGACCTTCCGGATCGGGACCTTCTCGTCGGCCGCGCGCACGATCGTCCCGGCGGCGCTCACCGGTCTCGCCCGGAACCATCCCGGGCTGGACCCGCGGGTGTACGAGATCGATCCGGCGCAGGTGGCGGACGCGCTGCGGGCCGGCGAACTGGACGCCGCGCTGGTGCACACGTACGACTCCGTTCCCACCGAGAGCTACCTCGGGCTGGGCACGGAGCCGCTGCTGGAGGAACGGATGTATCTGGCGGTGGGCGCGGACCCGGACCGCGGCACGCACCCGCACCCGGACCCGGATCCGGGCCCGGGCCTTGGTCGGGGCCCGGGCGCCGACCCGGACCCGAGCCCCGACCTTTACCCGAGCCCGGATCCGGACCGGGATCCGGGCGCGCACCCGTCCCCGTCCCCGTCTTCGTCCCCGTCCCCGTGCGCGGCCCCGCCACCGTCCGCGTCCCGGAAGAGGCGTACGGGCCCCGCGGCCGACAGCGCGAGCGACGCGGGGACGGCCGCCGGTACCGGCACGGAGACGGCCGCCGACGCGGAGACGGTTGCCGACGCGGAGACGGTTGCCGGTACCGGCACGGAGACGGCCGGCACGGAGACGGCCGCCAGCACCGACACAGCCGTTCTCCGCCGTCACCGGGCCGCCGACTGGATCATGGCCACGCCCGGGACCCTCTGCCGGGCCATGGCCGAACGCGCCTGCCGGGCGGCCGGGTTCACGCCGAGGGTGCGTCACCAGGTGGACGACTTCCCCGCGGTGCTGGGGCTCGTCGCCGCCGGGCAGGGCGTGGCCCTGGTGCCGCAGCTGGCGGCCGCGCGGCCGCCGCGGGGCGTCGTCCTGCTGCGTCTCCGCATGGTCCGCCGGACGAAGATCGCGTTCCGCGCGGGAGCCCGTGCGCACCCGGCCGTCGCCGCGCTGTCTGTGGCGCTGCGGGACTCGCTGGGTGAACTCGCCGAACCGGGCGCGGGAACGCCCGGGCAACCGCCTCCGGCCCGCGCCGGAGGCCGCACCTGACGTGGCGGCGGATGCGGGCCGGGGGGGCGGGTCCGCGCCGGAGGTGCCCCTGACGCGGCGGCGGATGCGGCCCGGAGGTGGCGGATGCGGTCCGGAGGCGGCGGGTGCGGTCCGGAGGTGGCGGGTGCGGTCCGGAGGCGGCGGGTGCGGGCCGGGGGCCGCCCGCTCAGCCGGCCTTCGCCGTGGCCGCCGCCGACGCCTGCGCCTCGCCGCGGTTGACGATGCTGTTGAACGTGTAGTCCGCGACGTCCTTGCCGGCCTGCCGTGCCTTCGTGTCCGCGCTGGTGACGTCCTGGCCCGAGGTGTAACCGGCGACGGTGAAGTAGGCGTACCGGCCGATGGAGTTGGTCAGCAGACGGCAGGACGTCGTGCGGCAGAAGGCCGGGACGCCGTCGCCCGGGAGCGACAGGATGTTGCCCGCGGCCTGCTCCTTCGCCTTCGTCGCGGCGGCCTCGGTGTCGAAGACCGCGACGCCGACGGTGACGGCGACACCGTCGCGCGAGTACGTCGCGCGCAGCACCTGCTCGCAGCCGTTGCCGGTGAGCGCGGGCCCGAGCCGGCCGGAGGCCGCGGAGGCACAGGACTTGGTACCGGCCGTCGCGCCCTTGGCGTAGGTGCGGCTCGACATGGTGATCTCGTCGCCGGGGAAGAGCGTCCCGGCGTTCAGCGGCGCCGTGTCCTTGTCGGAGTCCGAGATGAAGTCGCGCGGGTCCGGCGGAGGAGGCGGCTTGACCTCGGAGAAGGACGGGTCGGGCTGCTCCGGCTCGTCCGGCAGGGTCTCGGCCGTGGGCAGGCCCTGCGGCCGGTTGTCGGAGCTGCCGCCGCCGCTGACGACGGCGTAGGCCACGGCGGAGGCGACCAGCGCGGTGGCCAGCGCGCCTCCGCCGATCATCAGCAGTTTGCGGCGCCTGTTGCGGGCAGCGGTCCGGTCCGCCATCGCGCCCCAGTCAGGCGTCGAAGAATCGTAGGAACCCCCGGGCCCGTGAGGCCCCCCTTGCCCAAAGCTCATGGCGGGCATCCTAAACCTGTTGGTGTGATCGGCGTCGGCCGGTGACAATCCACGGCATGGGTCACGTCGAAGTCGCGCACGTCGAGTACTGGCTTCCGGACGGGCGGCCGCTGCTCGGCGACGTGTCGTTCCGGGTCGGGGAGGGCGCCGTCGCGGCCCTGGTCGGGGCGAACGGAGCGGGTAAGACGACGCTGCTGCGGCTGATCGCGGGGGAGTTGAAGCCGCACGGCGGTTCGGTGACGGTCGGCGGCGGGCTGGGCGTCATGCGGCAGTTCGTGGGGGTGCGGGGGGCGTCCCCCGGGGAACGCGGTGCCGGCTCCGGACGGGACGAGCGGACGGTGCGGGACCTGCTGGTGTCCGTCGCCCAGCCGCGTGTCCGGCAGGCCGCGGAGGCCGTCGACGAGGCCGAGCACGCGATCATGACCCGGGACGACGAGGCGGCGCAGCTCGCGTACGCGCAGGCGCTCAGCGACTGGGCGGAGGTCCGCGGTTACGAGGCCGAGACGCTCTGGGACATGTGCACCACGGCCGCGCTGGGCGTGCCGTACGAGCGGGCGCAGTGGCGCGAGGTGCGCACCCTGTCCGGCGGCGAGCAGAAGCGGCTGGTGCTGGAGGCGCTGCTGCGCGGGCCCGACGAGGTGCTGCTGCTGGACGAGCCGGACAACTACCTGGACGTGCCCGGCAAGCGCTGGCTGGAGGACCGGCTGCGGGAGACGAAGAAGACGGTGCTCTTCGTCAGCCACGACCGGGAGCTGCTGGCGCGCTCGGCGCAGCGGATCGTGAGCGTCGAACCCGGGCCGGCGGGGAGCGGCGTATGGGTGCACGGCGCCGGTTTCGGCACGTACCACGAGGCGCGCAAGGAGCGCTTCGCGCGGTTCGAGGAGCTGAGACGCCGCTGGGAGGAGGAGCACGCCCGGCTCAGGGCGGCCGTGCTGCGGCTGCGGCAGCAGGCGGCGAACAGCCCGGACATGGCGTCCCGCTACAAGGCGATGCAGACCCGGTTCCGGAAGTTCGAGGAGGCGGGTCCGCCGCCGGAGCCGCCGCGCGAGCAGGACATCCGGATGCGGCTGCGCGGCGGCCGTACCGGGGTACGGGCGGTGACCTGCGAGAACCTGGAGCTGACCGCGCTGATGAAGCCCTTCTCGCTGGAGGTCTTCTACGGCGAGCGGGTCGCGGTCCTCGGCTCGAACGGCTCCGGCAAGTCGCACTTCCTGCGGCTGCTGGCGGGAGACCCCGTGGCGCACACGGGCCGCTGGAAGCTGGGCGCCCGGGTGGTCCCCGGCCACTTCGCACAGACGCACGCCCTCCCGTCGCCCGGCCGCCGGCCCTCACCGACGGCGCCGGGCGCGGGCCCTGCCGGCACGGAGCTGGAGGACCGTCCGCTGGTCGACGTCCTGTGGACGGAGCACGCGAAGGACCGCGGCGGCGCGATGAGCGTGCTGCGCCGGTACGAGCTGGAGCGGCAGGGCGACCAGCCGTTCCGGAAGCTGTCGGGCGGGCAGCAGGCGCGCTTCCAGATCCTGCTGCTGGAGCTGGCGGGCACCACGGCGCTGCTGCTGGACGAGCCGACGGACAACCTGGACCTGGAGAGCGCGGAGGCGCTCCAGCAGGGCCTGGAGGCGTACGACGGCACGGTGCTCGCGGTGACCCACGACCGCTGGTTCGCCCGCAGCTTCGACCGCTACCTGGTGTTCGGCGCCGACGGGATCGTACGGGAGACCCCGGAGCCGGTGTGGGACGAGTCGCGGGTGGTCCGGGAGCGCTGAGCGGATTCCCGGCGGCGGGCCCGGGAGAGCCGGGCGGATTCCCGCGGACCGGCCCGG
>NZ_WHPN01000120.1 GCF_009735685.1 Streptomyces lycii | reverse complement strand
GTCCCCGCGCTCTGCCCCGTCGCGGTGTCCGCCGCGCGCCCGGACGCGCCGAGCCGGGTGTCCGGCCGCGGCGGCGGTTCCGGGGTCGTAGCGGAGTCGGGGGCCGTAGGGGTGGAGTCCGGGGCCGTACCGGAGTCGGGGGTCGTGCCGGAAGCCGACGCCGGGTCGGGGGCGGCGGGTCCGGGCTCGCGGTCCGGGGCCGGATTTGTGCCGGGGCCGGTGTCCGCCTGCGCGGCCGCGGCGGTCCGTTCCGGGCGGTCCGCGCCGGGTCCGGGCTCGTCGGCCGTGCCGGGGCCGGTCTGCCGCTGTTCGACGGCCGGTTCCGGTATGCGGGTCGGTTCGCCCACGAAGTGGCTGGAGCCGTCGACGCGTACCTCGATCGGCGTGATGTGGCCGCCGCGTTCGTCCGTCACGGTCGCGCGGACGGAGTGCCCGGTGGCCATGGCCAGCCGGTGGAGATGGTTGAGCGCGGCCTCGTGCACCGGTTCGCCGTCGGCGGGGACGACGGACGCCCCGCCGACGGTGCACGTGCCGTCGCGGCTGACCCGTACCTCGAACGGTGCGGGCGCGGATGCGGGCTGCTGGGCCGGGGTGGAGGGTTCGCTGCTGTCCCGCCCGCGGCGCCGGAGGATGGCCATGTGGTGCTCAGCTCACTCGGTCGGTTCGGTGGGAGTGCCGGTGGCCGTGGAGGCGCCCGGGGCCGGGCTCGGGGGACCGGCGGCCTCCACGACGTTGACCTGGTTGACGCGCCACGGCTCGCCCTCGCCGCCGCGCCGCAGTTCGACGAACGCGTGCAGGCGCGGCCCGTCGCCCTCCCAGCCGTCCCGGCCCTTCGCGGTACCGGTGACGGCGAGTTGGCGCCACGCGGTGGTGGCCGTGTCGGCCGGGGCGTCCCCGTCCGACTCCACCTCCAGCTTCACCCGGGTCCAGGCGCGGTGCTCGGCCCAGGCGGCCCACTCCGGTCCGGAGCCCGCCGCGGGGCGGTGGGACCGGTCGGCGGCGGCGAGCTTCTCGGTGCAGTAGCGGCCGGCGCGCAGCACCGCGTCGTGCGGGCCGGCGTCATAGGCCGTGTCGTAGCTGTACGCGGCGGTGGCCCAGGCCTGGGCGACGGCGGTGGCGTCGCGGTCGTCGACCGGGCCGGGCTCGGGCACCTTGGCGTCCTTGTCGAGGGGTTTGCCGCTGGGCACCGGGGCCTTGGGGGCCACGGACGTCTCCTCGGCCGCACCGGAGTCGGAGCGGTCGAGTCCGGGCAGCCCGCACCCGGCGAGCGCGACGAGGGCGGTGGCGGCGGCGAGCAGGGCCGCGCCGCGCCGTACCCGGGCCGTGCCGGACGGGGCCGTGCCGCGCCGTACCCGGGCCGCGCGGGGTGCCGCGGCGCGGTCCGCCGCCGCGTTCCGGGCGGCGTCGGCGCGCCCGTGACCGGGGTCCGGGCGCCGCCCGTCCTCGTGCCCGGCGGTGTGTCCGTCCTCGTACCCGGCGGCGTGTCCGGAGGCGTACCCGATGGCGTGCCCGCGGTCGTACCGGCCGTCGTATCCGCCATCGTGCCTGCCGTACCCGCTGCCGTGACCGCGGTCGGTGCCGTGCGGTGTCATGGCAGTCCCCCTCATTTCCCGATCCATGGTGCCGGATTGACGTACTCGCCGTTCTCCTGGACCTCGAAGTGCAGATGGGCCCCTGTCGAGTATCCCGTGCTTCCGACCGCACCTACGGAATCGCCGGTGTTGACGTTCTGTCCCTTGCTGACGCCGAGGGCGGACATGTGGTTGTAGGTGGTGGAGATCTGCTTGCCGTCCATCGTCCCGTGCGAGATCACGACCCGGTTGCCGTAGGCGGCGTTCCAGCCCGCGAAGGTCACCTTGCCCGGCCCCGACGCGCGGACGGGGGTCCCGGTGGGAACGCCGAAGTCGACGCCGGTGTGCAGCTTGTCGACCTTCAGCACCGGGTGGAAGCGCATGCCGTACGGCGAGGTGATCGGCGGATCGCCGGCGAGCGGCATCGCCAATCTCTGCCCGTCCGGTACGGATTCATTGCCCTTACCGACATCCGCGTACTTGGCGATGAGGGACTTGATGCGGGCCACATAGGCCCGGGTTTCGGTGTACGGGGGGACACCGCCGTACTGCTGCACGGCCCCCGGGCCGGCGTTGTAGGCGGCGAGTGTGAGGTCCAGCAGCGACCCGGAAGCCAGTCCTCCGCTCTTCAGCCGGCCGATCTGCTTGGCGAGCGCGCAGTCGTAACGGCCCTGCGCCATGATCGCGTCACCGGGATCGAACGGCGATATCCGGCCGTTGCCGTCGTCGTCCCGGCCCCAGGTCTCCCAGGTGCCGGGCATGAACTGGGAGAGCCCCTGCGCCCCGACCGGGGACGTCGCGTCCGGGTTCCAGCCGGACTCGGCCTCGATCTGCGCGGCGATCACCGAAGGGCCGATGACCTCGCACATCGACCCCGCCTTGAGCACCCAGGCGACATAGGCGGCCGGGACCGCACCGGCCTTGAGCGGCCGGTCGTCGACCACCGGATCGGCGGCCACGGGAGTCTCCGCCCGATCCTCCCCGGGCACCTCGACACCCAGCACCATGAGCAGAATCAGGACAGGCAGGAAGAAGGCGATGAGGGCGGCGGATGCCGCCCACGTCGACCCTCGTCCGTTGGTGTCCGCCATGCGATCCCCCGCTGTTGCCCGGTCGTCCGGCCCGCTTCCCCCGCGTCCCGTGAGCGGATCGGGACGTACCCGGCCCACGAGGCCGGGCGCATGATGCCACCGCTTCCGGGCGGCCGCGGACCGCCTCCGGGCCGCTGCATACTGAGCCGCGACCTACGGGGGAAGTGGCATGACCATGGACAGTCCTGGAGCGACGGCCCACGGGCCGGAGATCTGGGTGCGCGGCCCGGTGGCACCGCCGCCGCGGGCCGAGGTGCCCCCGCCGGGCGCGGAGCCCGGCGCCGGGGCCGGTCCGGAATCCGCCGCGGCCCCCTCACCGGTACCGCGGGCCGGCGGCCCCGCCTGGGTCAGCGCGCACGGCGGCGCGGGCGCGTCGACGCTCGCCGCGGTGCTCGGCGGGGTGGACAGCGGAAACCGGTGGAGCGATCCCGCCCGTGGTGAGCCGCGGGACGTGCTGCTGGTGGCCCGTACCCACGCGGCCGGACTGACGGCCCTGTCGCAGTGGCTCGACCTGTACCGGCGCGGCGAGCATCCGCCGGGGGTGGAGATCCTCGGCGCGGTGCTGGTCGCGGACGCGCCGGGCCGGCTGCCGCGGCAACTGGCCCAGCGCGTCAAGGTGATCGGCTCCGTCGTGAACGTCCACCGGGTGCCGTGGGTCCCGACCTGGCGCACCGGAAAGCTCGACGGACCACTGCCCCGCGAGATCGGGGCACTGGCCCGTGTGTTGCAGAAGCACTACCGCCCTGCCGAGGAAAAGTGATGCTGACCGACCTGCTCGCCGCCGGTCCCCCGGCGGCCGTGACGGACGAACTGGACCGGGTGCTGGGCATCATCGCCTGGCTGGTGACGGCGGCCGGGGTGATGGGCCTGCTGATCGTCGGTTTCCGGATGTCCCTGTCGCTGCGCTCCGGTGACGGCCGGTACCACATGACCCAGTTCGCGACCGTCATGGGCGCCTGCGTCATCGGTACCACCGCCGGACCGATCGTGCAGTTCCTGTTGTGAACGAGCTGGACCCCCCGTGGTGAACGGCCTGCCCGGGACGGAACGCCGGGAGCGGCCCGGTGCGGCAGCCGGACCGCGGTGACGGCCGGTGCGAACGATGGAGAACGAGATGTTCATGGAACGTGCCCACCGCTTCCTGGCCGACGGGACGGTGCCCGATCCGGTGCGCGACGCGCCGCCCGAGCTGACCGAGAAGGTCGACACGGTGCTGGGCATCGTCGCCTGGGTCGGCACGGCCGCCGGTGTCGCCGGAGTGCTGATCACGGGCGCCATGATGTCCATGTCGCTGCGGCGGGGCGAGGGTTCGGAGCACCTGGGGCGGCTCGGCATGGTGCTCGCCGGCTGTGTGCTGGTCACCTCCGCCGGCCCGCTGGTCAGTTTCGTCGTCTGACCCGCACGGAGCTGACGACGCATGTTCAATGCCAAGCGCGCGCCGCGCACCAGCGGTGAGTGGCGGCCGCGGCCGTTCTGGCAGCAGCGCGGCTGGATCGCCTCCGCGGGCTTCCTGCTCGCCGTACTCGCCCTCGGCGTGCTGGCCGTGTTCGCCGGAAACGGTGCCGAGGTGCCGGGATCGGCCTCCGGCTCCGGCCCGGGATCCGGCTCGTCGGACCCGTCCGGGCAGCGGCAGGCGGAGGAGACACCGGCCGGGAAGCCCGTACCGCTGCGCCCGCCCGGCTGTCACACCGATGACAGCGACCAGAATCCGCCGACCGCGCCGCCCGCCGACGTGATCTGGCGGAACGTCGGTTCCACCCGGGTGCCCACATCGGAGGCGGCGGGGCCGCGCAGCGTCGAGGGCCGGATCTGGTCCTGCTACGCCCGTACGCCGACGGGCGCGGTGATGGCCGCGCACGGCATCGCGAGCCAGCTGGGCTACCCGGGCTGGCGGGAGGTCGCCGAGCGGCAGCTCCTCCCGGGGAAGAACCGGGACGCGTATGTCGGGGAGCGGGAGAAGGAGAAGGACGCCTCGCTCGACGAGGGGCCGGGGAAGGGGCGTTACGCGGGGTTCACGGTGCTGTCGTACTCGGAGGACAAGGCCACGGTGATGCTGCTCATGGAGTTCGACGGCAGCGGCCATCTCAGCAGTTCCGTGTCGCTGGCCTGGGAGGACGGCGACTGGCGGCTGGTCCCGGAGGAGGACGGTTCGCTGACCTCTCCCTTCGCCCGGGTCAGCGGGACCGGCGGTTTCGTCCGGTGGGAGGAGTGATGGCGGGGGTGCCGGGCCGGGCCGCCGGGTGGGTGGAAGCGGGGTGCGTGACCACTCCGCTGGACTGCGGCGCGGAAGAGGCCGCCAAGACGTCGTCGAGCGGTTCCGGGGGAAGCTCCGGCGCCGCGACGGATCCGGACGGGAAAGTCATGGAAACCATTGCGCGGTATCTCGCCGAGGGCGCCGAGAGCATGCTCGACTCGCTCACGCGGTTCTGGATGGAGATCGATGTCGAGGACACCGGGCCGACCGAGCAGATCCTGGGCGAACTCGACTGGATCGTCGGCTACGTCGCCGTGGCGTCCCTGCTGATCGCGGCCTTCCGGATGGCGGTGGACCGCAAGGGCCAGCCCATGCAGGCGGCCTTCTCCGGCCTCTGGCGGATCATCCTGGTGTCGACCGTGGTCGTCACGGTCGTGCAGTCGCTGGTGAAGGCGTCCGACGCCTACGCCGTCTACATCTTCGACGCGGCGACACCGGGCGAGGGCACACCGCGGGGCATGGGCGAAGTCCTGGGCATGGGCAGTCTCGTGGACCTCGCCGAGGACAACCCCGGACTGGTCGTCATCCTCGGCATCGTCATCATGCTGGCCGCCTTCGTCCAGATGGTGCTGATGATCATCAGGACCGGGGTGCTCGTGATGCTCGTCGGCACGCTGCCGCTGGCCGCCGCCGCCTCCATGAGCGGTTGGGGGACCGGCTGGTGGAAGCGGCACATCGGGTGGCTGGCCGCCTGGCTGCTCTACAAGCCCGCCGCCGCCCTGATCTTCTACTGCGCACGGCTGATGACGGACGCCGAGGACGAGATCGTGCAGGCCGTCTCCGGCCTCACCATGATCATTCTGGGTGTGCTGGCGCTGCCCGCCCTGCTCAAGCTGGTGCTCCCGGCGGCGCAGTCGCTGGGCGGCTCGGGCGGTGACACCGCCGGGCTCGGCTCCGGCCAGACGCTGGCCACCGGCGCCGTGACCCTCGCGGGCGGGGCCGCGGCCGGAGCCGGGGTCGCCGCCGCCGGGCGCACCTCCAGCGGTCCCAAGGGCTCGCCGTCGAGCGGCAGCGGGGCACCGCCCGGCGTCCGGGGCGGCTCGGCCAAGGACGGTTCCGGCAAGGACGGTTCCGGCAAGGACGGCTCCGGCGACGCGCGGACCGACGGGGACGGCAGCGGGGGCGGCAGCGGCACGGACGGCCGGGGCGCCGGACCGGAGGGCCCCGGCCGCACCCAGGGCCGGTCCGGACCGCCCACCGGCGGCGGCTCCGCCTCACCCGACGACGGCCGCGCCTCCGTGACCGCGTAACGCCCCGGCGCGGCCCGCGCCCCGCAGCCCCGGTGCCACCCGGCACTCCGACCTCTCCGACCGACCCACCCCGAAAGGACCTTCCATGGCGTCCGAAGCCGCGGCGCGTCCCACCTACGGCAACTGGCGCCGCCCGAGCAGGCCCGGCCTCGGCTCACTCGGGCTGATCGGCACCGTCGCCGTCTTCGCCGGCCTGGTGCTGGTGCTGCTCGCCTCCCTGGCCTCCCTCACGGCGGCGGTCGTCGTACTGATCCCGCTGACGCTCTTCGTCCTGCCGCTGGTGACCCGTACGGTCGACGGCCGCAACCTCTACCAGCTGCTCGCCGTCCGCATCGGCTGGTCCCGGCGCAAGGCCAAGGGCTCGCACGTCTACGTGTCCGGCCCGCTCTCCGGCCGGCCCGGGGGGCGCTTCCGGCCGCCCGGCATGCTCGCGCCGGTACGGATGCGGGAGGGCCGCGACGCGTACGACCGGCCCTTCGGCGTGCTGCACCACCCGAACCGGGACTTCTACACCATCGTGCTGTCCTGCGAGCCGGACGGCGGGTCGCTCATCGACGCCGAGCAGGTCGACATCTGGGTGGCCTCCTGGGGCGACTGGCTCGCCCGGCTCTCCCACGAACCCGGGCTGCGCGGCGCCTCCGTGATCGTCGAGACCGCCCCGGACACCGGCACCCGGCTGGCCGCCGAGGTGCTGCCGCGGCTCTCCCCGGACGCCCCCGCGGCGGCCCGGGCCGTGATGGAGGAGGTCGTCGACCGCTACCCGTCGGCGTCCTCCGAGATGCACACCTACGTCACCCTCACCTACGGGCCCGTCGGCACCCGGCGTGACCCCGAGGAGGTCGTCACCGATCTCTCCATGCGGCTGCCGGGGCTGCTCTCGGGCCTCGTGGCGGCCGGCGGCGGATCCGCCGAACCGCTGTCCGCCCAGCGGATCGCCGAGGTCGTGCGGGTCGCGTACGACCCGGCCGTCGCCTCCGACGTGCTGACCGCCCGGGCGGAGAACAGCGACACCGGCGTGGACTGGGGCGACGCCGGGCCCGCCACCGCCGTCGAGGAGGCCACCGCCTACCACCACGACTCGGGGGTGTCCCGCAGCTGGCTGCTCACCCTCGCGCCGCGCGGAACCGTCCGTTCCGGGGTGTTGCGCGGGCTGCTGGAGCCCGCCCAGGGCACCCGCCGCAAGCGGGTCGCGCTGCTCTACCGGCCGATCGACCCGGCGACCTCCGCCCGGATCGTCGAGTCCGACCGCCGCAACGCCCACTTCTCCGCCTCCTCCGGCCGCGGGCTGGTGCAGGCCCGGGCCGGGGCGGAGATGCGCGCGGCCGAGCAGACGGCGGCCGAGGAGGCGTCGGGCGCGGGGCTCGTGGAGTTCTCCCTGATGCTCACCATCACCGTCGACAACGAGCAGCAGCTCGACGACGCGGCCGCGACCGTACGCAACCTCCAGGCCTCGGCCCGCGTCCAGATGCGGCCCGCCGACCGGATGCAGGCCGCCGCGTTCACCTGCACCCTTCCGGCCGGGCTGCTGCCCTGGGAACACACCCTGATGCCGCGAGAGATCCGGGAGGCGCTGTGAGCGCGCGCAAGCGACGGCAGGCCGGCCCGGCGCAGCCGCGCCGCGAGGCGTTCATCCCCTCCCAGGGCCACCCCGGGCCCGGCGGCGGGCAGGTCGGCGCGATGGACCCGCCCGCGATGTGGCGCGCCACGACCGTCCAGGCGTGCGGCCTCTGGCCGTTCGCGGCCGGATCCGGCGCGCCCATGACCGGGGTGCCGCTGGGACAGCACCTGCACACCGGCGCGACCGTGTGCGGCGACCCGATCTCCTGGTTCACCCGCGCCCACTACATCTCCAACCCGTCCCTGTTCATGCTCGGCATGCCCGGGCTCGGCAAGTCGACGCTGGTCAACCGGATGCTGATCGGGCTCGCCGCGACCGGCGTGGTACCGCTCGTGCTGGGCGACCTCAAGCCGGACTACGCCGTGACCGTACGGGCGCTCGGCGGTCAGGTGATCTCCATCGGCCGCGGTGTCGGCGGCATCAACGTCCTCGACCCCGGGGCCATGGGCGAGGCCGCCGACCGGATCGGCGGTGAGGCCGGACGGGTGTTGCGCGCCGAGGCGCACGGCCGGGTGCTGAACATGGTCGCCGCGCTCATCACCATCGTCCGCAACCGGCCGATGGACGACCACGAGCAGTCGGTGCTGTCGGCCTGCCTGCACCACCTGGGCGACCGCATGGGGAACGGCCGCCCGCCGCTGCTGCCCGATCTGCTCAAGGTCCTCGACGAGGGGCCGGAGCGGGTCCGTTCGGTGACCCTGGACCGGGGTGACGACGCCCGCTACCGGGAGGCCGTCGACCCGCTCCAGCGCTCGCTGCTGGGCGTCCTCGACGGACCGCTCGGCGACACGTTCGCGGCGCCGACCTCGACCCGTATCGACCTGAACGCGCCCGCTGTCTGCATCGACGTCTCGCGGATCGGCGAGGCCGACACCCAGCTGACCGCGGCGGCCATGCTCGCGGCCTGGTCCGACGGGCTCGGCACGGTCGCGGCGGCGCACGCGCTGGCGGACGCCGGACTGGCCCCGCAGCGCTGGTTCTTCACCGTCCTCGACGAGCTGTGGCGGCCGCTGCGCGCCGCCTCCGGCATCGTGGAGCGGATCGACGCGCTCACCCGGCTCAACCGCTCGCTGGGCCTCGGCGACGCGAAGATCACGCACACGCTGAAGGACGCCGAGTCGCTGGGCAACGAGGCGGACCGGGCCAAGGCGCGCGGCTTCGTCGAGCGCGCCGGGATGGTGGTGTGCGCCGGGCTGCCGCGCAACGAGATGCAGGAACTCGGCAAGGTCGTCGGGATGTCGGAGCGGGAGATCGAACTGGTCTCGTCCTGGTCCTCACCGCCGGGCTGGGCCGGCACCGGGGGGAACGAGGAGCCGCCCGGCCGGGGACGTTTCCTGATCAAGGTCGGCGGCCGGCCGGGCATTCCGATCAAGATGGCGATCACGGACACCGAGCGGGAACTGCACGACACCAACCTGCGGTGGACCACGGGGGGATGACCCGGCGCGCCGCCGCGGCGGCGGGTGCCGACGGCCGAAAACCGGAAGTGGAGGGGGCGGCCCGGACCGCGCCCGGACCGGGAAGGAACCGGCGGGCGCCGGGGAGGAACCGGTGGCGCCGGGGAGGGAGCCGACGGGTGCCGGGGCGGGAGCCGGGGCCGGAACCCGTGCCCCGCGTCCGTGTCCGCCTCCGGGCCCGGGGCGGGGCCCGTTCGGGCCCGCTCGGTCCCGGACTGCCGCGTTCGTGCCGTAGCGGTACGGGCGGGCCCGGCCGGATCCGTGCAGGCCCGGGCGTGACGGTCCCCGGGCCGTCGTGCCCCGGCCTCCGTCAGGCCTCGGCCCCCGTCACGCCCCGGGGACCGTCAGGCCCCGGGCCCCGTCACGCCCCGGGGACCGTCTCCAGCGTCACGGCCTCGCGGGCGACGGCGTTCGCGTCCGCGTCGATGGAGCGGCGCAGCGCCTCGTGCAGCCGCGCCGGGGTGAGGACGCCGAGGAAGCGGTCGCCGTCCAGCACCGCTATCCAGCCCGCGTCGTGCTGGAGCATCGTGCTGAACGCCTGCTTGAGCGGTGCGCCGACCGGCAGCCACGCCTCCATCCGGCGGGCGTGCTCGCGGACCGTGCCCGCCGCGGCCGCCGTGCCGCCGCCCGCGGTGCTCCGGCTGTCGTCCGTCACGTCCCGCGGCAGCCAGCCGTGCAGATCGCCCGCCGCGTCCAGCACCACGGCCCAGCGGGCGTCCTCGGCCGCCATCCGCTCCTCCGCGCGGCTGAGCGAGTCACCGAGCCGGACGACGGGCGGCTGCACGAGGTCGCCCGCCTCGACGGGGGTGACGGAGAGCCGCTTCAGCCCGCGGTCGGCGCCCACGAAGTCGGCGACGTACGGCGTGGCCGGGGCGCCCAGGACCGTGGCCGGCGGGTCGAACTGCTCGATGCCGCCCTGCCCGTAGACCGCGATCCGGTCCCCGAGCCGTACGGCCTCCTCGATGTCGTGGGTGACGAACAGGACCGTCTTGCGCAGCCGTTCCTGGAGCGTGCGGAACTCGGTCTGCAGATGCTCGCGCACCACCGGGTCGACGGCGCCGAACGGCTCGTCCATCAGCAGCACGGGCGGGTCGGCGGCCAGCGCGCGGGCGACACCGACGCGCTGCCGCTGGCCGCCGGAGAGCTGGTCCGGATAGCGGTCGCCGTACACGGACGGGTCGAGGCCGACGAGTTCGAGCAGCTCGGCCGCGCGGTCGCGGGCCTGCTTCCGCGGCCGGCCGAGCAGATGGGGCACCGTGGCGGTGTTGTCGAGCACGGTCCGGTGCGGGAACAGCCCGACCTGCTGGATGACGTAACCGATGCGGCGGCGCAGCTCGACCGGGTCGGCCGAGGCGATGTCGGCGCCGTCGAGGAGGATCCGCCCGGAGGTGGGCTCGATCAGCCGGTTGACCATCTTCATGGTGGTCGTCTTGCCGCAGCCGGACGGCCCGACGAGGGTGACCAACTCCCCCTCGGCGACCTCGAAGGACAGGTCGTCCACGGCCGTCGTGCCGTCGGCGTAGCGCTTGGTGACGTGCTCGAACCGGATCATGACACCTCTGCTCGCCGGAAGGGACCGTGCCGTGGGGACGGACATCTGTGAACGGCACCTGTGCAACAACACCTGTGAAGAACATATTGCCGTGCGGCACCGACAGCGACCCGTTGTCACCGGCACGGGATAGTGTCGCCCACGCATTGAACGGCCCGCGCGGGGGGAGAGGGACGGGCGTGAGTGAGCGAAGCTGTCTGACCGCCAACGCCTGGGTGTGCCCGGAGTACGTCCGGTCGCGCTCCCAGGAGCTGCTGGACGCCACGGCGCAGCATGTGGGCATCGCGCTCTCCTCGGTGGCGATCGGCCTGCTGGTCGCCCTCCCGCTGGCGCTGCTGGCCCGCCGCCGGAAGGGGTTCGCCGGGCCGGTGCTCGGGCTGACGACCGTGCTCTACACCGTGCCGTCACTGGCGATGTTCGCGCTGCTGATGCCGGTGTTCGGGCTGTCGGCGTCGGTGGTGGTGACCGGCCTGGTGCTCTATTCGCTGACGGTGCTGGTGCGCAACATCCTGGCCGGGCTGGAGTCCGTGCCCGACGAGGCCCGGGAGGCCGCGCTGGGGATGGGCTACGGCCCGTGGCGGCTGCTGTTCGAGGTGGAGCTGCCGCTCGCGCTGCCCGCGCTGATGGCCGGTCTGCGCATCGCCACGGTCTCCGCGGTCTCGCTGACCACGGTCGGCGCGATCGTCGGGTACGGCGGCCTGGGCAATCTGATCTACGAAGGCATGGACACCCTGTTCAAGTCCCAGGTGCTGACGGCCTCGGCGCTCTGCGTGCTGCTGGCGGTGGTCTTCGACGTGCTGCTGCTGTGGGTGCAGCGGCGGCTCACGCCGTGGGCCCGGACCTCGCGGACGCGCCGCGGCGGCCGCCGGTCCCGGCGCGGGGCCGCGAAGGGGCTTGATACGGCAGAGGCGGCAGATGCCCGGGAGGCGGCGGGGGCCGCGGATCCGTCCGGGAACCGCACGGTGAAGGCGGGTTGAGCGATGGGCGCGATGACGGACGCCTTCGGCTGGCTGCTGACGGGCGCGAACTGGGCGGGTGCCGCGGGAGCCGGCCGGCGGCTCGGTGAGCATCTGTTCCTGACGGCCGTGTGCCTCGCGGTGGCCTGCGCGATCGCGCTGCCCGTCGCGCTGTGGCTCGGTCACATCGGCCGGGGCGGGGCGCTCGCGGTCAACATCTCCAACGCCGGGCGGGCCGTTCCGACGTTCGCGGTGCTCGTGCTGCTGACGCTCACCCCGCTCGGCGGCCACGGCGAGCTTCCGACGATCATCGCCCTGGTGCTGTTCGCCGTACCGCCGCTGCTGACGAACGCCTACGTCGGGATGCGCGAGGCCGACCGGGACGTCGTGGAGGCCGCCCGGGGCATGGGCATGTCCGGCCGGCAGCTGCTGGCCCGGGTCGAACTGCCGCTGGCCTTCCCCCTGATCATGACCGGTATCCGCTCGGCCGCCGTCCAGGTCGTGGCGACCGCGACCCTCGCCGCGCTGCCGGGCGGCGGCGGACTGGGCCGGATCATCACCGCGGGCTTCAACACCTACAACACCCCGCAGGTGGTGGCCGGGGCGATCCTGGTGGCCGTGCTCGCGCTGCTCGTCGAGGCGCTGCTGGCGCTGGCGCAGTGGCGGTTCGATCCGATGCGCCGCAGGAGGCGCCCGGTGCCGCCCCGGGGGCCCGGTGTTCCCCGCCGGCTCCGGATGCCCGCCGCCCGCGCCCGGCCCCGCCCCGAGCCCGCCCGCCGGCCCTGACCACCCCGTGGGCGCACGGCGGCGCACCGGCCGGCCCGCGCTGTGGCGGCCGCGTACGGATCCGGCGTCCCGGGCCCGTGACCGACGCCCACCGCCCGTGTCCGACGTCCACCGGCCCGTATCCGAAGCGCACCGATCCGTATCCGAAGCCCACCGCCCCGAACCCGAGGCGCTCCGGCCGAAACCGACCCGCTCCGGCCCGAATCCGATCCGCACCGATCCGCACCGACCCGTAGCGACCCGTAGCGACCCGTACCAATCGACACCGACTCGTATCCGACCCGGTTCCCCGATACCGGACCCAGCAGGATGGTGACTTTCGATGAGCAAGGCAGCAACACCGTTCGGGCGCGTGGCCCGCGCCCTGACCGTCGCGGGCAGCGTCGTCGCGCTCACGGCCGGACTCGCCGGCTGCGGCGGCGGCGAGAGCCTGGAGGAGTCGGGCAGCGGCGACTCCTCGGCCGGGGGCGGTGGCGGCAAGGGCACCCTGGTCGTCGGCTCGGCGGGCTTCACCGAGTCCGCGCTGATGGCCGAGATGTACGCGCAGCTCCTGGAGGACGCCGGTTACCGGACGTCCGTCAAGACGCTCAAGAACCGCGAGCTGTACGAACCGGCCCTGGAGAAGGGCCAGATCGACGTCGTTCCGGAATACGCGGCCACGCTCGCCGAATTCCTCAACGCTAAGGAGAACGGCTCGAAGGCCGACCCGGTCGCCTCCAGCGATGTCACGAAAACCGTCGAGGCGCTGCGGAAGCTCGCCGAACCGCGCGGGCTGAAGGTTCTCCCCGTCGGCGAGGCCGTCGACCAGAACGCCTTCGCCGTGACCGAGGAATTCGCCGCAAAACACGATCTTGAAACGCTGACCGATCTCGGCGAGTCGAAGCAGAAGATCAAACTCGCGGCGGGCGACGAGTGCGACGTCCGGCCGTTCTGCCGGCCCGGGCTGGAGAAGACGTACGGCATCGACATCACCGCCGTCGACCCCAAGGGCGTCGGCACCCCGCAGGCCAAACAGGCCGTCAAGGACGGCACCGACCAGCTGGTGCTGACCACCACCACGGACGCCACGCTCGACAGCTTCGGACTGGTGCTCCTGGAGGACGACAAGAACCTCCAGAACGCCGACAACCTGCTCCCCGTGGTCAACGAGAAGGACGCGGGCGGCAAGGACGTCGAAGCGGCGCTCGGCAAGCTGACGAAGGTTCTCACCACCGACGACCTGATCGAGTTGAACCGCAAGGCCGGAGCCGAGCGGCAGAAGCCCGAGGACGTCGCGAAGGAGTACCTGGAGTCAAAGGGGCTGCTCGGTAAGTAACCGGCCGAAAACAGATTGGCGGCCGGGGCCCCACGCACCTCACACGCACGGTAAGTTTCTGGCCATGCCACGTGGACGCCACCGCCATTCGCCACCCCTGCACCGGCTCCTGCCCCCGTCGAGCGTCTTCGGCGTGTCAGCCGCCTGCGCCGTCGGCGCCTGTCTGACAGCCGATCCGGCGGTGCTGCGCGTCCTCGTGGCCGCGGCGGTCGCGGCAGCGGTCACCGGCGCGGTCATGATGCGCGGTTGGGACCGGGCGGCGGGCAAGCGCGTCGCCGAGCTGGAGCGCGCCCGGGTGCGGGACGAGTGGCGCACCGAGGAGCGCGTCGCCGAACTGGAGGCGGACGTCGAGGAGTCCCGCGAGCTGCGCATGGCCCTGGAGGCGAAGCTGCGCGCCAAGCGCGCGGAACTCGCCAGGCTGCGCAACGAGCACGCCGGGCTGCTGCGCCGCTACGCCACCGCGGAGACCGAGCGGGCCAGTGCTCTGGAGGGCCGCAGGCTGCTCGCCATCGAGGCCGCGAGCCCGGCTCGCGCCCTGCCGGCGGTCCCGGAGGACCGGGACCGGCAGGGCGCGCCGACCGCGGTGGCCTATCTGCGGGCGGCCGAGGCCCTGCGGCAACTGGCCCGGAACGGCGCCCGTCAGCAGGCGGAGCGGACCGTCGCCGAGGCGCGGCGGCGGGACAACGAAGCGCGGGAGGCGGACGAACCCACGGGGAGACACGCGGCGGCAGGCGGCCGGCGCGAGCGGGGCGGACGTACGGCTGCCGGTTCCGGCGCCGAGTCCGACGCCGGCGCCCCGGCCGGTCCGCGCGACCGGCACACGGTTCCGGCCGCGGCGGCCGTCGTGCCGTACGAGCCGCGGCGGGGCGGGGCCGGCCGGGTGCAGGGCACCTTCGACTTCTTCGGCACCCAGTCCGCGCGGGCGGCGCAGCAGCGTCCCGAGCTGACGGCCGTCGCCCCGGACGACGACCTGGCCGACGTGGTGGGCGCGGAGGCGTTCGCCGAGCACGAGGCGCACCGGGCGCATCAGGCCCGTCGGGACACCGGACGCGCGGCCGCGGAGTCCCGCGAGACGGAGCGGACCGTGGACGTCGGCCCGCTCCGGGAGCCCCGCGACGAACGTGACGAGCGCGACGAACGTGACGAGCGCGGCGGGCGCGACGAGAAGGACGAGACGGAGACGGAGCACGAGCGTCCGGACGGGTCCGGGCCCGGTGACCGCTCGGGCGGTGAGGTCATCGACCTGACCGAGCACGACGAGACGGAGCAGCTGGACCTGAGCGAGCTGCGCGCCCACTCCTCCTGACCCCGGAGGGCTGCCGGCGGCCGGGAGGCGGCACGGCGGCCGGATCGATCCGGCCGCCCGGCAGGGGCCGGCCTCGTCCCCGGTTCCGGCCGGGGCGGGCCGGGCGCGAGGAGAGCCGGTCCAGCGGGCCCGGCCGGGGCCCCGGGCCGGGCAGTTCCGGCCCAGGAAGTCCCGGCCCAGGAAGTCCCGGCCCAGGAAGTCCCGGCCCAGGAAGTCCCGGTCCGGAGAGTTCCGGTCCGGGGAGGCCCCGCCCGGACAGTCCCGGTTCGGGAAGTCCCTTGTTCTTGTTCGGGCCCGTCCGGGTGGCCGGTCCGGTGGGCCGGGCGCGGGTGGTCAGGCCCGGACGGGCCGGGCTCCGAGGAGCAGGGCGGGCCGAAAGCGGGTCACTTGTCGATGTCGCCGACGACGAAGAACAGCGAACCCAGAATCGCCACCATGTCCGCGACCAGCGTGCCGGGCAGCAGCTCCGTCAGCGCCTGGATGTTGTTGAAGGACGCGGACCGCAGCTTCAGGCGGTACGGCGTCTTCTCACCCTTGGAGACGAGGTAGTAGCCGTTCAGCCCGAGCGGGTTCTCCGTCCAGGCGTACGTGTGGCCCTCCGGCGCCTTGAGCACCTTCGGCAGCCGCTGGTTGACGGGCCCCTGCGGCAGTCCGGCGATCCGGTCCAGGCAGGCGTCCGCGAGGTCGAGGGAGTTGTTCGTCTGCTCCAGCAGGCATTCGAAGCGGGCCAGGCAGTCGCCCTCGGCACGGGTGACCACCCGCAGGACGTCCTGCAGCTCGCCGTACGCGAGATACGGCTCGTCGCGGCGCAGGTCGAAGTCCACGCCGGAGGCGCGGGCGATCGGTCCGCTCACGCCGTACGCGTGCACGGCCTCGCGGGACAGCGTGCCGATTCCGCGGGTCCGGCCGCGGAAGATCTCGTTGCCGAGGACCAGGTCCTCGTAGACGTGCATCTTCGACCGGACGGCGGCCACCGCGGCGCGGGCCCGGCCGAGCCAGCCCGCCGGCAGGTCCTCCTTGAGGCCGCCGACCCGGTTGAACATGTAGTGCATCCGGCCGCCGGAGACCTCCTCCATCACGGCCTGGAGGTCCTCGCGCTCCCGGAAGGCGTAGAACACCGGGGTGATACCGCCGAGTTCCAGCGGATACGAGCCGAGGAACATCAGGTGGTTGAGCATCCGGTTCAGCTCGGCGAGCAGCGTGCGGGTCCAGACGGCGCGCTGCGGGACCTCCATGCCGAGCATGCGCTCGACGGCGAGCACCACGCCCAGTTCGTTGGAGAACGCCGAGAGCCAGTCGTGCCGGTTCGCGAGCACGATGATCTGGCGGTAGTCGCGCGCCTCGAAGAGCTTCTCCGCGCCCCGGTGCATGTAGCCGACGACCGGCTCGGCCGACAGCACCCGCTCGCCGTCCAGCACGATCCGCAGCCGCAGCACGCCGTGCGTGGACGGATGCTGCGGGCCGATGTTGAGCACCATGTCCGTGCTCTCCGCGGCACCGCCGATCCCGACCGTCGTCTCCGTCATGGGGGACAGTCTTGCAGCCCGGGCCCGGGGGCGGTCCACCTCCCCGCGGCCGGGGCCGCGGTCCACGCTCCCGCGGACCGGGAGGCGGTCCGCCTGCCCGCGGGGCGTGGCGGATCTTCGGGATTCCGGCTCCGGTGCCCACCGCACCGGGCCGGACTAGGCTGGCGAACATGGAATCGGGGAGTGG
Source organism: Streptomyces lycii (assembly GCF_009735685.1). Taxonomy (GTDB): domain Bacteria; phylum Actinomycetota; class Actinomycetes; order Streptomycetales; family Streptomycetaceae; genus Streptomyces; species Streptomyces lycii. Next base: position 3,691 of record NZ_WHPN01000120.1, on the reverse strand, counting down.
CGCGGGTCCGGAGACCGACGGCCCGGCGGGCGTACGGCGGGCCCCGGACGAGGCGGCGGACGTGCCGGAGGCGACGGACGTGCCGGAGACGGCGAAGGCCAGGGAGCGTGCGGAGGGGGCTGAGGCGGCGAAAGCCCGGGAGCGTGCGGAGGGCGCTGAGGCGGCGGGGATCGCGAAGGCCGCGGAGGGGTCCGGGGCGCCGGTTGCGCCGGGGGATCCCGGGGCGTCCTCGGTATCCGGGGGGTCCGGGGCGCCGGACGAGGTGCACTCGCCGGACGTGGCGGATACGGCTGATGCACCGGATGTGGCGGATGTGCCGGGCGTGCCGGACGCGTCCGACGGGGCCGAGGGCCCGGAGGGTTCGCAGGCCCCGGACCGGCCGGCCGGCCCCGAGTGGGCCGCGCTCCCGGGCGGGTTGCTGCGGCTGCGCCGCGTCGTCCTGGTCGCCGTCGGGCTGCCGGTCGCCGCCGCGGCCGGGGTGCCGCTGTGGCTGCTCGCCGGGGCGGGCTGGGGGTTGCTCGGTGTGCTGCCGCCACTGCTGCTCGGCGGCTGGGGCTGGTGGCTGCTGGGCCGCAACTGGCGTTCCTGGCGGTACGCGGAACGCGCCGACGACCTGCTGATCACCCGCGGCGTGCTGTGGCGGCGGCTGACCGTCGTGCCGTACGGCCGCATGCAGCTCGTGGAGGTGACCTCGGGACCGCTGGAGCGGCACTTCGGGCTGGCGAGCGTGCAGTTGCACACGGCGGCCGCGGCGAGCGACGCCCGCATCCCCGGCCTCCTGCCCACCGAGGCGGAACGCCTGCGCGACCGTCTGACGGAGCTGGGCCAGATCAGATCGGCGGGCCTGTGACGGCGGGCGGAGCGGGACCTGTCGGTGCCGGACCGGGCGGCGGGGCGCCGGGCGGTACGGGACCGGACGGTCCCGAAGCGGAGGGGGCGGGACCTGCCGGGGCCGAGCCGGAGGGCGCGGGACCTGCCGAGGCCGAGCCGGAGGGCGCGGCAACGGGCAGATCCGGGCCGGAGGGCGCGGCAACGGGCAGATCCGAGCCGGAGGGCGCGGCAACGGGCCGAATCGAGCCGGAGGGCGCGGCTACGGGCCGAACCGAGGCGGAGCGCGCGGCAACGGGCGGAACCGAGCCGGCGGGAGCCGGATCCGGCGGCCCCGGGCCGGGCCGCGCCGTGTCCCCGCGCCCGGAGCCACAGGGCGGCGGTCCGGGCGAGACCGGCCGGGACCGGGACGGAGCCGGTGGCGGCGAGCGTCGGCTGCACCCGGTCACCCCGTTCCGCAGGGCCTGGGCACCGATCGCCATCGCCATCGGTGCCGTCGTCCGGGACCTCGACCAGGCGCAGCGCTGGTTCAGCGGGCTCAGCACCGGCCACGCCCTGCTCGGGCTCGCGGTCGTCATCCCGGCGGCCGCCGCGTACGGCTTTCTGAGCTGGTGGTTCCGCTGGTTCGCGGTGACGGACACGGAGTTGCGCATCCGCAGCGGCCTCGTCTTCCGCCGGACCGCCCACATCCGCCTCGACCGGCTCCAGGCCGTGGACGTCACCCAGCCGCTGCTCGCACGGTTCGCCGGTGTCGCCAAGCTCAAGCTCGACGTGCTGGGCGCGGCGGACAAGGACGAACTGGCCTTCCTCGGCGAGAGGCAGGCCCGTGCGCTGCGGGCCGAACTGCTGGCCCGGGCCGCGGGCATCGCGCCGGAGTCGGCGCGTGAGGCCGGTGAGGCGCCGGTACGGCAGCTGGCGCGCGTCGACCCGAGGACGCTGGCCGTGTCGGTCCTGCTGCTCACCGGTGTCTGGGCGGGGCTGGTGGCCGCTGTCGCCGCCCCGCTCGTGGTGTGGGCCCTCAGCGACAGCGTGTGGGCGGCGGTCGCCACGGCCGCGCCCTGTCTCGGCGCGGTGTGGGCGGCCAGCGCGGGCCGCTACGTCAAGGAGTACGACTGGACGGTCGGCGAGTCCCCGGACGGCCTCCGGCTGGATCACGGGCTGCTCGACCGGGAGCACGAGACGGTGCCGCCGGGCCGCGTGCAGACCGTACGGATCGTCGAGCCGCTGCTGTGGCGGCGGCGCGGCTGGGCCCGGGTGGAGCTGGACGTCGCCGGGTCGAAGAACGGGCTGCTGCTGCCGGTCGCCGACCGGGGCACCGCGGAGCGGGTGATCGCGAGGGTGCTGCCGGGGGTGGACGCCGGGGCGGTCGCCGCGGCGGCGGTACGGGTGCCGCGGCGGGCCCGCTGGTGCGCGCCGGTGTGGTGGCGCGGCCACGCGTTCACGGCTGACGGTCCGGTCTTCGCGTCCCGGTGGGGGCTGCTGAACCGGACGCTGGCGCTCGTGCCGCACGCGAAGGTGCAGAGCGTGCGCCTGGTGCAGGGGCCGTGGGAGCGGCGGCACGGGCTGGCCGAGGTGCATGTCGACACGGGCGCCAACAAGACGGTCACGGCCCGGCTGCGCGACGAGGACGAGGCCCGGGCCGCCGTCGAGGCCCAGGCGGACCGTTCCCGCACGGGCCGCCACGAGGCCCTGCCGGACCGCTGGCTCACCGGCCGCTGACGCCCCTGACCCTCCCGGATGCCCCTGACGCCCCGCCTCCTTCTGACGCCCCGAACGGCTCGCGGCTCCCGTTACGGGACCGGGGCGAGAAGCTTCACCATCGTGTCCGAGTCCGGACCGGAGCGGACCGTCGTGAAGCCCTCGTGCGCGTACCACCGCGCGGCGCCGTTGGCGCGCTCCACACTCAGCGAGATCCGCCCGAAGCCGGCTTCCCCGGCCCGGCGGACGGCCGCCCGGAGCAGGGCCCTGCCGACTCCGCGGCCGCGCCAGGGGGCGGCCACCCCGATCGACAGTTCCGGCACGTCCGGCGCGACGAAGCCGTAACCGGGGTCGTCCTCGGGGAACAGCCGCAGCCAGGCCGCCCCGATCCGGCCGCCGTCCGCGGTGGCGATCGCACCGAGATCGCCGGGTCGTGGCCAACCGGATACGTAATGGCCGGTCAGCGGGTCGCCGAGGATGTCCGTACGGGGGATCCGGCGGTCCGGGGACCAGTTCACGGCCTCCACGAGCATGTCCCCGAGAAAGCCGGCGTCGTGCGCCGCCGCGGGCCGCACCGCGAAGCCGTTGTCGTCCATGCGCAGGATCGTGCACCGGCCGCCCGCCCCGGGACAACGGCTCGCACCGCGGAAAACGGCTCCCGGGCGGCGCGGGAACGGCCCGGGCGGGCGGTGGGGATGTCAGCCGAACGGTCCCCCGCCCGGCCCGTCGTCGTCCCCGTCATCCGGCCCGTCGTCGGACCCGTCTTCCGGCCGGACACCCGGCGCGTCGTGCGGTCGGTCGTCCGGCGGGTCGTGCGGTCCGTCGTCGGACCCGCCTTCCGGCCGGACACCCGGCCCGACGTCCGGCGCGTGGCCCGGCGCGTCGTCCGGCGGGTCGTGCGGTCCGTCGTGCGGTCCGTCGTCCGGCGGGGCGCCCGGTCCGTCGTCCGGTCTCTCGTCCAACCCGAGTTCGCGCAGCCGCAGGCCCACCGGCTGGAGCAGCCAGCCGAAGGCGCCCAGGCCCGCCGGATCGGTGAGTTCGGCCGCCTCGCCCGCACGGGCGAGGGCCCGTACGTACGCCGCGGGGTCGTGCGTGGCCAGCGCGAGCGGTGGCCGGCCGCCGTCGACACCCAGCGCGCGCAGCACCTCCCGCTGCGACAGCAGCG